>JBDSHZ010000001.1:0-4777 GCA_039918235.1 Pelobium sp.
AACCGCCTGGTAAAAATATTTTACCGGTTTGTAAGGCAGAAAACCCTAGCAAGTTCTGGCAAAAAATAGGAAAAATAAATACCGATCCATACAATCCGAAGCCTAAAACAAAGCTAAAGAACATCCCTACAGAAAAGCTCCTCTTTTTCAGAATGTTGAGGTTAACAATTGGATATTCAATGCTTTTCTCTCGCCAAATGAATAGAAAAAAACCAAGAACAGAAACAACTGTTAATATTAAAATATAAGAAGTGGCAAACCAGTCTTCACTTTCTCCTTTTTCTAAAACGGTTTGTAAGCTCCCTACGGTAAGTGCCAGTAGAATAATTCCCCACCAATCAATGGGTCTTCCTTTTGCTTCTTTAGGTGTTTCTCGGATGACCAGATAAGCGGCAAAAGCAGCAATAATTCCAATTGGGATGTTTACATAAAATATCCAAGGCCAAGAAAAATGCTCGGTGATGTAACCTCCTATGGTTGGTCCTAATGTTGGTCCAACAACAGCGCCTAAACCAAACATGGCAGTAGCAATACCCACTTCTTCCGGCGGCCAAGTCTCTAGCAATATGGCTTGCCCTGTAGAAATTAACCCTCCACCAGCAAGTCCTTGTAAAATTCTGAAAGCAATGAGTTCTTCTAATGTGGTTGCGTTACCACATAAAAATGAGGCTATGGTAAAAATGACAATTGAAAAAATGAAATAATTTTTTCTCCCAAACTTATCACCTAACCATCCCGACATTGGTAAAATAATTACGTTCGCAACTGCGTAACCCGTAGTTATCCATGCAATGTCTTCTAAAGTAGCACCTAAGTTTCCCTGTATTTGTGGAAGCGAGACGTTTACAATAGTAGTATCAATTAACTCTAAAAGTGCAGCAGTAATTACCGTAATGGTAATCACCCATTTCTTTAAACCTTTTTCTGCCATAACATTATTCAGAAATGTGAACAGAAACTTTTACACTCATTCCAGGTACTAGTTTTTCTATAATTTTATTATTATCCAGTTTAATTTTAACGGGTATTCTTTGAATTACTTTTACATAATTACCTGTTGCATTATCCGGAGGGAGCAAAGAAAATTTAGCACCAGTTGCGGGAGAGAAATTATAAATATGCCCTTTTAATTCAGCATTAGGATAAGCGTCAACCTCTATATCTACCAATTGTCCTTCTTTTAATTTCTCTAACTGAGTTTCCTTAAAATTTGCTTTAATGTATTTGCTATTATCGTTCACCACTACAAATAAAGATTGTCCGGGTTGAATTAACTGCCCGATTTGCACATTTTTATTTGAAACTACACCAGATGAAGGTGCATTGATTGTTGTGTAGGAAAGTTGCAGTTTTGCATAATCTATATCTGCCGTTCTAGAACTGATATTAGAATTTGCAGCACTTACCTGAGACTGGCTGGTATTCACCTGCTTTAAAGCTGCTTGATATTGTGCTTTTGTTGCACTCAGTTGAGCATCTGCGGTTTGTTTTTCGGCTTTAGCTTGATCATATTGCTGTTGGGTTACAGAACCATCTTTTATCAGGTTTTGGTAACGGGCAAAATCCTTCGCCGCTTTTTCTGCTCTGGCACTGGCAGCAGCTACATTTGCTTTAGTGGTAGCAATATTAGCCGAAGTAGAGGATACTACGGTTTCTGTTACATTCACATTTGCTAAAGCAGATTGCTTTCCTGCTTGCGCTTGTTCTAGCTTAATTTTATAGTCGCGACTATCTAATTTCACCAATAATTTACCTTGGCTTACATGCTCATTCTCTTCAAAATAAATAGAATCTACGTAACCACCCACTCTTGATACTACCGGGCTGATGTCTGCATCAACCTGAGCATCATCAGTATCTATATGTTTACTGAAATAAATATATTCCTTGATTCCAAAAAAAGCACCTATAACTATAATAACCCCTAATATGATTGGGATAACTTTTTTTGATTTTGATTTTTGTTTCGTATTTTCCATTGTTATAATTTTATGAATAAGGTTTTAACGTTTTAAAGCTGACCTGCAGATTTTAGTAAATTGTAATAAGCAATCTGTGCATCTGCCTTGGCAATTTCTAAGTTGATTTTAGTTTGAAAAAGTTGAACATCTGCATCCAATCTATCTGTAATGGAAGCAATGTTGTTGGTATATTTTGATTGCACAATCTTATCATTCTCCACCGCCTGATCAATAGCACCTGAGATCACTTCAATCCTATTTAAAGACTGGATATAGTTCTCGTAATTTCTTTTGATATCTAGTTTAATATTGTCCAGAACAATGCTTTTGGTGATTTCTGTTTCCGTCTTCTGAATCGTTGCTTCAGCTACTTTATTTTTATTGCTCCATAAAGATCCAATGTCCCATGAAAGCGTTAAACCCAAAGTAAGGGGAGTAATAAACTGATTTTGTGGAGGAATAATTTTACCGCTTGGATTAACATAATAAGCTCCTAAGCCAGCGCCCAAAGTGGGTAGTTGATCAGCTTTGAGCGATAAAATATTTTTTTCAGCTACTTCTTTTCTAAAATCACTCTGCTTCAGTTCTTCTCTATTGAGCATTGCGCTTGCTACATAACTGTTAAAAGTCATTTCGCTATTCTGCTTCATAATAGGTGCAACTGTTGATAGTTTGGTGTTTTCGTTTAAACCTAAAAGAATAGCTAAATTATAATTTACAATATGCTCGTTTCTATCCAAATCTAAACTGGTTAATAAAATATTAGACCGTTGCAATTGCAAGCGGAGCACATCATTCTTAGTCACTAAACCTTGGTCAAAAAATCTTTGGGTTTGTTTTAATTGAGTATCTAAAGCACCAATATTCTGTTCAATTACCTTTCTACTAGCTTCCAGTTTGTAAAGATTGAGGTATGAATCAATGATAGATAAAGTGATGTCATCTTTGTTTTTATCAACATCCAGTTCAGCAATTTTCTTCAAAAGATCCGTACTTTCTTTGGCGTACTTTAACTTGTTGCCGGCAAAAATCAATTCCTGAATAGAAAGCGTTCCAATGAATGCATCAGCACTTGAAGGTAACCTAATGGGGTCACCAGGGCCTAATTGTAAAACATGAGCCGGAATTTCCGCATGGTTATAAATCGCACTTGCTTTCGCACTGGGTAAAGCTTTATCCAAAGTTTGTTTGTAAACAGAAACTGCTTGGTCTACCTTGGATTGTGATAGCCTTAACGTTTTACTGTTTGCCAAGCCTAAAGTGATGGCTTCATCAATGGTTATGGCTTTTGCTTCCTGCGCATAATTTAAAAAAGGTGCAAATATTAAAATAGCTAATAGGCTGGTTTTCAATATTGATTTGAGGGTATGATGAAAAGGCAATTGCTGTGTTTTATTTATTCTCTTCATTGTGATTTGTTAAATAAGCTTTAAACATTTTTTTCATGTGGTTTTTTAAACGTGGTTTTACATCTTCTTCCATTACTTTAGGGTCAGTGATGTCTTTGCCAATTAGAAAAGAAGCCAATTGGGAAGAGTTAATGAGGTAAGATTTAGTGCCGAACATGGTGGCTACCAACATATCAACATCTACCTCCACAAAACTGCCATTGGCAATTCCATCTAATAAAATTCTCTTTACCTCTGTTGCATTTCCAGACATTAGATGAATAATTTTATCATTTACTTCAGTTCGCTGGGAAAGGCTGATTTCGCGATGAATGATTTTCTGAAAACAAGAATTAGACATCATCCTATCTGCATAGGTTTCAATGCATTTATCTAATTTTTCAAAGGAAGAGATGCTTTCATTATTAAGGCTTTGCAACCTCAATTTTTGTTCACTAATTCTTTGTTCGAACACTGCTAGATACAAACCTTCTTTACCTCCAAAATAATAGCTCAGCATGGCCATATTTACTCCGGCTTCTTGAGCAATTAATCTGGTAGAAGTACCATCAAAACCTAATTCAGAAAATAGCCTTTCAGCAATTTCAATAATGTGATTTTTCTTTTCCTGTTTTTCCTCTGTCATTTCGACTACAAAACTAATTAATCGATTGATTAATAATTGTCATAGCAATTTAATTTTACATAATTAACTGATTATGAGATTGTAAAAGTTAATCAAATGATTAACTCATGGAGGGTTTTTAATTATTTAGAAAAATTGAGAAGAAAAAAATTGGTAATTAAGGTTAATCTTTAACCAAAAAGCAAGCTGAAAACTTCTTCTACTTTAGAAACAGTTTTAATTTCTATGCTGAATTTAGAAAGGTCGAGCCCTTTTTTATTGTACCTAGAAATAAATATTTGCTCAAAACCCAGTTTCTGAGCTTCTGCAATTCGCTGTTCAATTCTGGTGACAGCTCTAATTTCTCCTGATAAGCCAACCTCTGCTGCAAAGCAGATTTTATATGGGACCGGCATATCTTCATGAGAAGAAATAATGGCGGCAATTAAGCCTAAATCAATGCTTGGGTCTTCCACTCGTATTCCGCCTGCAATGTTCAGGAAAACATCTTTTGCGCCTAACCTAAAACCACATCTTTTTTCCAGCACCGCTAAAAGCATATTCATTCTTTTGGTATCAAAACCTGTTGCCGACCTTTGTGGCGTTCCGTAAGGAGAAGTGCTGACAAGGGCCTGAGTTTCTATTAACATAGGTCGCATGCCTTCCATCGTTGCTGAAATGGTGACCCCACTTAATGGTTCGTCTCTTTGAGAGAGCAAAATTTCTGATGGATTGGAGACTTCTCTCAATCCACTTCCCTGCATTTCGTAAATTCCAAGTTCTGAAGCTGCTCCAAAACGGTT
>JBDSHZ010000002.1:0-72735 GCA_039918235.1 Pelobium sp.
TAATAACCCCAGGTTTGGTAGTGGGTGCCGTTGCAGAACGAATTCGTTTTACCTCTTATATTTTGTTTACGGTACTGTTCAGCATATTTGTTTATGCACCATTGGCACACTGGACCTGGCATCCTGATGGATTCCTGTTTCAAATGGGGGCCTTAGATTTTGCAGGGGGAACAGTTGTGCATATCTCTGCCGGTTGTGCTGCCTTAGCTGGTGCACTGGTATTAAAAAGAAGAAGAGTTCATCTTGATAAAAAAGAAATTCCACCTGCAAATATACCATATGTGTTGATTGGGACTGGTTTATTATGGTTTGGTTGGTTCGGTTTTAATGCCGGTTCTGCTTTGGCAGCAAATGGTTTAGCGGTTTCTGCTTTTGCAACTACCAATACCGCAGCAGCAGCGGCAGGTTTATCATGGATGTTTTTTGATGTCGTAAGAAATAAAAAACCTTCTGTGTTAGGGTTTTGTATTGGTGCGGTAGTTGGCCTTGTTTCCATTACTCCAGCAGCAGGCTTTGTAAGTATTCCTCATAGTATTTTTATAGGTGCCTTTGCCGCATTGGTTTCTAACGTAGCAGTCTACTTTAAATCTAAATCAAGTTTAGATGATACCTTAGATGTTTTTCCATGCCACGGGATTGGAGGTATGGTTGGCGTAATTATGACGGGGATCTTCGCTTCCAAAATGATCAATCCAGCGGGTAATGATGGCTTGTTTTTTGGGAATGTTGATTTTTTCCTGATCCAAATGAAAACTTTGGTGATTACCGTAGTCTATAGTTTTACCGTCTCTTTCCTGATTTTTAAACTCGTCAACTTTATAGAACCTATCAGGGTAAGTTCAGAAGAGGAAGAAATGGGACTCGATGAATCGCAACATTCAGAAAAATATTCACAGGGTACATTGCTCAGCCCACAAGAGTTTGTAGAGATTTAAAAACCTATTAACCTTAATCAGCCTGCATCTTTATTAACGAGATGCGGGCTTTTTTATTGAACCATTTTGTTTGCACAATAGCTACTGGCAAAAGCTTCCGGTTTGGCTTTAAACACAAATCCCATACTCATAATATAACCCATGGCCTCGTGTAATGCGGCGTTTGATTTAAACTGCGGACTGGTATTAATGTCGGCATGCACTTCTAATTCTACCTCGTAAAGATCTAGTAAATCACAAAGAGAATAGGCGCATTCAATGGATTTTTGTACTTCAGATAGCATTCTTTCCTTAATGCTCATTTTTTGAGAAGTACGTTCCTGATGGATAAACATAAAGCCACCTTTTTGCTCCCTCAAAAACACAATCACCGTTGCGAAATCTGTGATAGCTCCTTTCACTTGGGAATCTGTTCCAATACATACTTTAAGCTTATTGCCTAAATTGTACTCTCGTTCAATGGCTTGTTCTACTTCTTCAAGAATGGAGGAGGTGAGTTTTTCCCCGCTAAATTTTTTCCAGGTCATAAATTCTAGTTTAGATTATTTAAGACCTTTTTTAGGGGTCTATAAAATTAAGTGATTGTTTATCATACTTTTATAAATTTAGCATTATTTAATTATTAACAAATGAAGCTTTTTTAACAATATGTCCTTTTTATTAAAGTACTATAGATCAACAATTTGATAGATAGCAAAGAAAGATTGGGAGATTTAATTTGCCGGGAACAGCAGCACTAGGATTGTAAAGCAATAAATGCATGCTTTAAAGAGAGATTTAAGGAACATCTGCAAAGTTGCTTAACGCTGATAGTCAATAACTAAGAGGTATACCAAGCAGTACTTAACACGAATTTTAATTTTCTGATCGACGCTCTTTGACTTCCATTTTTTTCCTTAAATTTAATTAAACATTTACGGTGTGATGGCAAGAGTGAAAAATAATATATTTTTAGAAGGCCTGAGCGGGAAGCTGTATGGCTTAGTATTTAAAACTGGTAAAAATGGGACCTTTGCGTCTAAATTACCAGATAGGTCTAATGTCCAGCTCTCCGAAAAGCAGAAGGAAGGAAACCAGAAGTTTAAAGAAGCAGTGGCCTATGCAAAGGCATTGCTCGCAGATCCAGCGCAGAAAGCAACACTATTGGCCCGTACGCCCAAAGGCCGTAAACCCTATCATCAGGCACTTTCGGAATATTTGAAGAGTAAGTAAGAACTGAATGAGGAACTCGAATTCAGGAATTGATTGCAATAGCTGTTTTCAGATAGACAATCATTAAAGAACATAAAGCCTGGATGATCTTTTCTTGAGTATAGGTTAAAGCATCTTTAAGTATACTCTGAACGGAAGACGAACGGCAAACGGAGGGTAAAGCAGGTGTTGAAAATAAGAGGAGGCCGTCCTGAAAACAGCCTGACCTCTTTAAGTATAAAGTTAACAATTTTCGCTTTCTTTTACAAGAATTTGCAGTACAGATAATGATTTAATAGTACGCATGGATCAGCATTATTCTAAACAATTTTTCTGTACTTAATCCGTTTCGGAGCCACATCACCCAAACGCTTTTTACGGTTTTCCTCATAATCTGAATAATTCCCTTCAAAGAAATAAACCTGAGAATCGCCTTCAAAGGCTAAGATATGTGTACAAATACGGTCTAAAAACCACCTATCGTGGGAGATGACTACAGCACAGCCTCCAAAATCTTCTAAAGCTTCTTCTAATGCCCGCAAAGTGTTTACATCAATATCATTAGTAGGCTCATCCAGTAAAAGCACATTGCTTCCTTCTTTTAAAGTAATTGCCAAATGCGCTCTATTCCTTTCTCCACCTGATAATACACCTACTTTTTTCTGCTGATCTGCACCATTAAAGTTGAATTTAGAAACATAAGCTCTAGAATTTACCACTCTGTTTCCTAAAGGGATATTTTCTAAGCCTCCGGTAATATTTTCCCAAACAGATTTATTGGGGTCTAAATCATCGTGACTCTGATCCACATAACCCAACTTCACGGTTTCTCCAACCCTGAAAGTTCCGTTATCTGGTTTATCCTGACCTGTAATTAACCTGAATAGAGTAGTTTTACCCGCACCATTGGGTCCAATAATACCCACAATACCAGCAGGAGGGAGCGAGAAATTTAAATTATCAAATAATACTTTATCACCAAAGGCTTTGGTCACATTGGTGGCTTCTATCACCACATTTCCCAATCTTGGTCCTGGTGGAATGAAGAGTTCTAATCTTTCTTCTCTTTCTTTGGTTTCTTCCGAAGCTAATTTATCATAATTAGACAAACGGGCTTTAGATTTTGCATGACGGGCTTTGGGTGCCATTTTAGACCATTCCAGCTCTCGCTCCAACGTTTTTTGACGTTTGCTTTCTGTTTTTTCTTCTTGTGCTAAACGTTTGGCTTTTTGATCTAACCAACTGGAGTAATTTCCTTTCCATGGTAAACCTTCGCCACGGTCAAGTTCTAAAATCCAGCCTGCAACATTATCTAAGAAATACCTATCATGGGTAACTGCAATCACCGTCCCGGCATATTGCTGTAAATGCTGTTCTAACCAATCAATCGACTCTGCGTCTAAGTGGTTGGTAGGCTCATCCAATAACAATACGTCTGGTTGTTGAATCAATAAACGGCATAATGCGACTCTTCTGCGTTCCCCTCCTGACAAAGTGGCAATCAAAGTATCCGGTTCCGGACAACGTAGGGCATCCATTGCTCTTTCCAGCTTTAAATCCAATCCCCAGCCATCTACCGCATCAATCTGATCCTGTAATTCGCCTTGGCGGTTCATCAGTTTTTCCATGGCATCAGCATCCTCATAAAACTCGGTTAAACCAAATTTTTCATTGATTTCTTCGTATTCCTGAAGGATATCTGTCACTGCTTTGGCTCCTTCTTCCACAATTTCTTTCACCGTTTTTGAGGGATCCAATTCTGGCTCTTGAGCCAAGTAACCTAAGGTATAACCCGGGGAGAATACCACTTCCCCTTGATAAGCTTTATCTAAACCTGCAATGATCTTTAATACAGAGGATTTACCTGAGCCATTCAGTCCGATTACGCCTATTTTTGCACCATAAAAAAAAGATAGGTATATGTTTTTTAACACCTGTTTCTGTGGCGGGTAAACCTTATTTACACCTGCCATTGAAAAGATTATTTTCTCGTCTGCCATTTTTTCCTTTAATTGAGATGCGAATATCGGGTTTTTGGTCAAATAACAGTAAATATTCTGAACATAGGAGCTGAAGTAGCGTTTTCCACGTAATTGGTCGTATTGTTGATAAATACTCCTTAACGTGGCTAATCAGTTTAGAAAACTATTTAATACATTAGAACGTTCAACACTTACAGAGAAAGATTTTTATATGGAAGCAAAATTTTCACCGAGAGTAAAAGACGTGATTTCTTACAGCAGAGAAGAAGCATTAAGACTAGGTCACGACTATATCGGTACAGAACACTTATTGCTAGGATTGATTAGGGAAGGAGATGGTATGGCGATAAAGATTTTAAAATCTTTAGGTGTTGATACCGCAAAACTTCGCAGAGCTATAGAGGATGCGGTGAGAGGTAATTCTGGTACTACGGTTAATTTGGGGAATATCCCATTGACCAAACAGGCAGAAAAGGTTTTAAAAATCACCTATTTAGAGGCAAAGATTTTTAAAAGCGATGTAATAGGTACAGAACATCTACTGCTATCAATTTTAAGAGAAGAAGACAATATTGCTTCACAGCTGTTGGCACAGTTTAATTTGAATTATGAGCTGTTTAAAGCCGAAGTAGAGAATAATAAAGATGGCTTTAAAGATGATCCATCAAATTCTACCGCAGGTGGGGAAGAAGACTTTAAGGACGATGATGCTTTTACTGCTCCTAAAAAAGTTTCCGACATCAAATCTAAAACTCCGGTTTTAGATAATTTTGGAAGAGATTTAACCAGAATGGCGGAAGACGGTAAGTTGGATGCTATTGTTGGCCGTGAAAAGGAAATTGAAAGGGTTTCACAAATCCTTTCCAGAAGAAAGAAAAACAATCCTATTCTGATTGGTGAACCAGGTGTTGGTAAATCTGCCATAGCAGAAGGTTTAGCGCTAAGAATTGTTCAGCGTAAAGTTTCAAGGGTTTTATTTAATAAAAGGGTAGTCACGCTTGATTTGGCTTCTTTGGTTGCCGGTACTAAATACCGTGGTCAGTTTGAGGAGAGAATGAAAGCAGTAATGAATGAATTAGAGAAATCTCCTGATGTGATTTTATTTATTGATGAGATTCATACCATTGTTGGTGCAGGTGGCGCTTCAGGTTCATTAGATGCTTCTAATATGTTTAAACCTGCTTTAGCAAGGGGAGAAATTCAATGTATTGGTGCAACTACTTTAGATGAATACCGTCAGTATATTGAAAAAGATGGTGCTTTAGACCGTCGTTTCCAAAAAGTAATGATTGAGCCAGCTACTCCAGAAGAAACAGTTGAGATTTTAACAAGGATTAAAGATAAATACGAAGATCACCATGGCGTTACTTATACAGATGAAGCAATTAATGCTTGTGTAAGTTTAACTACCAGATACATTACCGACCGTTTTCTTCCTGATAAAGCGATTGACGCTTTGGATGAAGCAGGTTCAAGAGTGCATTTGACCAATATTCATGTTCCACAGAATATTATTGATATTGAGTTGAAGATTGAGCAGATTAAAGTAGAGAAGAATAGGGTTGTAAAAAGCCAGAAATACGAAGAAGCGGCAAAATTAAGAGATACAGAAAAAAATCTTTTGGAAGAATTGGACAAAGCTAAAACAGAATGGGAAGCAGAAACCAAAACCAAAAGATATACGGTAACAGATGATAATGTTGCAGAGGTAGTTTCTATGATGACGGGGATTCCCGTTCAAAGAGTAGGGCAGGCAGACAGTACAAAACTGTTGAATATGTTTGAAAAGATCAATGAGAAAATCATTGGTCAGGATGAAGCCATTAAGAAATTAACCAAAGCGATTCAGAGAACCAGAGCAGGATTGAAAGACCCTAAAAAACCAATCGGTTCATTTATTTTCTTAGGTCCAACCGGAGTGGGTAAAACAGAACTGGCAAAAGAACTAGCAAGATTTATGTTCGATTCTGATGATGCACTGATTCAGATTGACATGAGCGAATACATGGAGAAATTTGCGATTTCCCGATTAGTGGGAGCGCCTCCGGGATATGTAGGTTATGAAGAAGGTGGCCAGCTGACTGAAAAAGTAAGAAGAAAGCCTTATTCAGTGATCTTATTAGATGAGATTGAAAAAGCGCATCCAGATGTTTTTAATATTCTTTTACAGGTCTTGGATGAAGGTCAGTTGACAGATTCTTTGGGTAGAAAAGTAGATTTCAGGAACACAATTGTGATCATGACTTCTAACATTGGTGCCCGTCAGTTAAAAGACTTCGGACAAGGTGTTGGTTTTTCTACCACAGCAAAAAGTTCTCAAACAGAATCTCATAGCAGGGCAGTCATTGAAAGTGCTTTAAAAAGAGCTTTTGCACCTGAATTTTTAAACAGGGTTGATGATGTAATTGTATTTAACTCTTTGGCAAAAGAAGAAATATTCAAAATTATTGACATAGAACTAAAAGCTTTATTCGGAAGGGTTCACGCTTTAGGTTATGATATTAAGTTAACCGAGGAAGCTAAAGAATACATTGCAGAAAAAGGTTTTGATTCCAATTTTGGAGCAAGACCTTTGAAAAGGGCCATCCAGAAATTTTTAGAAGATCCTATTGCAGAAGAAATCCTTAAAGGAGAACTTTCTGAAGGAGACACCATGGAAGTTGATTTTGATAAAGAAAAAGAAGAGGTGAAAATTATTGGTAAAACCGCCAAGAAAAAGAAGAAGAAAGAAGAAGAGAAGGAAGGCGGAGAGTAACAATTTAACCTCCAATTGAGAAACATCCCGATACTATCGGGGTGTTTTTTTTGTTTAAGGTGCAGCCATTCGGCAGAATGGTTCGTCTTTTGATTATACAAATTAAACAAATACACACATGAAAAAGATCTTATTTTTATTTTTAGGCTTAGTGATACTTGGAGTATCAGCCTGTAGAAAAGAGTATATCACCAATACTACTCCAAACCAAACCATTTATTACACTTTAAATAACAGTAATTGGAGTTTAAGCGGAGATGGCAAAACTTATTTGGCTTCTATTCCATTCGCTAGTTCCGATATCTACCTTAATCAATATGATGGTTTACTACTTTATATTTCTTATGATTCAGGAAAGACCTATATTTCTGTGCCCCAAACCTATAATGGATTGTCTTATAGCTATTCTGTTGATAACGATAAGGTTTATATAGAGGTTCAAAACTCAGATGGTAGTGTGGGGGTTTCTAACCCTGGTAATATGACTGCAAAAGTAGTCTTGATTCCATCGCAAGAATAGAATGAATATAATGAACATAAAGCTCCTCCAATCAAATGGAAGGAGCTTTATCGTTTTATAGCACAGCGGTCATCTCTATTTCTACCAGCATTGCCGGGTCTATCAATTTTGAAACCTCTACCATGGTAGTTGCAGGTTTTATATCTTTAAAAAATAAGCCATGTGCTTTTCCTGCTTCTTCCCATTGGGTAATGTCGGTCACAAACATTCTGGTTCTTACTACGTTTTCCAAAGAAAAACCAGCCTCCTCCAGTACTTTTTTCTGTTTTGCTATAATTGCTTTACTTTGCTCAAAAAGTGTAGTTAAAGGATTTCCATCTTCATCCTGTGTGGCAGTTGTCCCTGAAATTTCAATGGTGTTTCCAATCTTTACTGCTCGGCAATAGCCTATAATGTCTTCCCATGGTCCGCCGGTGGTGTAATTTTGTCTTTGACTCATTTTGATTATTTGTATTTTTTTTAGATTTTTTGAATGTGTTAAATTAAGCGTTTTGTTTTATTTCAGATATTTTGCTGGCACATTTTCAGTTAGCCAAACGCCATTGTCTGCTAAGAAAAATTGAAAATTGTCCATATACATTTGTGTGGCAAGCACTTTAAAAACAAAAGGTTTTCCGTGTCTTTTTCCAACTTTAATTGCTGTTTCAGTATCGCTACTTAAATGAACATGTTGTCTGCTTCGTTTTTCAATTCCTGTGTTCAAAATTGATTCAACTGATTTTTCATTAGTACCGTGAAAAAGCATTTCTGGCGGTTTTTGATTAGTGTAACCTAATTCAATGTTTACCGAATGTCCTTGACTTGCTCTTATTTTGTCAAGCTTATCATTAAAAGTAAATCTCTTTTTAGAATTTTTAGCAACAACATGATGGAGTATTTCTCTGTCAAATGGTATTCCGTAGTTGTCTGCCTTTGTTATTAATTCATCTATAGCAGCCCAGCCGTTTTGGTCAAGTTGAATGTCAATTTTTTCAGGATGGTGTCGCAATACATAACTTAAAAACTTGCTGATATGATTTGTTTGTTTTTCAGTAATCATTTTATGATTATTTTGATACTTTATCCCTCTTAATACTTAAAGTTTTCTGTTTTATCCATTGAATTGAAATGTCAAAAGGTATTGTATTTTTAGCAGATGCAGTATTGTGTCCCAATGTTGGAAATAAAGTGTACTCGAAAGGTTTGCCCTGAACTTTATATGAATTTAATTGATCTATACACAACTTTACCGGAATTTGTATATCCTTTTCTCCAAAGAGCCAGAGGCCAGGAATTGAAAGTGCATTTAAAGAAATTTTAGGGTCAGTCGCCACAAATTGATACTTGTCTGGGTCATTTTTGGTATGTTCAACAGCATCTGCTTGTGTATGATTTTCCCAAAAATTATTATTTCCATTGGTATAAAACTGAAACCGGAGTTGTTCTAAAGTTGTAATTGTAGGGCAACTAAATAGAACCATGAATTCTATTTGTGGATTTTTGCTTGCAGCGATGGGAATTATCCATCCTGCCTGGCTGAAGCCAATTAACCCAATAGGTGTTTTTTTATCTTTCAAATAGGTTCGAAATGTTTTTACTGCTTCATTTGCATCATGAGCTAATAAATTAAGATTAGTAGTGTCTATATTATTAGTACCAACAGATGGCCCTACATACACACCTCCAGATTCTCCAACGCCACGTTTGTCATAGGTTAAAACAGCAATCCCTTCTTTAGCAAGACGCTTTGCGAACTCCAATTCTCTTTTTACTGGGTCGGAGCCGTGAACAATTACAACTGCAGCAAATGGATTTTTAGGCTTTAAAATTGAGCCTGCAAGCGTGATGCCTTCACTTTCAAACTTTACATCTTGAGTGGTAAAGTCAACTGATTGAGAAAATACAATTCCTGGTAAAATGATTAATGATAACCAAAGGAATAAATAAGGAAATTTTTTTTTGTTCATTTAAGTTTAATTAGAAAAATTGTTTTGAGTGATTTTCTTGATCATTGCTAAATTTTGGAAATTTGTGCAGAAATATCATTAATGCAGCAATATTTTCGCACCGCACTAAATTAAGTAAATCAATAATGAATTAATGTAAACACCGTTAGCCATTTCAATATTTTTTTGTTTTTAGCGGTAGTTTCTACAATTAATTTAATTTCAGATATATCTTAAATTTGGATATTCAGAGAATAATATACTCAATGTTTGAGTCATTTCTTTATTGAAATAAGTAGAAAATGGAGTATAACCTCTCTGTCTACCAGTTTTATATTTCCATCTGTCAACGCAATAAGAAATTAAAATGCTAAAAAAATATTTAAAAAAATAAAGTGGCGAATGTGGTTTTGCAAGAATTTTAAAAACTGTTTGATCATCTAACACAAATTCAATAGTGCTAATAGTCCACTTTGCAATGATAGAGTTCGGATAAATATTGACAGTATTAATTTTAATGATTTGGGAAGGGTCTACTATTTTCTCATTAAAAAGAATTTTATCGGTCAATATCAACTTATTGAGTCTTAGTCCTAAATGATGAGCTATAATAAAGGTGTCAAGAAGCCAAGTAATAAAAGTAAATAATAATGTATAGGTAATGAATCCTTCTGTTTTATCAGTTGAGAAAGCCCCTGCAATTAAGCCCAATAATATCCCCATTGGAAGAATATTATTTAAAATTCGATCTAAAAAGTTCCCACTTATTCTCATAATAATTAAAAGGTTCTCTGCTTTGTATTGTGGCGAAAATCTAAGCATAAAACTTCAATATTTCACCAAAGTTAATGCGATAGCTATCAGATGAAAAGCTGAAATTCAAATCATTCATTTGTTTTACATTTTGTTTTACGGCAACATCATGATTAGTGGGAGCGTAATTAAATAATTATTAAACTTCATAATGTCGAAAGAATTATCCCTATCGTTTGATAATTCATCTCCGCCAATTCTTTCATAACAGGAATAAATAATCCAAATCCTTTAACTAACCAATTAGGCAATACCGTAAATTAACATTATGGTCTCATTTCCATTGACAGGTCTCCCTCCATCGGCATGACATAAACAAAAAAATCCCAACCTTTTTTTACAAGATTGGGATTCTGGGCTTCGACTCTCCCGATATAAAATCGGGACAGGCTGCTCAGCCTGACAAGCTTTCGGCTTTAAGCTTAAAATTATTCTATGGTCAATGTAATCTTCTTTCCAAGACCCAATTCTAATAATTTATAAAGCGTGGAGAGCTGAATATCGCTATGTCCATTTTCTATTCTGGATATAAAGCTTTTTTTAGTTCCTGTTTTTTGAGCTAATTGTTCTTGGGTCATTGCACAAAGCAAACGCTCTTCTTTGATCACCTCACCAATTGCAAATGCTTTAGCTTTAATTTCAAAGTCAGTTCTTTTTTCAGAACCAATTGAGCCATAGCGATTTTCTAAATGTTCTTCAAAAGTGGTAATAGTATTATTTTCTTTTTTCATCTTTCTGGTTATTTACTTTATCTCTGAAATAATCTTCCTTAATTTTTAAGGCTTTTTCTATAACTGATAGAGGTGTTTTTTGAGACTTTTTTTGAAACCCATTAAAAACCACCACAATCTTTCCTTCGTCAAAACAACAGAATACTCTGTAGATATTACTTTGAAATTCGATTCTGATTTCATAAAGTCCATCAGTTCCTGTTAGGTGTTCCATAAATTTCTTTGGAACTCTTTCGGTAATGGTGATCAAAAAGAGGACATAATCAATTTTATCTTTGACTTTTTCATTCTGCTCATTGAAAAAATCATTAAAGTAATTCTTATAAAATATGAGCGATCTAATTTTTTCCATCCTTAAAATCAAAACAAAGTTAACTAATAATGGAACAACATGCAATGAATAAACAACAAAAAAAATCCCAACCTTTTTTACAAGATTGAGATTCAATTCGTAGAGCTTTAGAACATTAACCGCTTTAAACTTTCTACTTTAAACTTTTTACTTTTTAAATCGCTCAGCCATTCTAGGTTTTACACAACAGCTCATGGTTCCTGTTTTGGCTTTTGCCATTTGTTCTGGCGTACATTCTTTGCCTTCGGCTTTCATTTTTGCCATCTGTGCTGGCGTACATTTCATGCCTTGGGTCATTTCCATTGCATGGTGATGAGTAGTATTCATAGAAGTGATTTCTGAGCTACTTACTGCAATGTATGGTGCAATCACCAAAGAAACGATAGACATCAATTTGATCAGGATATTCATAGATGGTCCTGAAGTATCTTTGAAAGGATCACCAACGGTATCACCGGTTACAGACGCCTTATGTGGTTCTGATTTTTTGTAATACATTTCACCATTGATCAATACGCCCTTCTCGAAAGATTTTTTAGCGTTATCCCAAGCACCGCCAGCGTTCGACTGGAAAATTCCCATCAACACTCCAGAAACAGTAACACCGGCCAATAAACCGCCCAATACTTCTGGTCCAAAAGTGAAGCCGATGATGATTGGCGTGATCAATGCAATCGCTCCGGGAAGCAGCATCTCGCGGATAGAAGCTTTGGTAGAAATAGCCACACATTTTTCATATTCCGGCTTGGCTTTGTATGCCATAATCCCAGGGATTTCACGGAACTGTCTACGAACTTCATTTACCATTTCCATTGCGGCTTTACCCACTGCTTGAATGCACAATGCAGAGAATACGAAAGGAATCACTCCGCCTACAAATAAGCCGGCTAAAACAGGTGCTTTGTAAATATCTATTGCGGTAATCCCAGCAATCCCTACAAAGGCTGCAAATAAAGCTAGTGAGGTTAAAGCGGCAGAAGCAATGGCAAATCCTTTACCGGTAGCTGCGGTGGTGTTTCCTACGGCATCTAAATTATCTGTACGCTCACGTACTTCTGGTGGCAACTGAGCCATTTCGGCAATTCCACCTGCATTATCTGCAATTGGTCCGAAAGCATCAATGGCTAACTGCATGGCAGTAGTGGCCATCATTCCGGCGGCAGCAATGGCTACGCCATATAAACCTGCAAAATAATAGGAAGCCATAATTCCTCCTGCAAGGGTTAAAATAGGAATCACGGTAGATTTCATCCCTACGGATAAACCTGCAATAATGTTGGTGGCATGCCCAGTAGAAGATTGTTGTACAATAGAATCAACGGGAGCTTTGCCCATGGCCGTATAGTACTCAGTAACCACACTCATGATGGTTCCTACTACTAATCCAACCAAAATGGCATAATATACATTCATGCTGGTGAACTCATAACCTCTAAGGCTTAAAGTTGCCGGCAACATCCATTTTACGATAAAAAAGGAAGCAATAGCGGTAATCACAATAGAAGACCAGTTCCCTAAGTTTAATGCAGTTTGTACATTAGATTTTTCGTCTTTAATGGTGACAAACCAAGTTCCGATAATAGAAAATATAATTCCCAATCCACAGATCACCATAGGCAATAGGATAGGAGACATTCCGCCAAAATTATCAGCACTGGCATCAATTTCCTGACCCAATACCATTGTAGCTAAAATGGTGGCTACATAAGAACCGAATAAATCGGCACCCATGCCTGCAACATCACCCACATTGTCTCCTACGTTGTCCGCAATCGTTGCCGGGTTTCTTACATCGTCTTCCGGAATTCCTGCTTCTACTTTACCCACTAAATCTGCACCTACATCGGCTGCTTTGGTATAAATACCGCCACCCACACGGGCAAATAAGGCGATGGATTCGGCTCCTAAAGAGAAACCGGTCAATACTTCAATGGCTGTTTTTACTGTGTTTTCTCCTAAATCTGAGAAATAAGCTAGAAAAGCGATGAATAAACCACCTAAACCTAAGACGGCTAGTCCCGCAACGCCTAAGCCCATTACTGTGCCTCCGGTGAAGGAAACTTTTAAGGCTTGCTTTAAACTGGTTCTTGCCGCTTGTGTAGTTCTTACATTGGCTTTTGTGGCGGCTCTCATGCCGATGTATCCTGCGAAAGCAGAAAGCACAGCGCCAATTACAAAGGCGATTGAAATGATCCAACTAGAGTGGATTTCTTTGCCGTTAACTTCATGAATTGTACCCGAATAAGCTAAAAGAGCACCTGCAAAAAGAACAAAAATACTCAATACCTTCCATTCGGCCTTTAAGAATGCCATTGCCCCGTCGGCTATGTAGCCTGCAAGTTCGGTCATTTTAGCATCGCCTGCGTCTTGTTTAGAAACCCAGATCGACTTTGAAATCATTACCAGAATGCCGATAAGACCCAAAACTGGGATAAAATAAATTAAATTGGTTTGTAAAAAATCCATACGTGTATAAAGAGTGTAAAATATAATTCAGGTTTTTTCAGAGTTTCCAAATTTAGCAGGGTAAATCATAATTCCAAAATTTAAATGCGATTGATGGATATTTGCGGATTTTCTTCTCCATTTAAAAGGCCTGATAAGCATTTTGAAAAATAAAATGATCACGATACTCATGAAATAATCTGGCAAAAAATAGCATCCTAATTGTAAATTTCATTTTTTTAAATAGCTTTAATTTTTTAGAAAAAATATGGAGCAAAATGTTGCGCACACCACCATGAAAAGGGAACTTGGATTGCTGGATTCCACGATGATTGTTGCCGGATCCATGATCGGTTCGGGGATATTTTTAGTCACTTCTGATATGGCCAGAACGGTAGGTTCTCCGGGGGTGATTTTGCTAATATGGTTGATCACCGGTATCATCACCTTAATCGCTGCTTTAAGTTATGGGGAGCTTGCAGGCATGATGCCCAAAGCAGGCGGTCAGTATGTTTATCTAAAGGAGGCTTATAATCCCATGGTTGGTTTTCTATTTGGATGGACCGTTTTTACAGTCATCCAAACTGGGGTAATTGCTGCCGTTGCCATTGCATTTGCCAAATATACCGCAGAGCTGCTTCCGTTTTTTGATGAAAAGAATGTCCTATTTGCTATTGGATGGTTTCATTTTAACGCTACCCAGCTCTTAGCTTTGATGCTGATTATTTTTCTAACCGGATTAAACCTGCAGGGGATAAAAAGTGCTAAACTGGTACAAACTTCTTTTACCATTGCAAAAATTCTATCTTTAATTGGTTTAATCGTTTTGGGCATCTATTTCGGATTGAATAGCGAAGCTCTTAAAGCTAATCTTTCAGATTTTTGGACTGCTTATAGCGTAAAACAAAATGCAGATGGAACCATTACCAAAGAATTGTTAGGCGGCGTAGTGTTATGGGGTGCAGTTGGCGCAGCAATGATTGGCTCTCTTTTTTCTTCTGATTCTTGGAACAATATTACTTATACGGCTGGCGAGGTGAAAGATCCTCAGAAAAATATCCCTCTAAGCTTATTCTTTGGGACTTTAATTGTCACCGTTCTTTACATTTTAGCCAATGTGGCTTACCTGATGCTGTTGCCGATAAATGGCTCTCCTGAAGGTGCATCGGTGTTGGAAAAAGGAATCATGTTTGCCTCCCAAGATAGGGTGGGCACAGCCGCAGCATCCATTGTTTTTGGCGGTGCAGCAGTAACTATTATGGCATTGTTAATCATGGTTTCCACTTTTGGCTGTAATAACGGATTGATTCTTTCAGGTGCGAGACTGTACTATGCGATGGCAAAAGATGGCGTTTTCTTTAAAAAAGCTGGGACTTTAAATAAAAAGGATGTTCCCGGTTTCGCTTTGATTTTACAGGCTATTTGGGCTTCCGGTTTGTGTTTATCGGGCTCTTATGGTCAATTATTGGATTACTGTACTTTCTCCTCGTTATTATTCTACATCGTCACTATTGTCGGCTTATTTATCCTCAGAAAGAAAAGACCGGATTGGGAACGCCCTTATAAAGCTTTTGGTTATCCGGTTTTACCGGCACTTTATGTCATCATTGCTTCTGCCATCTGCGTGGATTTATTGATCTATAAACCTGGTACTTGTGGCTGGGGATTGGCCATTGTTTTTCTGGGGATTCCCGTTTATTATTTATGGAAAAGGTTTGGGGATAAAGGAGTTGTGGAATTACATGATTAATCAATCAACTTGTTTTGAATAGTAAGGTATTAATTTTGGATTTGGATGACACAATCTTTGAAACAAAATCCATGGATTCTAAGCTATTTGATCCGTTTTTTGATCATTTAATTAACATACTAAAAGAAGAAATAGACTTAAAAACTATAGAAAGGATTACCCATGATTTGTGGCAAATACCTATAGATAAAGTAATTGATAAATACGGTCTTTCTATTGAAAAAATACATCAATCTTTATGCGTACTAGAAAATTTAGAATTAAAACTGGAAGTTAAAGTTTATGAAGATTATCCGGTCTTAAAGAGTATTAATCTTCCAATGTTTTTAGTAACAACAGGGTTAAAAACGCTACAGCAATCAAAAATAGCTTCATTAGGGATAGAGAATGATTTTGTAGAAATAGTTATCAATGACCCCATTAAAGATAAACGAAGTAAGAAAGACGTCTTTAAGGATTTGGCTATTAGATATGATTTAAAAAATGAGCATATATATATTATTGGTGATAATCCTGATTCAGAAATAAAGGATGGAAATAATTTAGGAATGGTGACCATTCAGATATTTAGAAACGGAAAGATTGAATTTAATCAGGCACAATTTGCCATTACTTCATTTGATAGTTTAAAAACTATTATTCTTTAGTTTTCAATAATTTTTTTTAATCTTAAGTAAGGGAAAGGAATAATGTATATCTTCTTAATATTCCAATTTCTCAAAACCAAATCCCATTTGAATTCTTATTTTTGTATCGAATTTTGAAAGGATAGTATGAGTAAAAACGTAAAGTTGGGTTTAGTGCAGATGACCTGTACCTCAAATAAGGAAGAAAACCTACAGAAAGCCATGGAGAAGGTAAGAGAAGCGGCTGCTAAAGGTGCGCAGATCATCTGCTTGCAAGAATTGTTTACCTCTTTATACTTTTGTGATGTAGAGGATTACGATAATTTTAATCTCGCAGAAACTATCCCCGGACCATCCACAGATGCTTTACAAAAACTTGCTGCCGAATTGGGTGTGGTCATCATCGCATCGCTTTTTGAAAAACGTACGCAAGGAATTTACCATAATACCACTGCCATTTTAGATGCGGATGGTTCTTATTTAGGTAAGTATCGCAAAATGCACATCCCTGATGATCCTGGATTTTACGAAAAATTTTATTTTACACCGGGCGATTTAGGTTACAAAGTCTTTAAAACTAAGTTTGCAACAATTGGTGTGTTAATCTGTTGGGATCAATGGTATCCAGAGGCTGCTCGTTTAACCAGTTTAATGGGAGCTGAGATTTTATTTTATCCAACTGCAATTGGTTGGGCAACTACCCAAGATCAGGAAACTAACGAAGAGCAACACAACGCTTGGCAAACCATACAAAGTTCTCACGCTATTGCAAACGGCGTTCATGTGGTTGGTGTAAATAGGGTAGGAGAAGAAGCCGGAGTTAAATTTTGGGGCGGATCATTCATCGCAAACCCTTTCGGCCGGTTATTATACAAAGGTTCTGTAGATGAAGAAGAAGTTCACGTTCAAGAAGTTGATTTGGCAAAATCTGATAGTTATAGAGTGCATTGGCCGTTTTTGAGAGACCGGAGAATTGATTCTTACGGGCAGATAACCAAGCGTTTTATTGATGAGGAATAGGTGTAAGTCTATAGTTAATGGTCGATAGTCCATAGGGACTTCTAGGTTTCTAAAATTATATTCAAAAACTATAACAATGGCATTCAAATTCGAGAGTTTAAAAGTATGGCAAGATGCCATGGAGGTTAATGATAAGATTCTATTATTAACTAAGAACTATTTTCCTAAAGATGAACGATTTATTTTAACTCCACAAATAAGAAGGGCGGCTGACTCTATTGTTTTAAATATTGCCGAAGGCTGTACAGGACAAACGAATCCGGTTTTTAAAACTTTTTTAGGTTATTCTCTACGCTCTGGTATTGAAGTTGTTTCTTGCATCTTTTTAGCAAGAAGGAGAAACTATATCAATGAGGAATTATTTAAAGAGATTTATACAGATATAGAAGTTTTATCTAAAAGGATAACTGCTTTAAGAAATACACTATGACTATGGACCATCAACCATCGACCATTGACAAAAACCCTCTACTATTAAAAGGCTACTCCTTCCCCCCCGAATGGGCACCTCACGAAGCAACTTGGCTAAGTTGGCCACATAAAGAGGAAAGCTGGCCGGGAAAAATTAATGCTATTTATCCACGTTACGCAGAATTCATTAAATATTTATCGCTTTCTGAAAAGGTGAGGATCAATGTGAAGGATGAAGAGATGAAAGTTTTTGCTTTAAATCATATTGAAGCAGCTGGTGCTGATTTAGCTAAAGTAGAATTCTACTTTAATCCAAGTAACGATGCTTGGTGCCGAGACCATGGTCCTGCTTTTTTGATTAATCCCGAAGCTGAACAGAAAAAAGTAATTGTGGATTGGGGCTTTAATGCTTGGGGCGGAAAATATCCTCCTTTTGATTTGGATGATGTAATTCCTACAAAAATTGGAACACATTTCAATATTCCGGTTTATCATCCAGGAATTATCATGGAAGGTGGATCGGTAGAGTTTAACGGTAAAGGCACTATTTTGACCTCTAAAAGTTGCCTCTTGAATGAGAATAGAAACCCGCATTTAAATCAGGAAGAAATAGAGCAATATTTAAAAGATTATTACGGACAAGAACAGGTGCTTTGGGTAAGTGATGGCATTGTGGGTGATGATACTGACGGACATATTGACGATACCGTACGTTTTGTAAACCACAATACAGTTTTAACGGTAGTAGAGGATGATCCGGAAGATGATAACTATGAGTTATTGCAAACCAATTTACAAGAGTTAAAAGAAATGACTTTACTAAATGGGGAACAATTAAACATTATTGAATTGCCAATGCCCGATGCGGTAATTTATGAGGATACCCGCTTACCGGCTTCCTACGCAAATTTCTATATCAGTAATGCACATGTTATTGTGCCTACTTACCGTTGCGCTAAGGATGCCATTGCTTTAGAGATTATTGCGAAATGCTTTCCGGATAGAGAAACAGTAGGGATTGATTCTACAGATATCATTTGGGGATTGGGCAGTTTTCATTGTTTAAGTCAGCAGGAACCTGCTGTATAGTTTTGCCACGAATTCTGTAATGAAAATCAATGTTCCGAAGTTTTAAACTTCGAAACATTGACCCTAATTTTTCTTTTCAGATTTAACATTAAAACCGGGTATCTCATAATCGTCAGGCAGGTAATCTGATGGAATGGTGGTTTGGTTACCATCTCTAATCGTTTGGTAATGAGGCGACATGATTTCTACGCCAGCTTCATTAAATTTATCCTGAATATGAGCATGTAAGCCAGAATAAATGACCGCTGACTTTTCCGGTTGTTTGGTGTATGCGTTGATCTGGTAAGAAACATACCAATCGTCCAAACTGGTCTGCAATACAAAAGGCTTTCTGAATTTAGTGTCGATTCCTTCGGTGGCTGTAGCTGCGGCAATCAATAATTCATGAATCTGGCGCCAGGGCGCATCATAACCAATGGTAATGGTAGTGTGCAGAATACAGCCTTCTTTCTTCGCTAATACCGAATAATTTATGGTATTACCATTTAAAATTGCTGAATTTGGGATGGTAATAATTTCGTTTTTGATGGTTCTGATACGCGTAACTAATAATGATTTTTCAACCACATCACCTGTTACCTCACCTATTTTAACACGGTCTTTCAGTACAAAAGGTCGCATGTAGGTAATCACCAAACCAGCTACCATATTCCCAATAGCAGAGGAGGATCCGAAGGAAACCAACAAGCCGAGAAATACAGAAACACCTTTAAAAATATCAGAATCGGAACCTGGTATTTTAGGCCAGATGACCACTACCATAAAAGCATACAGCACAAACTTTACGATTTTAAAAGTAGGTTGTGCCCAATCTGGATAAAAGCCATTTAATTTTAATTTCCCAGATGCTACTTCCCCTGCTAAAAATCCAATAAACTTAATCATGTATTTAAAGAAATATACAATTACTACAATACTGATCAGGTTTGGTATAAATGCAATGATGGCGCTTAAAATATTCTTTAAAGGATCTAATATGAAATTGATGAGCGCATCACTCCAGCTTTTGGTCCATGGGAAAAGACGGAAAATTAATGGTAGTGTGATGTAAATACTTAAACCGATAAAAAAGTACTTCAGCACATTAACGGTTCTTCTGATTACTAAAAGTTGATTTTCTTTAGAGATGAGTTCGTAATTTTTTAGTTTAATGCCATCAAGTTTTTCATTTAACTTTTCACTCACTAATTCTTTTAAACGATTAATGTATCGGTTTAAGTAAAAAATAAGGAGGACTAAAACCAATAAGATTAATAGTCCAAGTCCAACCCGTTTGCTTATTTCTACAATATTATTCTCGGTTCTGTATTTATTGATAATTTCAATAATAGACTTTTGGTAGCTTTTGGCCAGTTGGTTTACTGTGGATTGATTAGATTTAGCATCAATGGGAGTGATGGAAACCAGAATTACACTTTTATAGATGATATTTGCATTCCCGCCACTGGTATCTATCATAATAGAATCCGGTTGGGTAGCCAAATCTTTCTCTATTTCTGTGATTTTCTCAATGGCTAGTTTTGCTCTTTCTTCCGCAGAAAGTGGTCCAATACTATTTTTTATATAGAATAAGGCTTTATCATAAATGGTTACCGGATAACCAGCATAGCTGATGCTATCTCTGCTTACAGAATCAGGAACGGTTATTTTGTTTTGGGCTTTAGTACTTATGGAGGCAATCAGAAATGCCAATATTAGGATGTACCTCATCTTATAAAACTACAAATTAAATCACATTAAAGAAAGCTTTAAAGAACAGCAGCCACTACAAATGTACTTCCTCCAACAAAGATCAAATCTTTTATTTCAGCATTGTTTTTAGCGGCATCAAGGGCGCTGTTGGCATCGGCATAAGCCAAACCTTTTAAACCATAAAAACTGGCTTCCTGTTGCAGCTCTTCCGCTGGTTTTGCCCTTTCTATAGCTGGTGCACAAAAATAATAAGTGGCGTCTTTAGGGAGCAAACTTAAGATTTTAGAAATTTCTTTGTCTTTTACCATTCCAATTACAAAATGTAAATGGTGATGATTGGTTTGTTTAATGTTCTGCAGTACTTCCTTTATTCCATCTTCATTGTGTCCGGTATCGCAGATGACCAATGGCTGGTGTTGCAAAATCTGCCAGCGTCCCATTAGTCCGGTTAGTTTTTTTACTTGGCTTAAAGCCGAAGCAATCACCTCATCTGAAATAGAAAATGATTTTTCTTTAAGCTGCGTCACCGCAGTTAATACTGTTTTAATGTTCTTCAGCTGATAAGAACCTGTTAGGTCTAATTTTAGCTGCAGGTGATGGTATTTATGCTGAGAAATTTCTAATTGTCTGAAATCGTCCTTTACCTCGTTTTTTTCAATGTGCCACAGTTCTGAAGCATAGTGAATTGGAGCTTCCATCTCGGCTGCTTTTTGATTAAATATTTCGTTTACCGATTCATCAAACTGCCCAATCACGATGGGTGTATTTTTTTTAACAATGCCCGCTTTCTCTGTCGCAATTGCAGCTAAAGTATTTCCCAAGATGTTCATGTGGTCAAAGCTGATATTGGTGATGATGGAAAGCTCGGGATCAATCACATTGGTAGAATCTAAACGGCCACCCAATCCCACTTCAATCACGGCAATGTCTACCTCGTTTCTTGCAAAATGATCAAAAGCCAAAGCTACAGTTGCCTCAAAAAAGGAAGGGGAAATTTCTTCAATAAATGATTGATGATCCTCCACAAATTGAATAACTTCTTTTTCCGAAATCATTTCTCCGTTAATCCTGATGCGCTCTCTAAAATCTTTAAGGTGTGGTGAAGTATATAGGCCTGTTTTATAGCCTGCTTCTTGTAAGATAGCGGCCAACATGTGGGAAGTGGAACCTTTTCCGTTGGTGCCACCTACATGAACCGATTTGAATTTCTTTTCAGGATGACCTAAATGGGCACAGAATAGAACGGTATTGTCTAAATTGTTTTTATAGGCGGCTACTCCAACTCTCGTAAACATCGGAAGCTTTGCGTAAAGGTAATCTAGGGTTTGTTGATAATCCATTTATATTTTAATGGAAATTAGATTAATTAATAATGACCTTTTAAGGAATATACTTTTAAGGTCTCATTTTCTATTTGATAGATATAACAATGTTGGATGTTGATTCTTCTAGACCATTTTCCTGAAAGCTCATGCTTAAGTGCTTCTGGTTTACCTAGACCTTTAAATGGAGTATCTAAAATTGAGTGAGTGAGTTGCGCTATTTTTTTAAGAACAATTTTATTATTTATTTTTATCCAGTAGGCTAAATCTTCCTCGGCTTTGGGTAAAAATATTATTTCCATAAGTCGTTTAACTCATTCATGCTCACTTTCCTGCCTTTTCCCTCTTCAAAATCTTTATCCCCTTGATTTATTTTTTCAACAAACTCTTGATCGTAAACTAGTTCTTTTGAAACCTCAAATTTTATCTTCATGGCTTTCATAAAAGCTTTTAAAGCATCAATTTTTGAATGGTCAGAAGTGTAGGCTTTGATATTTATAGTTTCCATAATTTTAAATGTTAACTAACAGAAATTTGATAATCAATTCAAAGATAATGTTTTCTTCGAAAATCTTTAATAGCTTTTGTGTTGAAGATTGAAATATACCCCTCCATGTTAAATGTGTTCAACCTTACTTCACCCTAAAATTAAAAACGATGGTTCCTTGTTGGGTATCGGGAGCAGATTCTAAGGTATTGAATCTGGAACCTAAAGCGGCGGCCTCGCATTTATCCCAAAGTTTTCCGTCAGATAAGGTAGTGCCTCTGGCACCTGCTTTTGCGGCAATTACATTCCCGTTTTTATCCACCCTAATTTCTACCACCACTTTACCTGATTTCTGGCCATCATCTTTGATGGAAGGGAGGCTGACAAACTTTCTGCTCGCTAAAGAAAGGGCTACTCCACCATTTCCAGATCCTGTTCCGTCATAATTACTTGCTAATGGATCACCTGCTGCTTTACCTTGGTTGCCTGCAACTGTTCCATTTCCATCTCCTTGCCCTGTTCCGTTATTTTTGTTCCCCTTATATAAAGCATTCTGATTGATCACCGGCGTAGCGGGTTTATCTTCTGGTTTTTGTGTGGGTGCGGTTTTGGTAGCTTTGGGTTTGGTATTCAAGCTTACCGCGTCAGAATTTTCTGAAGTCACAATATTATTATCAGCACTTATGGCCTTGGTGTTTTCTGTTACCTGCTCATTAGGTGTTATTTTATCGGGAGGAGTGAGGTTGGCGTTGGGGTCTACTGAAGGTTCTTCCACGCTCATGTAGTCACTGCCCATTCCTTCATCTGCAGTGCCATAATTTACAATAATCCCTCCAATCCCAACTTCTTCTATGGGTTTGGCTTTACTCACAATGTAAAAAATGCTGAGCAATAAAAAACCAACAACAATGCCTACAGAAACAGCAATTGCTTTAGGATAATTATTATCAGGATTATTTTTTATTAGGGTAATCATGGTTTAGGTTCTGTGGCCAATACCAGTTTTACTTTCAGTTTATTGGCAATATCTGTTAAACTAACGATGTTTTGAATGGCTATGGTATTATCGGCAAACAAAATAATAGTTAAATCTGGATTGGCCTGCTGATAAGGAATTAGCTTTTGCTCCAATGCATCAAATGGCACTTTTTCTTTCTCCACAAAATATTCTAAATCTTTAGTAATAGAGACATTAATCGTTTTTTGAGGAGAAGCCTGCCCTGAATTAGAACGTGGAAGAAAAAGTTTCACCACATTAGGGTTCACAACCGCTGATGCCAAAAGGAAAAACAGCAATAGAAAAAACATGATGTCATTTAATGCCGAAGTATGTACCTCAACATGTGGTCTTTGTCTTTTTCTTAAATTCATCTTCCTGGTTCTTCTAACAAGTCTATAAATTCAATAGAATCGGTTTCCATTTTTAAAATCACCCTATCTACCATCGCATTCAGGATATTGTAAAGAATGTAGGCTACAATACCAATGATTAATCCTGTTGCAGATGAAATCATTTTAATATATAAACCACCAGAGATGGTCCCAATTTCTATCACTCCTTTTACCGATACATCATGAAAGATGGTAATCACCCCAATAATTGTTCCTACGAAACCTAACATGGGTGCTATTCCGGCAATTACTCCCAAAATACTGATGTTTTTTTCCAGCTTAGAAACTTCTAGCTTACCTACATTTTCAATGGCTCCTTCAATATCTTTGATAGGGCGACCAATTCTTAACAGCCCTTTTTGTAGCATTCTTCCTAATGGCGTATTGCTGTTTTTACAGATGGCTATCGCAGATTCTAAATTCCCTGTTTTGATGCTGGAACGAACCTGCATCGTCAATTGTGATTCATCTTTATTGGCTTTTCTGATGGTGAAATATCTTTCAAAGAAAATAATCAGTCCCAATAATGCTAAAATTGCCAGAGGAATCATTACCCAGCCTCCTTTGGTCAACAAATCAAATAAACTTAATTGCTGTTCTGGAGAAGTTTGCAATGCCGAAACGGTGTTGGTTGCAGTATCTGTTAAAGGTTGTAAAGCACTGGTGTCTTGTAAGAGCATATCCTATTTTTTTAAAGTTTTAATTGGTTTAATAAAAGCTTCGGGGTTTAATTCTTCCCTCACTCTGTTCAATTCTATTTTAGCTTCTGTTTCATTGTAAAAAGTTGCACAGCTCACTTTTACCAATGGTCCGTCGGCATCATCAACAATAAATGCATTGATGCCATTTTGTTTTAAAAGTGCCACACGTTCTACGGCTTCACTTCTTTTCTGAAACTGACTAATGATGATCTCATAACGGATTCCATTGTTTTTTAGGGTTTTCTCATTGATGGAAACATCCGTAGAATCTTTAGCTTTTTCTACATCAAAGCCTTGAGCTTTAAGTTTAGCTTCTATATCCTGCTTGCTATTGTAAATGGAATCTGCTTTGTTTAAAAATTCCTGACTGGGCATATTAGATGGAGGAACAGCCTTGGTGTTTTCCTTTCTTTGCAATTGCTGATAAATTCCCTGATAAATCTCGGGCTTTACAATATACAAAGCCACTAATCCTGCAATTATAGCAATGATAAACAGCATGACAAATATTTTCACACGACTAGAACGAGGTCTTTCTTCCTCATAATCATCGGGCATGGCAGTGTCTAAAGCCTGTTGTGCCAATGTATAATGCTCTTCCTCTTCCCCTATAAAATTGGAGGATTGCGTATCAATTGTTGGCAAGCCGAAGAAAGTTTTATTGAGTTTTGCCTCTTTTTTTTCCTTTAGAAGAATTTTTTCATCTTCCAAAACTAGGCTTCCAATTCCTAATAAATCTACTGCCTGTTTTTTCAGCACCACTTTTAAGTCTCTCACATATTCATCTAATATGGCATAGGCTGAGGTAAGCGAAGTGTTTTTTTCCTGACTGATGTACTGCACTAATTTATCATCATGCATATACTCCATACTGAAATCAATTTCTTTGGTAGGAGGGTGAAAAGTTTTGGTCTCCTCCTCATAATAACCAGCCACCCTTTTTTTATAGAACCTTCCCAGTCCGGGTACTACCAGCTGGTCTTTTTGTGCTATTAAAGTTGCGAAATGAGGTGATATATCCATGAATTGGTAAAAATACTTTTTTAATAAGGTTTGTTTTGCAAAGAAATCAACAATTTAAAAACCATAGCTAATGCCGCCTAAAATATTAATCCCATAATTAGGGTAGTAAGGGTATTTGTTATATTCTGTTCCTAAAAGGTTATTCACTTTAAAAAATGCACCAATCTGTTTATTGTATTGATAGCTTGCCCCTACACTTAAATCGGCGAAAGCCTTAATGTTTTTAACGGTAACCACAGGAATAGGATCATTACTGATCATCTTCGCCTTGGTATCGCCCTGAAAATAAAGATCTCCATCCAGTTTTACTTTATCTGCAATTTTAAAGGAAGCGTTTGAAGATAAGGTAAAGCTTGGGCGTAACCATGCATATTGTTCTACACTATTGTCATATTGCTTCAGACTGATTTTACTGTCCAAGTTAAAAGCATCAGAGAAATTCATATTGAGTTCCCCGGTGAAACCTAAAATATTCATGTTACCGTTGAAATAATCCACATTGAACTTTTGTGGGGTAATGCTATTGTTGATAAAATAAGATAAATCAGTCACGGTTTGATAAGAAACCATTGCTTTATAGCCCACATTTGCAGCAAACGTTCCTCTAATTCCTCCGGCAGCATCAAATTTATTCACTGCATTTCTTAGGTTGATATTCTCTGCAAGGTAAGGGTTAAGATCTGTTAAGGTCTTTAATTTTGTCTTCTCTACATCGCCTCCAAAACTACCGAAGATGGTGAGGTAATTTTTAATCAACATGAAATCCAGACTGGCAGCAGGAAAGAAATGGATCCTTTGATTGGTTCCAAATTCATTCACATAGTTAATTCCAGCAGTTAACCTGATCAGATCGGTTTGATATTGTAAATAAGGATTTATCCTGAACAAATTATTGTTAAAAGTAACGCTTACATCTTTACTACTGGTAAAATCAACAATTCCGTTGGCGCCAACCCTTACCTTGTTTAAATCTTTTCCCACTCCTCCGGAAAGGAAAAAAGAATTCTCTTTGGCCGAGAAGGCATTGTTGAAGATAGATGCACCAATTTTGCCAGCATAGGTCAGTGCTGTTTCATCGGCAGCATCTGTTCTGTTGAACAGCAAGCCTTCTCCTTCAAAATAATTGAATTTCTGTTGTTCTGGATCAAGGTTAGTGAAAGTTGCATTAGGGTCTATTCCGTAAAAATAAGTGCTTCTTCTGTTGTAGCTCAATTTTCCTTCTAACACCATTGCATCTCCTATGCTGCGGCCGTAACCTCCAATTTCTTGCTGACTAATTTTCTGCTGATTTAACTTACCACTCATGCCTAAATGATTGAAGTTAAAACCTGCCTGTAAGGCTTCATCCTGACCTGTGGCAATGTTTATTTGACCTAAAGTAGTCCCAAGATTACCGAAACCAAGTTTGGCGTAATTATTTTGCAAATCTTCTGCTTTTTGCTGGGCTAATTTTTGTGCTTCCAGTTCTCTAATCCCACTGTTCAGCTCTAATCTTTTATCTAATAAATTATAGCTTAATTTTGGATTAAAAGGTTTGGTGTCGTTCAAGTCCGGACTGCGTCTAATCTTTACCGCATCTGCCAAAACAGGTTTATAAGACCTTACCACGTCAATTTCTTCGGTTACCGCATTTCTGCTGGTATCTCTTTTTACTGGGATGGTTTGTGCAGAAGCTACAATCCCAAAACCCAAAAAACAGGAGATAAAAATAGTATTCGCTATATAATATATTTTGGTCATGTTCTTATTTGCTATTCAATTTATCCAATTTCTTTTTCGCTATTTCCAATAGCTCATCTTTACCATCATAGTTATCTATGACACTTTTTAGCGTGGCAATTGCCTGTACGTTATCTTTTTGTGCAGTGTAATTGTCGGCTAAAAGAATAAATGCTTTGGCATTCCAATAATCATAATTAGGCATGGTCTTGGCCAGCTCAAAACAGGTAGCAAGGGAAGCTTTATAATCCTTTTTCAAATATTGCAACTCAGCGATATTATAAAGTGCTTCTGCACCTGCGATAGATTTAGTAGCTTTCACTACGCCTTCAAATTGTTTTCTTGCCATTGCAGTATCTGCCTTCACCAAATAAGCTTTACCCGCATACAATCCCGCTCTGTTTCTTTCCTCTTCTGAAGATTTTTCATAATTTTTTACCAAGTCAACATATTGCAAAGTCATATCGGGTACTTGAATACCAGCGTAGGCAATCATGAGGTTGTTGATGGCAAAAGCATAATTGGATTTATATTCTGAAGAGATTTCCAGTTTTTTAAGGTGAACAATGGCTTCATTATATTGCTGATTGTTCAGGTATATTTTAGAAATGCTGATCAATGCTTTTTCGGTGTATTCACTGGTCCAGTCATTTAATATGTATTCATAATCAATAATTGCAGGAGCAAATTTGCCCGTGTTCTTATAGCTTTCTGCCCTAATGAACTTGGCATGTTTATCTTGAATGGCCTTTGGGAATTTATCAAAGTAAGCATTTACAGAAGCAATTGCTCCTTCCCAATCTCCTCTCAAATATTGGCTGTTAGCCGCTTGAAACATGATGTTGTCCTGTTCTGAAACGGTGTAATTCCCTATAGAAGTGGTGCTGGCGTAATTGATGAAATCTGTAGCATTTCCCAAATCGATGTAAATTTTCTCAATTAATTTTAAAGCCTGTTGTGCTTCATCTGTAGATTTATAGTCTTGTACTACTCTTTTAAAAGTTTCTAAAGCAGCTTGGTCATTTTTCTGATCATAATAAACCAAACCAATGGTGATTAAAGCCCTAGGAATATAAGAGCTTCTTGGGTATTTCTGAACAAAATTGCTAAGATCTGTTTGTGCTTTTTCTTTCTGACCAATTAAGAAATAGGTATAAGCCATTTCAAATCCCGCATCATCTGCATAATTAGAGTTCGGGAATTTGGATAATAAAGATTGAAGTGTGGCAATTTTTACTTCTGGTTGGTTTTGCAAGCCTTGTATAATTCCTCTTTGAAATAAAGCATAATCTTCACTTGCACTACCTTGTGCGATTACCCGGTTGTAATATCCTAAGGCGCTGTCGTAATTTTTAGCACCAAAATAAGCATCGGCTAAACGTAAAGTGGCATCTCTAACGGTCTTTGCATCTTTTTCGTTTCCATTTAAAAACCTCGCAAGATAGGTAGCTGCAACCGGATAATTTTCTCCCTCTAAAGCCGCATAACCCAATGCGTAATTGGCATAGTTAAACAGATCAGTTTTTTTGGCGGCCGGCATAGCTAAGAAATTCTTGAAATTAGCGACTGATTCCCCATATTTTCTTACCTCGTACATGGCTTCTGCACACCAGTAGGTAGATAAAGCATATATTTCAGGATCAACAGGGTAGGCGTTTGATCTTAAAAACAAACCTATGGCATTCTCGAAAGCCCTTTCATTGTAAAACTCTAACGCTCTGTAATAGGTCACTTTCTCATAGGCTTCCTTGGCATCCAAATTTTTATCTTCTATACCTTCTAAAACATCTATGGCATCTCTATAATTTTTAGTGCTCAATAATACTTTAGCCAATAAGATTTTTGCCTCGTTTAATTTTTTTGATCTGGGATATTTTTTCAAATAACTGCGTACAGCGTCTAACGCGATGCTATGAAATTCTAACTCATAAGATAGCTTGGCGAAATTAAATAAGGCATCTTCTTCAATCTCCTTATCAAAATCCATTTTAGCACTTTCCTGAAAAGCACTTCTTGCTCCTTGCTTATTCTGGCGGGTAAGGTAAGCATCTCCTAAAGTATACAAACCGGCTTGGCTGTAAGGTGTTTTATCTTTGATCAGCTTACCGAGCTGCTCAACGGCCAAATTGTATTTTTTAAGCTTATAATAAGTATAACCAATCTGGTAACTGTCTTGGTTGTTCTGCGTTTTATTTAGGTCTTGTTTCATGAAACGCTCATAATAGGTTTGTGCGTTCTGATAATCTGCTTTAGCAAAGTAGGAAGCGGCAATGATCCTGAGCATCTCCGTTTCATTCAATTGCTTGGTTTTCTCTACAATTGGAATGGTGTAAGCCAATACATCATCGTATCTTTTATCCAAGAAATAAATGGCAGAAATATAATAAGGATAACTTTCTTGGTAGTTTTTAGAGTTCTTTAACTTTTCAAAATTCTGTAATGCGATAGGATATTGCTGATTGATGTAGGCAATATAGGCATAGTAATAAGTCGCTTGTTCTGAATATATGGAGTTATTGTCTTTTATCAATCCAAAGAGTGGTTTTGCACTCGCATAATCTTTGATCTCAAAATAAGAGTAAGCAGTCTTGAACTTGTATTCGGTATCTTCTTTACCGGTAAGGTCAATAGAACTGACTTGGGTAAACCAATTTAATGCTTCCTGATACTGACCAGATTTAAAATAGTATTTACCTACCTGAAAAAAAGCTTGTTTAGACCTGGAGCTCTCCGGATGGTTTTTGATGAATTTTTTGAACAGTTGCTCTGCATCATCATTATTGAGTTCTAAGGCACAAACAGCTCTGTAATATTCACTGCTCACCTTTAGCTGAGACAATTCTGAATTGTTTTCATGTTGATCCGCCTTGATCGCCCTGCTTTTTTCCACTTCATAAAACATTGCGGAAGCAGCAGCATATTTCCCTTGTTCTAAAAGTTCAACACCTGTTTTGTATTTATTGTTGATGTCAAAATAGGAAGGGATTTGAGCCAATAAGGCTTTTCCGAGGAGGAGGAATGTAAAGAACAGTATATTTTTTTTGCGCATAATAGACTTAAAATGGATATTTCTAAATTACAACTTGTAAAAAGCTTTAAGGGGATAAATTAACCAACACCTGTTAATAAACCCCTTTTTAACGTAAAATTTAGACCTTTAATATAGCTTGGGTAAATGAATGTTTTAAGGATGTAGATGAGGTTGGTTAAGCTTTTTGGCTGGCCAGCAGGTAAAGTACTGCCATTCTTACTGCTACGCCATTTTCTACCTGTTCCAAAATTATAGATTGTTTGCTGTCGGCCACGTCACTGGTGATCTCCACTCCTCTATTGATAGGACCTGGGTGCATCACCACAATTTCTTTGTCTAAAGAATTAAGGATTTTTTTATTGAGGCCGTACATCATGGAATATTCTCTTAAAGATGGGAAATACTTGATTTCCTGTCTTTCTAACTGGATCCGCAACATATTCGCAACATCGCACCAGTTTAGCGCCTTCATTAAATTGTGTTCCACTTTTACGCCCAGTGTGCCAATGTATTTGGGAATTAAGGTAGTTGGCCCGCAAACCATCACCTCGGCACCTAATTTTTGTAGGCATAAGATATTTGATAAAGCAACCCTAGAATGCAATACGTCGCCAACAATCACCACCTTTTTACCTGCTACTTCTCCCAATTTTTCTTTGATGGAAAAAGCATCCAATAAGGCCTGGGTAGGATGTTCATGCGCACCGTCTCCGGCATTTACGATTTGGGCATCAATGTGCTTGCTTAAAAAAACGCCGGCACCAGCATAAGGGTGACGCATCACCACCATATCCACCTTCATGGCCAAGATGTTGTTTACCGTATCAATCAGGGTTTCCCCTTTACTTACCGAAGAGCTGGATGCTGCAAAGTTTACCACATCTGCGGAGAGCCTTTTTTGTGCCAGTTCAAAAGAGAGCTTGGTACGGGTAGAATTCTCGAAAAATATATTTGCTATGGTGATGTCCCTTAAGGATGGGACTTTTTTGATGGGCCGGTTAATGACATCCTTAAAAGTATTGGCAGTTTCTAAGATGAGTTCAATGTCCTGCTTGGTCAAGTCTTTGATCCCTAATAAATGCTTACTGCTTAATTTCTGTGCTGTTTCTGCCATTTTACTAACTGTTCTCTGAAATTAAAACTACCTTATCTTCTTGGTCGGCTTCTTTCCAGCTTACCACTACTTTCTGCGAAGAAATAGAATCTACTTTTATGCCGATGTAATCTGGTTCTATCGGTAATTGTCTGCTGTACCTTCGGTCAACCAACACTAAAAGCTCTACCTTTTCTGGTCTGCCAAATGCCAGCATCGCATCCATTGCTGCCCTGATGGTCCTGCCTGTCCATAGCACATCGTCTACCAGAATTACTTTTTTATTCTCAATGATGAAATCTATTTGCGTACTGTTGGGCACCAGCGGACTATCGCCACGTCTAAAGTCATCCCTATAAAAGGTGATGTCTAAGATGCCGTTTTCAATTTTTGCATCAGGAAGAATATTGGAAAGCTCTTTGGCGATTCTCTTGGAAAAGTAAATCCCTCTGGGTTGTATGCCAATGATCACCGAATTGGAGAAATCGTTATGATTTTCTATTAATTGATGACAAAGCCTTTGAAGGGTAATTTTGAACTTCGGACCGTCTAGCAGCGTTAAATTTTGCATCAGCAGTGTTGGTTTGAGCAAAAATAGGAAAAATTAATAGTTCTCGGTGAAAAAGTTGAAAGATATGGAAGGTGGGAGGTCGGAAAACGGATGTCGGAGGTCGGAAGTCAGGAGTCGGAGGTCAGAAGTTGCGAGAAGGAATTCACTGTAAGATCGGATGCGGTTGGTTTGCTTCACCTTAGCGTACCCTTCGCCAAGTGTTCGCTCATCTTACGTTATTTAAGGGAGATGAGCGAAGGGCAAGCGAACAGCAGCCTTATCTAGTCGGATGCTGTTTTCCAATACTTGGCAATTAAGGCATGGTAGAGGCTTCCTTTTCTAAGTGCTAAACGGGACTGGGTTTCTTGCTTTGCTTCCAGTTGATTCCTGATTCCTTTGGCATAAGCTACCGCATTGGTAAAGAGGGCTTTGCCTGCCAATTGAGCTGTGCTGGGTTTTAAATTGCTCTTATCCGGATAGGCAGTAATGATGGTTCTTTCACCATGGTATTGCTTTAACACAATTGTTTTGTTGATATTTCCGCGTAAGCCTTTAATTAAGAGGTTGTTTGTATTTGCTATAGGTTTAATGGATTTACCTAGCCCAATTAAGTAATTTTTATTATAAAGCTATACTGTAGCTATACTCATCCTATACTGAAGTAGGCTTCATCCTACGTTTATGCTATACTCATCTTATAATCATCCTATACTCAGACTACTTTTATGGTTGAAAAAAGTGAGAGGATGGAAGTTGATTTTTTAGAAATAGGGAGATTGAAATACAAAATGTACCGCCATTGTTTATTTGTGCCTATTTTTAATCTTGATAAGAGCCAAAACGGTCAATCAGCAATTGTGGGAAGTCTGATATGATTCCATCAACACCTAGCTGCGCCATTTCCTCAATTTCTTCTTTGGTGTTCACTGTCCAAGGAATAACAGAGACCTTTGCTGCGTGGGCAGCGTTCATGAATTCTTTGTTCAGCATTTTATAATAAGGACTGATGATGTTTGGCGTGAAGCCTAAATCGGCTATGTTCTCATCATAGCTTTTGGTATTGGCAATTAAAAAAGATAATTCTTGTTTAGGATATTGCTGCTGTAAATATTGCAATGGACGGACATCAAAGGACTGCACCATGGTACGTTTATCAATTTTCTTAGCGTTTAGCACTTTCATTAAAGCTTCCGCAAATGTTGGCGGGTTAGGATGTTCAATTCCATCACCGGCTTTACTGCTTTTAATCTCTATATTATAGCTTACCTCCCTAAGCTTGTTTTTCTTAATATAGGTTTCCACACTATCAATCAGTTCGGCAAGTAAAGGCTTGTAAGTCTTCATCTTTTTTTGATCGGGAAATTGAGGGTGAACTTTATTACCCCCATCAAAGTTTTTGATGGTTTTGTAATCCATTTGGTAAAGCACTAAACTTTTTTCCTCTTCTTTGCTTATTTCTTCACCATTTGGTGTTAACATAAATGCGGAGGCCATGTAGGTATCGTGGGAAACCACCACCTGCTGGTCTTTGCTCATCACTACATCCAGTTCTAGGGTTTTTACACCAAGCTTTACGGCATACAACATGGCTTCAATGGTGTTTTCGGGCATCATGCCTCGGCCCCCTCGGTGTGCTTGAGTATCAAACTTTTGCTGGGAGAATCCCTGTACTGTAATCGCTAGGAATACCAATGTGCCTATCATACGGCATGTATTTAATCTAATGTTGCTCATGGCGGCAAATTAAGCTGCTCATATTAAGAGAAAGGAAATTTTAAGGTATCAAATTGTTTAAAAAGGGATTTTTATATCGCCTATAAAGGCCGATTTGTTAAAAATAAATGAATCAAACTTCAAATTAGTTACAGATTTAACCAAATTAATTCATTTTAAATTCGCTATCTGATAATAATGGCAAGTTAGTTTCGTGGAAAAATAATTTAGCACATTTATGAAATTAAAATTAACTCTTTTGCTCTTGTTATTCATGGGCATTCAATTTTCACAACTTGCTGTAGCGCAAAGTTCGCAAGCTTCCATTACAGGTAAAATAGTGGATGAAACTAAAAGGGCACTACCTGGTGTTTCTATTTCCGTAAGAAATACAGCTACCGGTTTTACCACTAGTACTACTACCAATGGGAATGGAGAATACACCATGAAGCAGTTGCCTTTAGGTGGGCCATATACTTTAAGTGCAAACTTTGTGGGCTACGGCGAACAGAAGAAAGAAGGAATCATGCTCAACCTTGGTGACTTGCAGCAGATTGATATTCAATTGGAAGTGACTACCCAAAATTTAGGAACTGTTGTTGTTTCTGCCGGTGTAAGGGCGGCCATACCTACCTTAGGTGCCTCAACCGCTGTAAGTGCGGCCAATATTGAGAAGCTTCCGGTAAACGGCCGTAACTTTACCACCCTAATAGACCTTTCACCATTGAGCAATGGAGGCAGCATTGGTGGTCAGCTTTCTACTTCCACCAATTTTACTATTGATGGGATGACGGCTAAGAACCCGACTTTTGGAGGTACTTCTAGCCCTGGCGCACCTTATTCCATCTCTATTGAAGCAGTAAGGGAATTTAAAGTTGTCACCAACCAATATGATGTAACTTATGGAAGAAGTGGTGGCGGATCGATCACTACGGCTACCAAATCAGGAACCAATGCTTTTAAAGGTAGTGCCTTTTTATTTGGCAGGGCCGATTGGTTGTCATCTCCAAATGATATCAGAGGAGTAAAAAGAACCAATGACTTTTCTACCTACCAGTATGGATTTTCTTTAGGTGGCCCTATTGTGAAAGACAAAGCGCATTTTTTTGTGGCAGTAGATCATGAGAAAGATGCCCGTCCGTTACAGATTGCAGACATCCAAAGTGCTGCGGATGAAAAGCGTTTAAGTGTTACCCAGCCTGTACTGGATCAGTACTTAACCATTGCCAGAAACAAATATGGAGTAGCTAATACCCCTCAATTTGGTTCCTTTGATAAAGATGCCCGTACAGATGCTATTTTTGCAAGGGTTGATTGGCAGTTAAATGCAAAAAACCTTTTAACCTTTAGTGATAACTATATTTTTAACTATAAGGATAAGAACATCAATGATAACAGTGCCATCAACTTATTTGAGGTTTATGGAGACAATAGGACTAAAAGTAACAGTTTGTCAACTTCTTTAAGAACGGTGATCAGTCCGCGTTTAACCAATGAAGCTAAATTACAGTACCTTACTTCCTCTTATGAAAGTATTACCAGTGATCAGGTACCGCAGGCCAATATTCCTAGGGCTATTGTAGAAAGAGTAGCTTCTGTGATTGATGCCAAAACTGTTTACACTACTATTCAATTAGGAGGACAACGCTATTCTCCCGAGTTTTTCTTTAGTAATGTAGCACAGGCTACCAATAACCTGTATTTTAATACCGATAAGATCAACTTTACTTTTGGTGCAGATTTGATGTATACTCATATGTATTCTAGATATGGTAGTGAGTTAAACGGTAGGTTTTATTTTACTGGAATGGATGCCTTTAATAATATGACGCCTTACCGTTACGCCCGTGAAATCCCATTGGTTGATGACCCTACAGTAAGACAGAATTATATCAATACGGCAGTTTATGCTCAAATGCAGACCAAGTTGGCCAAAGGGTTGGATATGATGGCAGGGATGAGGGCAGATTATACGGATTATCTAAATAAGCCTAACTTCAATCAGGTGGTGTTTAATGACCTAGGTTTGAAAACCGATCATTCTTTAACCACTTTTCAGATCCAGCCACGTGTGCAGTTTACTTGGGATGTTGCAGAGCGTCAAAAAGATATCATCAGGTTAGGAGCAGGTATTTTTGGATCGGATATTCTTAATTACACCATGATCAACAATATGGTATTTGATGGAAGTTTAATTACTGCAGTAGATATTCAGGGAGCTAATGTGCCTAAGCCAAACTTCACAGGTTATAGGGATAATCCATCTACTGCGCCAGGAGTAGATCTGTTGAATAACCCAGCCATCTCCCAGCTTTCTACCATTAATTTAAATAGAGAGGATGTGAGGATCCCTGTACTTTATAAAGCAAATTTCTCTTACAATAGGATCATTAGTAGCAGATTAAGAGTAGGAGTAACTGCTTATGGAAGTTTAGCTAGAAATAACTATATGTACACTGATGCAAATATGGTGGATCAGCCTTTTTTCCGTTTGGCAAATGAGGGCAATAGAGGAGTGTATGTTCCTGCCAATTCCATTAAAGTAGCCAATGGTGCAACTGACTGGACTTTAGGTAGAAAGACCAATAATGTAGGTAGGGTACTGGCCTTAAACAGTGAAGGAAAAGTAAATCAGTACTCTTTTGTTTTTGATGGTGCTTACAAATACTTTAAAAATGGGGAAATTTCTTTCAGCTATACTTATAACGATACCAGAGATAATACTACCTATAATGGCAACGTAGCAAACACCGCTACTTTGGCATTATAGGTAAAAGATGATCCAAGAGATTTGAGTAAGCTATCTGCATCCAGCAACCAGTTCAGAAATAAGGTGGTGTTTTACGGAACCTTGCCTACTATTTATGGGTTAAATATTGGCGTAAGGTATTCAGGGATTGGTGGCTCAAGATATTCTATGATTGTTGCAGGAAATGTGAACGGAGATTTTGTGGCGTCCAATGACTTGGCTTACGTTTTTAATCCAAATAATCCTACTGTTGATGCCGCGGTAAAAACAGGCATTCAGGCCATTTTGGATAATCCTTTAGTGAGTAAAGGTTTTAAGGATTACCTAAACAAAAGTATGGATGGGGTAGCCGAGCGTAATGGTGGCATCAACGGTTTCAGTGGGCAGTGGGATATACGTGTGGCCAAAAAATTCAAAACTTATAAAGGACAGTTTGTGGAACTTTCTGCTGACGTTTTCAACTTCGCAAATTTATTGAATAAAGAGTGGGGAGTAACTGAAGCTTTAGGTACGCAGTCCATTTATTCTATCGGTGGTTTTAACGCCGCTAACAATACTTATAAATACAATGTTAACCCAAATGCGGGAATTATCAATCCTTCTGGCAGCCCTTACCAGATTCAGTTAGGTTTAAGATATGGATTTTAAGATGAAGCAATTAAAAGTATTGAATCTTGTCTGGCTCCTAATAATGTTATCGTGTTTTGCAAGGGCTCAAAGCAAGAACGCAGTTTTTTCGCCAGAAGTTAAAACAACTGGAGAAGTGACGTTTCGATTTTTGGCGCCCAATGCCAAAAATGTAAGGCTCATTATGGACGATGGTAAAGAACGTAAAATGCAACTGGACAGCATAGGGGTATGGAGTTATCAGGAAAATTTTAATCCAGATATTTATAGATACACCTTTAACGTAGATGGAAATATCCTGCCCGACCCCAATAATCCTGATATCAAGCCTCTTTTTAAAAAGGCATTGGGGCAAAGCTTGGTGCAGGTCCATGGTCCGGATTCATTAAGTTGGGAATTGAAAAATGTGCCTCATGGAGAGCTTAGGCAACATTTTTATCAATCAAAAGTAGTAGGAGACCAAAGAGATGTCAGGGTTTACACGCCACCTGGTTATGACCCATTAAGGAAAGAGCCGTATCCAGTTTTATATCTTTTTCATGGCATTACAGATGAAACCAGTGCTTGGATCACTGCTGGCAGGGAAAACATCATTATGGATAACCTGATTGCCGAAGGAAAAGCCAAGGAAATGATCATTGTAAATACCTTAGGATACGGTGCGCCGGAAATGTTTGTGCCAGGTGTTGCAGGGTATGATAAAGCGCTTTTACAAAAAAACGAAGAATTCTTTGTAAGGGAAGTGATAGAAGAGGTGATTCCAATGATTGAAAAGTTGTACCATACCAAGGCAGACAAAAAATATAGAGCCATTGCAGGGTTATCCATGGGTGGTGGTCAATCTTTGGATATCGGTTTAAATCATCCAAAATTGTTCAGCTATGTAGGAGGATTTAGTGCCGCTGTGATTTTACTTAACCCATCTTATGAGTTGGCTTTTCCAAAACTGGACGCCGATATCAATAAGGAACTGAAGCTGATTTGGATTGCCATTGGTAGAGATGATTTTCTGATTGAATCAAATAGAAAGTATAGGGATTGGCTGTTAAGTAAAAAAATCAAGTTTAGCTATAAAGAGACAGAAGGTGTACACAGCTATCAGGTATGGCGCAGGTATTTAACCGAGTTTGCACCGCTATTATTTCAGTAATTTAGCGGGATTTTACCTTGTTAAAAATCCGATAGGTCATCGCCTATCGGATTTTTTTAATGTGTTTAAATCGAGATTACCATTCCTGTCTTTTTGAATAAGCTATGGCGGGTAAATTCTTGTCAATTTTTCGGTTATTTATTTTCAAAGGCATTCAAGAGTGCTTCGCAATTGCCTTCACAAAGAACATAAAATAAAATGGCATTAAGCACAAGGCTTGCCTGCCCTGGCCGGGCAATGGCTTTTCAACTTTTCTTGATAAAAGTTGAGCAAAATCGAGGCTGAAAAGCCTTTGTTCGGGATTGCTCAATAAATCTTTAAAACAACCTGCCTGTCCGGCAGGCAGGCAATCCGAGCCTTGGGAACGTCAGTGGGTAAACAAAGTCAGTACTTCACTTTTGCGGATTGTTTGAAGCCTGTGCTTGATCGAAGGAAATGCAGCAGATTTATTGGCTCTCCCTCCAAATCCTTTATGGCCGTCCTTGCTGTGTGGCTCTGCTAAGCCTTTTCACCTTCTAGTGATCGCGAGGAATGAAGCGATCTCTATTTATGAAGTGATGTCTTTAATAAATAAATTTACTTTTTTGCCATTCCGCACAAGCTCTCCGGCCTTATGGCAGTCTAAGCCTAGTCACTTTCTCCTTGATGAGAAAGTAACTAAACAATCCCTGCCTGCCGGCAGGCAGCAAGGCATTGCACCTGTTGTCGCATAAAGCTATTATAAACCTTAGGACGATAAAGTTGAGGCCGCATTTGCGCTATTTCCCCCGCATGGCTTTAACTTTACCTCGTTCCATCATGGAATGAAAGTTTATACATGGTTTATAATGCTTTTTGCTTCCAATAGCTACAAGGCCATCCTTGTCGAATGGCTCTGCGTTGTTGCGCTGCAAGGTTGCCATGCTTTAGGGAGCGGTAGGAGTGCCGGGAGCATCAGAAAAGCGGGAGCACTGGCTTAGCTCCTGCAGTGCCGAGCCTATAGCGCTAGCGGTTTTACGCTCTTCTGGCAGTGGCTTTAGAACAGCACTTCCGAGTAAAAATCAGCGATGTAGCTTTTATGATGGTGTTGGGATGGTGGAAAAGGCACCTGAGGGACAAAAGAAGATTTTTCGTTCTTTTCATCTGAAAAGGACATTTTACTTATTGAAATAGTAATCTTTATCCCTACCGCACAAACTCTCCGGCCTTATGGCAGGCCACGCCTAGTTACTTTTTTCATTTCTTGTTGTTTATTTCAAAGGCATTCAGGCCGCATTTGCGCTATTTCCCCTTTCATGGCTTTAACTTTTTCATAGTTATTTATTTTATTAAGGTATTCAAGCATGCTCCGCAGGTTACCTTGTTCCATTGTAGCATGAGCGTTTGTAAAGGGCTTATAATACTTTTTTCGTGATTATATTTTATGTTATTGATCTCAAGTTCACTTCGTGAGTCTGCTTCCAACAGCTACAAGGCCGTACTTATATTGAGGCTCTGCTCTGAAATTTTGTAGGTTTGCAAGGAAGGGGGGGTGATATAAAGAGAACTGCTTTATTAAGGAAACAGTAGCCAGACAGAACTTTCTTTACCTTTTTAATTCCTCTTCAGGCGGTTGGGGTAATGATGAAGAAGTATTTGCACTAACTTTGATAGCCTGCCTGTCCGGCAGTCAACCGAAGCAGCGGAGAGTTTATTCAGGTTATATATTTTTTATTAAAGCTTTCATGTATTCGCTCCGTTCGGGTTTGGTTAATTTTGCGGAAAAACCGCGGAATATGCTTGAATGAGTTTGAAATAAATAAGAAGAAATGAAAAAATAACTAGGTTTGGCCTGCCATAAGGCCGTAGAGATAGGAGCGTAAAGCCTTGAATTGCAGTTTAAAAACGCAGAATACTTTACAAAAGACCTTATTAAAACTTAAAAAAGACCTAAATAAGAAAATCAATTATCCTTCAACATTACCGTATTCAACTTAAAACTCCCATTATCCTTCACCAAACCTTTAGCAAACAACGTGTAGATTTTTCCTTTCGCCAAAACAAAACCCGTATTATTCGCCAATGCAGGCATTTTTGAACTGGCTCTTAACTGAATGTTGTAAGTTCCAGGCTTCAACTGTACATATTCGGTTCCAGAACGGTAATTGATGTTCTTGATCGTACTGATACTGTCGGTGCCTTTGTAAAAAACAAGGTCGAGGTTTGGGGAATCCGGGCTGGCATTGATGAACCTTACTTTGGAAGTAGTATCCGTTAACACGGTTAAGTTATCTTCCGTAGAGATATAAGTCAGAGAATCTTTACCCACTTTCGCCGCTATAAAAACGGTGTAATTTTTAGCATTTTTAAAATAGAGATCAACCTGCGATTTGTTAATGGTATTGATGCCTACTTTGGCAGCTACGGAAGCAGTACCGGCCGAAATATTTTGGTAACCAACATTGTCCCCAAATAGCAAAGGGGTAGGCGTTTTTAGGGTATCGTTCACATAAAAGCTGATGCTTCCAGTTTCAGGAATGGCATTGATGACCCTTATTTTTGCTTCGCCAAACTGCAGAACAGGTACTACGGTATCCTTACAGGAAACTAGGAATAATAGCACTGCAAATAGGAGGATGCTGTGAAGATTATTTTTCCAAATAGGTCTTATCATTTTTATTTTTCTTTTGGACAATTTCTATTTAAACGGAAAAGGCTCAGTTTTCATACCGAGCCTTCTCTTATTGATCAATATTATTTTATGCGTAGTTGTTCAGCATTACCGGCATCACCAACATCAGGATGTCTTCGTTCTCATCTTTAATGCTTGGGAACAAAATTCCTGCCCGGTTAGGGGTGCTCATCTCAATGGTAATTTCTTCGCCGCTCAAGTTGTTCAGCATTTCAATTAAGAACTTAGCGTTAAAGCCAATTTCCATGTCTTCCCCATCAAACTGACAACCTATTCTTTCATGGGCTTCATTGGCGAAATCAATATCTTCAGAAGAGATGTTCAGTTCACTTCCGTTGATTTTTAAACGTACTTGATGCGTGGTTTTATTTGCAAAAATCACGACTCTTTTTAAACAGTTTAAAAAGAGGCTACGGTCTAAAGTTAATTTGTTTGGGTTGTTCTGTGGGATAACCGCTTCATAATCTGGATAACGCTCATCAATTAAACGGCAGATCAAATGGATATTTGCAAATTTAAAGAAAGCGCTGGTAGCATTGTATTCAATGGCCACATTCACCTCATCAGATGGTAAAGAAGACTTCAATAAATTCAATGCTTTTTTAGGAAGGATGAAAGATGTTGCGGTATCCGCCTTCGCATCGTTTCTCCTGTACCTTACCAATTTGTGTGCATCAGTAGCCACAAAAGTTACGTTCTGTGGAGAAAGCTGACAGAAAACACCTGTCATGGCTGGCCTCAACTCGTCATTACTTACCGCAAAAATGGTTTTGTTAATGGCTTCTGCCAATACGGAAGCTGGGATATTTACCGAAGAAGCGTTCTCCACCACAGGGATTTTAGGGAAATCTTCTCCATTTTCTCCGCTCAAGCGATATTTACCGTCTCCTGCGCTAATTTCAATAGCAAAAGTTTTATCATCTACCGAGAAAGCAATAGGCTGCTCTGGCAATGTTTTTAAAGTGTCTAATAATATTTTGGAAGGAACAGCAATCTTGCCACCTTCTTTAGATTCAACCGCAACCGAAGTGGTCATGCTGGTTTGCAAATCAGTAGCAGAAATGGTTAGACTGGAATCCTTTATTTCGAAAAGAAAGTTTTCAAGAATAGGCAATACTGCGGAATTGCTTAATGCCCCGCTTACTGCCTGTAAGTGTTTTAATAATGTTGAAGTAGAAACAATGAATCTCATCTATTCGTTTTTTGTTTTAGCTTGTTAAAGGTCAAAAATATAAATTTTAAGCTGCATACTTTCGCTTACGGTAAATATGTTGAAAAATACCGAAAAGAATTAACATTATTAGCGGAAAGATGGTATTAATCAATTGCCATTTGGTTTTTTCCGCTACTAATTTGCCTTTATCAAGCAATCTCAACTGTATTTCTTTAGATCGTAAAGCAATCAAGCCCGAATCATCGGTCAAAAAATCTACGGCATTCCATAAAAAAGTTTTATTGCCAAAGGTTTGCTGACTAAACCTGTCATAACCCAAAGGGAAAACGGATCCGTCTTTTTCACTTACCTGGTTTTTAAAAACATCGCCATCGCTAAATACCAGCATCTTGGTCATTTTACTTTTCGCTAGGGTTTCTGGGAAACCAACAATCCCTTCTGGCACTGCCCTGTTCAGGAAGTTGGATTTGAAAGTCCCTTCTAACAATACACAAACCGCTTTGGGTTCACTTTGGAAAAGCTTAGGGTCTGGCGTGTCTTCAATCATATTCAGCGATACAATGGTGGGTGTTTCCAGCTCTCTATTATAAGGGGAAGTTGTGAGCAACACCGTTTTCTTCACACCTTTTACGCCTATGGTGTCTATGGTATTGATAAATTCTGTTTTAATACCATCTAGGTTTTTAATCATTGGATGCGTACTCACTGGCATAATAATAGGGTAGAAGAGCCAAGGTACCATTTGAATCTGCGCTTGCCCGCCTACTTTTCCCACACTTACCGGAATTTGGGCACAGTTCATATCACCCACCAAATCATAGTTGATGCGCACCCCGTAGGTAAAAAGCTGGTCGTCTAAATTCAGCTTTTTCTGAAAAGCCAGCTGTTCGCCACCGCTTCTTCTCATGCTGTCTAAATCTGCATTCACCTGATCAATGCTCCAGATCACTTTACCACCGCCCATCACAAACTGGTCTATCTTGTATTTCTCCAGTTCAGAAAACTCCACTTTGGGTTTGGCAATCACCATTACCTTTAGCTTGTTTAGCCCATCCAGTGTGATGTTGCTTAAATCAATTCTTCCCGCTTCATAACCATCTGCCAATGATTTCATCGCATCCTGCAATTCTAAATCACTTAATTCCCCATGCCCTTCGGTAAAACCTACTCGCGGTTTGCCACCGGAAGTAACTTTCTTAATCGCGGAAGAGAAAGCGTATTCCAAATTTTGGATGGAGTTGTTCAATACTTCTTCAGGGTCTAAACCTTGGCGGGTCTGCAACAGCTTTACTGGAATTTCTGTTCCATTAAAGGAAACCAAGGCAGCAGGGTAAATTACTTTTTGGGTCAGGCCCGATTCTGTTTTGACGCTTAAATTGGTAGGTTCAATTCCTTTTTGCGTCAGCTCTTGATAAACTTGCTCCTGTTCCTGCTGATTTTTACCTGCAATGGGATCAATAAATTCATAAATGATATTGCCTCCTGCATAAGCTTTATAATCAGAAAGCAGGTCTTTGGTGGCGTTTCTTAATCTTTTAAAACCAGAAGGGAATTCTCCCTGAAGATACACCGTCACCTTAACAGGTTCTTTTAAATCCTGCAAAATCTGTACGCTGTTATCGGAAATGGTAAAACGTTTTTCTTTAGTGAAATCGAATCGGGTAAAGGAAAATTGAGATAAGACATTGAGCAGTACCATCGCAACCAACGCAGCAACAAGCTGGACGAGGTCTTTCTTTTTTTGAGCGTTTACCATTTTCTACCTCCCAAAACAGTTTTAGTCAACAATAAAAATAAAGCAATAAAGCTGAGAAAGTAAATCAGGTCGCGGGTATCTAATACGCCCCGACTGATGGACTGGTAATGCTCATTGATGCCGATATTTAGGAGTACCTCATCAAATTGCTGCAGCGATAAAATCTGGCTCGCCGAATCAAATCCGCTGAAAGCGAAAAAACATAAAAACACGGCAATGGCAAATGCAATGATCTGATTTTTGGTAATGGAGGAAGCGAAAATTCCAATGGCCACAAATGCACCGCCTAATAAAAATAAACCAATGTAGGAGCCAATGACTGCACCGCTATCAATGTTGCCTTTTACAGCGCCCAATTGGTAAACAGAAATATAATAAACTAAAGTAGGGATTAAAGAAAAGAGCACTAAAGTTAAGGATGATAGGTACTTTCCCATCACAATCTGCCAGTCGGTAAGTGGGCGTGTAGCCAATAATTCAAAAGTTCCTTCTTTCTTTTCTTCTGATAAGGAACGCATGGTAATGGCCGGAATGAGAAACATGAAAAGGTAAGGAACGGTATTGAAGAGGCTGTCTAATCCGGCGTAGCCATATTCTAAAATGCTGGTATCTGGGAAAACCCAAAGAAATAAACTCAGCACCAACAGGAAAATCCCAATGGTGATGTAAGCCACCAAAGAGCTGAAATAGGAGTAGAGTTCTTTTTTAAATATAGTGAACATCGTTTTGTGTTTTCACGCAAAGGGCGCAAAGTTTTTTTCGCCAAGAGCGCAAAGCTTATATTATTTCTTAGCGTACTTTGCGCTTCTTATTCTTCTTTGCGTGGAATAATTTCACGCAAAGGTCGCAAAGCTTATATATTTTTCTTAGCGCTCTTTGCGCTTCTTAATTTCTTTGCGTGAAATAACTTCTCGCAAAGCTCGCAAAGATTCTATTGTTTTCCATATTGTTCTTATTTTTCTTTGCGTGGGATAATTTCACGCAAACTCTTAATTTTCCGCCAATCATTATAAGTCATCAAAGCAATGGTGAAAATCAATATTCCACAAATTGCGATCAACGGGTTTTTGTCAACGCCTATTTTTAGCAGCTCCAATAAAGCCGAGAACAATGGCGCAGCTAGCACTACAATGATAATATCCTGTGCTAAAATTTGCATAAAAGTTTTTCCCTTCGCCCAGTAAATGGTGAGAAAAATAACAGATACCCCAAACAGCATCACCATTAAATTAAAAGAGATGATGTTGTTTTCAAAGGGCGCATAAACCTCTCCCAATAAGAATAAAAAAACGACCCATGCATTGGTGACAAAATAAGCCATCAGGATAAACAGCCCAATAAATTTTAATAAAATGATGTCTCTGGTGCTCAAATTGAAAAGATTAAATTATTCTTTGGTAAGTTTTACAAAAATAGGCTCTAAAGTAATTTCTTTATGTTCTTCCAACAATCCCTTTAAAGAATTATTGGCTACTATTTTTCCTTTATTAATGATGATGACCTCCTCACAAATGGCTTCTACCTCCTGCATAATATGGGTAGATAAGATTACAGTCTTTGTTTTCCCTAATTCTTTAATCAGTTTTCTAATTTCTATCAACTGATTAGGATCTAAGCCAGAAGTGGGTTCGTCTAAAATCAGCACTTTAGGATCGTGGATGATGGCCTGCGCCAAACCTACCCTTTGTTTATATCCTTTAGATAATTGCCCGATTTTCTTATGTTGCTCCTTACTTAAACCAGTGGCTAAAATTACTTCTTCAACTCTTGATTTTAAGTTTTTTAAATGATAAGTCTCTCCAACAAAGTTTAAAAACTCTTTCACATACATTTCATGATACAGCGGATTGCTCTCTGGCAGGTAACCAATATTTTTGCGAACCTCTAAAGATTGGTTGCTGATGTCAAAACCGCTAACTGTTGCGCTACCGGATGTTTGAGGCAAGTAGCAGGTGAGCATTTTCATGGTGGTAGATTTACCTGCTCCGTTAGGTCCTAAAAAACCCAGGATCTTGCCTGGAGAAGCTTCAAAAGAAATGCCATCCACTGCTTTTTGTGTTCCGTAAGTTTTGCTGAGATTTTTAACGCTGATACTCAATGATTAAAGCTTAAGGCTTCAAGCTTAAGGCTAAAAGCAATGTGAAACTGAATCCAAAGCTAAAAAAAATGAGTAGAATAATGAATGGCATTTGAGATTATAAATAACCCAAAATCTTCATCACCTGTTTACTGTTCTGCTCTTCACCAAATACTTCGTAATTAAAAGTTTCATCCCTATTTCTACGGATGATGACATGTTTAGGGGAAGGCAACAAGCAATGGTGGATGCCACCGTAACCGCTCAGCACTTCCTGATAAGCACCCGTATGGAAAAAGCCAAGGAACTGCACTTTACGTGTTTTAGGCATAAAAACGTTTCCCACATGCGCTTCTTGGTTATAATAATCCTGCCCATCACAGGTAATGCCACCTAAATTCACCCTTTCGTATTCAGAATCCCAATTGTTGATTGGCAATAACACATAACGTTGGTTCATTGCCCAAACATCGGGTAAGTTGGTAATGAAAGAACCATCCAGCATCAACCATTTTTCACGGTCGTTCTGTTGTTTACGGCCTAATACTTTATATAAAATCCCTGAAGCTTCTGCAACAGTATATTTTCCAAACTCGGTAATGATATCCGGTTCCATCACTTCATGCTCCGCACAAATTTCCTTGATTCTTTTAACAATCTCGTTAATCATGTATTCATAATCAAAATCGAAAACCAAAGAATCTTTAAATGGCATCCCGCCACCAATATCCAAGGTATCTAAATTCGGATTGATCTTTTTGAACTTACAATAAAGCGTTACGTATTTCTCTAATTCGTTCCAGTAATAAGGCGTATCCGTAATTCCAGAGTTGATGAAGAAATGTAAAAGCTTCACCCTGAAATGAGGGTTTTTAGAAATTTTAGACGTGTAAAGGTCAATCACATCTTCTTGTCTGATGCCTAATCTCGAGGTATAGAACTGAGAATCTGGCTGTTCTTCGGCAGCAATACGGATCCCTAAATTACAAGGTGTATCTAAATCAACCTCATCATCATAAATGTTAAATTCCTCTTTATTGTCTAAAACAGGGATGATATTGGTAAAACCGTCATGCAACATATCTATAATATACTGCTTGTATTGGTAGGTTTTAAATCCATTACAAATTACGGTAATGTCTTTTTTTAAGATGCCTTTTTTCTCCAAAGCATCAATCATTGGCATATCAAATGCCGAAGAAGTTTCTAAGTGAATATCATTTTTTAAGGCTTCTTCCACAATATGTCGGAAGTGAGAGCTCTTGGTGCAATAGCAGTATTTGTAACTGCCACGGTAGTTGTTTTTAAGAATTGCAGTTTGGAAAAGAATTTTAGCCTGCTGAATTTTCTTGCTGACGATAGGTAAATAGGTAAATCTTAATGGCGTTCCGTAAGTTTCAATCATTTCCATGAGGTTTAAATCGTGGAAATAAAGTTCATCATCAATAATGTCAAAACCTTCCTGTGGGAAACCAACGCTTAGGTCAAGAAATTCTTCGTAGCTCTGCATTCTTAAATTATTTTGCGCAAAAATGTAATTAAATTATGATAAAATATAGGGTTTAATAAATTTTTACCCATATCTGTTACTCTTAACGGCTATTGGGTGAATTGTGTTTCAAAATTAAAAACAAACGAATAATAAAATGACATTGTATCATTATTAAAGGTTGCTGACGTAAAGCTTAACATAAATCCTATTATAAACTTAAATCAAAAATTATGAAAATTAAAATCACTTACTTTCTTGCCTTATTTGTTTTGATCATCTCATCATGTAAAAAGGATAGCAGCAATTATTCCGAAACCATTAAGAAGGGAAATAAATGGGGGCTCAGTATTGGAAGTACGCCTGAAATGGTTTATGCACAACTTCAGAAATTGAATCAAGAAAAAGATATTCACTCTGTTTCTGTAGTTTACAGACAGTCTTATACTAAACCAGAAGAGTTAAAAAATAAATTACCCTTTTATAATGCTTTAACACTGGAAAAAGCATCTGGGCAAACGGATAGGATTGTCATTGAATTTAAGGAAGATAAAGTTTCATCTATTTATACTGGTGGAGGTTTATTAAATGAAGTGAAAGAGTGGCCACAAAATTTACCGGACGATGTTACCATTCATCAAAATGATTTGGTAGCAACTATGTATAATAAGCTGGTAGCGATCTATCAGGTAAATGATTACAATCAATATAAACTTACTTTACCCGATAAGATTTTGACCAAGGCATTCGATGCTGATATGGCGAATTATAAGGAATGGGCTTTTGAATTTGCGAAGAATGTGGGTGCCAATGTATCGGGAAGATCATCTGTAAGGTTGTTGTTTGAAAATGGGAAACTCAATAAAATACTTCATCAATATCAAGAAAATGAATTTGTGATTGATTAGTAGTTGAATTTTAGCCACGAATTTAATTCGTGGCTAAAATCATTACAAAGCTTTCAAATGGATCTCCGCCATCATACACCTTACGCTTCCCCCTCCATTTTCTTCAATGGTTGGAATTGGAGAATATAATAGGGTGGCGTATTTTTCTAACTGTGCAATCTGAGCTGGATTTAAAGACCTAAAAGCACTTTCACTCATCACTACAAAATTTTCTTCTTTTTTATTTTTTACTTCTAGCATGTTTCCTGCAAACTGATTCATCTGCGCTAAAGAGATAAGAACAACTTCTTTTTTAGTTGCTTCAAATGATTTCATTAGCATCACTTTTTCATTTTCATCAGGAACAGCTTCCAAACAAATGACTATAAAACTTTCTCCCACACACATCATCACATTGGTATGATAAATGGCCATTTGGTTTTCATCTAACGCATGAAATTTAACCGCTTTGTAGCCACTTTCCTTGCAGAAAATATCCAATACTTTTTCCTGTGTACGGATAGATAAACAGGCATAGGCAATTTTGTGTTCACGGTCTAAAACCATGCTACCGGTACCTTCTAAGTATTCTCCTCTTTCTTCCGTAAATGATAAGTCGTTGATCTCCGTAATCAGGAATTGCTTACTCAGTTCATCTATTAAATCTTCCCTGCGTTCTAACCTTCGGTTTTCTGCCTGCATAGGGTAGAGGTAAACGCTGCCGTCCTCATGAAATGAAATCCAGTTATTTGGAAAAATAGAATCCGGCGTATGTGGCTTTAAAGTATCATCAATAACGGTAACCTCAATTCCGTTTGCACTTAATTTCGCTACAAAATCATCAAACTCGGCCAAAGCCTTTTCCTGTACTTTTTCTTGCAAAGCAGTTCTATTCTGAAAAGCATTACTAGCTGCAGTTTGAATATTTAATCCAAAAGCTACCGGACGAATCATTAATAAATTTGAGGTGGTTTGCATGGTTTTGTTTGTGGCTTATGGTTAATGGACCATGTTTAATAGTTTATGGCAAATGGGTTATCGTTTATAGTCGATGGTCCATGGACTATGAACCATCAAACCATCAACTACCTAAATCTCGTCTCTCAAAATTGGCATACTCATACAATGGAAACCGCCCCTTGCTCTGGAAAGCTCTGCAGAAGGCATCGTAATAAAAGTATTCTCTAAGGTTTCTGGACTCAATTCTCCACTTTCAAATTTTTGAAGTAGATCAGTAACGTGAATTACGTCAAAACCTTTTGCTTTAAAAGCTTCAATGGTATGGTCGTTTCTGTCGTAACCCAAAACTACTCCTTCTTTTACTGCTAATAAATTGCAGGAATCGGTCCATTGTTCACGGGAATCGTAAGGGAATTTCTGATTTCCAGAATAAATGAACTGAACAATGTCTTTTGATTTTAAATCTGTGATGCTGATATCCTCCAATAAAGCTTCTACAGATTCAAATTTTTTAGGCTCACCGATTTGTCCTTTAATGAATTGAGTTACTTCTGTTTTATCTACTGGTTCTTCTTCAACCAGATGATCAATAGGTTCCGAGCCATCGCCACGCTTATCTATTTTGCCTATCGCGTTTAAGATTACCCACATATTTCGCTTCACTTGGGTGAAAACAGTGTCTATGTGCATAAAATCCCGCTTATGCGGAATCTTTACCACCGATACTTTTTGTACGACATCTTTTTCAAAAAGAATTTTTATGGTTTCATTAATCGCTACGGCAGAGGTACGCTCACTAAACCCAATTAATAAATGGTTTTTACTCACTACCATTACATCCCCGCCTTCTAAAGTGCTTTTCTGCTCGTTTTCTTCCCCTGGTCTTAAAAAGTGCTGTAAGGAATCGGGGATTTCAATGATGTTGTTTCTATAATTGGCGAATAATGGATGGTTAAAGAAAATATACCTGGCCAATAAAGTTTCTCTTGATCTGGCTTTTTTCGCCGGTTTGTTCAGTAAAATATGGTTGTTGATGGTAATTCCTATGTCTCTGGTAAAGATGAAATTTGGAATAGGCGCAAAAATCATCCTTTCTTCATCTATAGATCCGCTGATGATGATTTTCGCCAATGCTGCAGCTTCTGTCAGCATCAGCTCGTTTTGTAAATAGTAAGTACAACCCTCTATGGCACAAACAGATGCTACTATTTTTTGCTTGATATTTTCTTCCATTAAAATTTCGGCAAGTAATTGCTCTAATTCTACCACCTTTTGTGAAGCATGGAAATCAGGATGGTTGGGCTTATAGAAGTTACGGCTTTGATCAGCATCTAAATCTTTTAATTTCCCCTTTACTTTTTCAGGATCTAAAAAGTAAAGTAGGAGCTTTAAATAATAGTCGTACTCCTTTTTGCGGATGGTTTCTAAGTGAACAATGTCTTCAAAAAGCCAATCTTGTGCTTTAGAAGGCACTACTTTTCCCAATCCACTATCAGGGCTATGCACCAACAAACAACGTAATGCACCAATCTCCGAACTCACATTTACTTTAAAATCTTCGTTTTTTGTCATCATAATTGCTTATCCTTAATTACAAATCTATCAGAATTAAATTCAAGAGATGAACGTAATATTAATTATTTTTGCGACATGAATTTTTTACCTCAGGCCATATCCAAAGCTTTTTCTATCCTATTCGACACGCAAATTGCTGCAGACCAGGTTAATCTGGAGCAAACTAAAAAAGAGTTTGAAGGTCATGTTACTTTTGTGGTTTTTCCTTTTGTGCGCCATACCAAGAAATCCCCTGAACAATCCGCCACATTAATTGGCGAATATTTAAAAGAAAACTGTGAGGAGGTAACAGATTTTAACGTGATCAAAGGCTTTTTGAATGTTGTTTTAAGTGATGCTTATTGGTTAGGGATTTTTCAAAACCCCATCTCATTGCCTACTTACGGTCAAATTGCTCCAAACGGGCAAAAAGTAATGGTTGAATATTCTTCACCAAATACCAATAAGCCTTTGCATTTAGGGCATGTGCGTAATAACTTATTGGGTTATTCAGTGGCTGAGATTTTGAAAGCTTCGGGTTATGAAGTTATTAAAGCCAATTTGGTAAATGATAGGGGAATTCATATCTGCAAATCTATGCTGGCTTGGCAAAAATTTGGCAATGGAGAAACTCCAGAATCTAGCGGTTTAAAAGGAGATCATTTGGTTGGTAAATACTACGTGATTTTTGATCAGCATTATAAAAAGGAAATAGAAGAGCTTAAATCAGCAGGAAAAACTGAGGAAGAAGCGAAAAAACAAGCGCCACTGATTTTAGAAGCACAAGCCATGCTGCAAAAATGGGAGGCGGGTGATGCAGAAGTGATGCAACTTTGGAAAAAAATGAACAGCTGGGTTTATGCTGGTTTTGAAAAGACTTATCAATCTTTAGGAGTTGATTTTGATCAATATTATTACGAGTCGGAAACTTATCTTTTGGGAAAGGATATTGTTGAAGAAGGTTTAGAAAAAGGTATTTTCTTTAAAAAGGATGATGGTTCTGTTTGGATTGATTTAACCGCAGACGGATTAGACGAGAAATTGGTACTTAGGGCAGATGGGACTTCAGTTTACATCACTCAGGATTTGGGTACTGCACAATTGAAATATAATGATTTTAATATGCAGGAATCTATTTACGTAGTGGGTAACGAGCAGGATTATCATTTTAAGGTGCTATTCCTCATTTTAGAAAAACTTGGTAAAACATGGGCGAAGGGATTATATCATCTATCTTATGGTATGGTTGATCTTCCATCAGGGAAAATGAAATCCCGCGAAGGTACTGTTGTAGATGCTGATGATCTCATCAATGAAATGAAGGAAACTGCCAAACAGAAAACTGAAGAGCTGGGAAAAGTGGATCATTTTGAAGAGGAAGAAAAAGAAATTCTTTACGATATGATTGGTTTAGGAGCTTTGAAATATTTCTTGTTAAAAGTAGAACCTAAAAAGCGTTTGCTGTTTGATCCTAATGAGTCTATTGATTTTCAAGGAAATACAGGGCCGTTTATCCAATATACTCATGCAAGGATCAAATCAGTTTTGAGTAAATACGAAGCAGATTTAGGAACAATAACCATCCAACAACCAAAGGATTTAAAAGAAACAGAACTGGAATTGATCCAGTTGTTGAGTAAGTTTCAAGATACTATTGTATCCGCGGCAAAAGACCATAATCCGGCAGCCATTGCCAACTATGCTTATGATTTAGCAAAAGGCTACAATAAATTTTACCAATCGGAAAGCATACTGAAAACGGAGGAACATGATTTAAAGGTGTTTAGGTTGAAACTTTCACACCATACCGCTCTAATATTAAAAAGAGCAATGAGTTTATTAGGGATTGAGATGCCAGAAAGGATGTAGTTGTGGATGGTCCATGGTTGATAGTTTATGGTCCATAGACTATGGACAATGGTTATTCTCCAAGCTTTTACTTGCTAAACTTACTGGCAACTATTAAATCTTTTGTTCCGTGGTGATAAGTGTAAAATCCTTCACCAGATTTCACTCCTTTATTGCCAGCAGTGACCATATTTACTAAAAGCGGACAAGGTGCATATTTTGGATTTCCGAAACCTTCCTGTAAAACTCGTAGAATTGATAAGCAAATATCTAAACCTATAAAATCTGCCAATTGTAATGGTCCCATGGGATGGGCCATGCCAAGTTTCATCACCGTGTCTATCTCGGCCACACCGGCAACCCCTTCATATAAAGTATAAATGGCTTCATTAATCATGGGCATTAAAATACGGTTGGCTACAAACCCGGGATAATCATTTACTTCTACAGGGACTTTTCCTAAAGTTTTGGAGAGTTCCATAATCTTTGCCGTAACCTCATCTGCAGTAGCGTAACCTCTAATGACTTCTACGAGTTTCATCACCGGAACAGGATTCATAAAGTGCATTCCTATTACCTTATCAGGTTTTTGGGTCACAGCTGCAATTTTAGTGATGGAGATGGAAGAAGTGTTGGAAGCTAAAATAGTTTCGGGTTTGGTCAGCTCATCTAGCTGTTTGAAAATCTGCAATTTAACCTCAATATTTTCAGAAGCAGCTTCAATAATCAAATCGGCATCCTTTACGCCCTGTTCTAAAGAAGTGAATGTCGTGATGTTTTTAAGGGTTTTGTCGACATCATCAACTGAAATCTTTTCTTTGGATAATTGCCTTTCCAAATTTTTATTGATGGTAACCATCGCTTTATTCAATGCAGTTTCAGATACATCCACCAACGCAACTTTAAATCCAGCCTGTGCAAAAGTATGGGCAATTCCGTTTCCCATAGTACCTGAACCTATCACTGCAATTTTATTTATCTGTTGAGTCTTCATTTTATAAAACTTTAAGTCTATTTAAAATCATTAAAACAGCTGATTGATGATGAAGCAAACCTAATAATGTTCGAATTTTCAGGAGCATTGCATGGTTATAGGAATCATGAACTTAAACAGGGTGATGTTCTTTTAATTCTCTCGTTTCAATAACAGTTCCGAAAAATCCATGATCACTTTCTTTTTCTCCACAGATGCATTTATTTTCTCAAAAGCAGTCATCGCTTTAGAAGCATAAAAGTCCATTTGTTGTGATGATAAGGCTCTGATATTAAGCTCATCATAAATATTTCTTACTGCTTTTACTTTTTCCTCCACATCAAAATCATTCAAAGAAAGCCAATAGTTTAAATCTTCTCTGGTTTTATCTTTTGCCAATTCTAAGGCCTTAATGAGTAAGAAAGTTTTTTTGTTAGCAATGATATCGCCGCCAACCTGTTTGCCAAATTTCTCCGGATCGCCATATACATCTAAAATATCATCCTGAAGCTGAAAAGCAACGCCCAAATTTTCTCCAAAATCATAAAGTAGCTGTGCTTCTTTTTCTGAAGCATTCCCAATCAAGGCACCAATTTTTAATGCTCCTGCGAGTAATACTGCAGTTTTCAACCGGATCATTTCTAAATATTCCTCCACCTGAACTTTATCTCTTGTTTCAAAGTTCATGTCAATCTGCTGTCCTTCACAAACACCTACGGCAGTTTCATTAAAAATGTCTAGAATGGGCAGTAAAATCTCAGGTTTTACCTGAATCATCATTTTATAAGCCTTCACAAACATCACATCACCAGAAAGAATAGCAACAGCTTCACCCCATTTTGCATGGACGGTAGGTTTTCCCCTTCTTAAAGGTGCTTTATCCATGATGTCATCATGCATTAAAGTGAAATTGTGGAAAAGCTCTACTGCCAGGGCAGGAGATATTGCATCTTCAATGTTTCCTCCGAAAAGATCTGTAGCCATTAAAACCAATGCAGGTCTTAATCTTTTACCACCTAATGCCATTAAATAGGCAATCGGTTCGTATAATTCTTTAGGTTCAGAAGGGTAGGAGGTTTCCTTTACCTTTTGATCTATTATATTTTGTAATTCCTGAATACTGTGCATTTATTTTTTTATGGTTTATAGTCTATGGACAATGGTCTATGGACAATATGCCGTTTCTTTATTATTCAATCACTAAACTAAAATCAATCTGTCTCTTTGCCAAATCAACCCGCTTAACCCTAATTTTAACTTCGTCACCCAATTGGTATTTTCTTTTCTTGCGCTGCCCAATGATGCAATAATTCTTCTCGTCTAAAACGTAAAAATCATCAGAAATATCTCTAAGCCTGATCATTCCTTCACATTTGTTTTCTTCAATCTCTACATACATTCCCCATTCTGTTAAACCGGAAATAATTCCTACGTAAACCTGTCCAATGTTATCTTGCAAGTATTCAGCTTGTTTATATTTAATGGAAGCTCTTTCTGCATCAGCAGCTTTTTTCTCCATCTGTGAAGCATGCTGACATATTTTTTCATAATGATCAGCACTTACATTGTCTCCTCCGTTTAAATAATGTTCTAATAAACGGTGAACCATCACATCGGGGTAACGGCGGATAGGAGAAGTGAAATGTGTATAAAAATCAAAAGCAAGCCCGTAATGACTGCTACTTTTTGTAGTATAAATTGCCTTCGCCATAGAGCGTATGGCCAAGGAAGTCAAAACATTCTGTTCTTTTGTGCCTTCAACATCGGCCATTAATTTATTTAATGACCTAGCAGTGTCCCGGTCTGATTTGGTGGAAATCTTATGACCAAACTTTAAAGCAAACTCTGCAAAATTCTTTAAACTTTCTGGTTTAGGAGAATCATGAGCTCTGTAAACAAAAGTATATTTATGCTTCCCTTTTCCCTTTTTAGAAATAAATTCAGCAACTTTTCTGTTAGCTAAAAGCATGTAATCTTCAATGAGCTTATGCGCATCTTTACGTTCCTTCACAAATACACCTACAGGTTTCCCGGTTTCATCCAATTTGAATTTCACTTCGGTAGACTCAAAGCTGATGGCACCATGTTTAAATTTACGCTCTCTTAAGCAATAAGCCAGTTCATTTAATTTTAATATCTCCTCAACATATTCCCCAGCCTTGTTTTCTATAATCTCTTGTACTTCTTCATAAGCAAAACGCCTATCTGAATAAACCACCGTTTTCCCAAACCATTGTTCAATTACATTTGCCTGTTCATCCATTTCAAAAACTGCAGAAAAGCATAATTTTTCTTCTTTTGGTCTTAAAGAACATAAACCATTGGATAGGTTTTCTGGCAACATCGGGATTACCCTATCTACTAAATAAACGGAAGTTCCTCTATCGTATGCTTCTTTGTCCAATGCAGTATCCGGAATTAAGTAATGAGAAACATCTGCAATATGTACGCCTATCTCATAATTCCCATTATCCAGTTTTTTAAAGGAGATGGCATCATCAAAATCTTTTGCATCAAAAGGGTCAATGGTAAAAGTCAAAACCTCTCTAAAATCTCTTCTTTTTGCAATCTCTTCTTTGGTAATTTCTGTAGAGATTGCTTGTGCTTCTTTTTCAACCTCTTCAGGAAAAGATAAGGGAAAGCCATATTCTGCAAGAATGGCATTCATTTCTGTATTGTTCTCTCCTTGTTTACCTAAAATACTTTTAATGATACCAACAGGGTTTTTTGCTCCAGATGGCCAATCTACAATTCTTGCTAAAGCTTTCACGCCATTTTTAGCACCATTTAAATCCTCTAAAGGGATAAAAATATCATGGAGCATTTTACGGTCATCTGGAATGAAAAAAGCGAAATGCTGGGAAAGCTTCACAATGCCAGTGAATTCCATTTTTGCTCTTTCTACAATTTCTACTACTTCACCCTCTTTGCGTTTTCCCTTACTGCTTTCATAAACATGTAGTTTTACCTTGTCGCCATGTAGTGCTGTCCTCACTTTCCGCGGAGCGATATAAATATCTTTTTCAAACTCATCATCAGGGATCAAAAATGCAGATCCATCATTGGCCATAGAAATTTTGCCAGTTAAAAAAGCCTGCACTTCATGCAGTTGATACATGCCTTTTCCTACTGATAAAAAAATGCCATTTAAGGTTTCTGCCTCTAAAATCTCCAATATGGTGGCTTTAGAAGCTGGATCTATAATATTTAGAGCCGTAGCAACCTGTCTGTGATTCAATGGTTTATTTCCCGATTTCTCGAAAACATTTGAAATGAGCTGTAATAATACCTGTTTAATAGAATTTCCCTGATGATCTGACATGTGATATTGATGTATAATGATTGTTGGTGAAAATAAGAATTAAGTTTCTAAATCCTCAGACTTTACAATTCTTTAATACACCAATTGTTTGCTTTTAGTTTAAATTTCTCTAAAAACAGTTGATTTTAAGCATTACCTACGGCCCGGGCTATGCAGGGCTACGCTTAGCTTCGGTCCAGATGAAAACTGGACTAAACCCTTGCTATCCCTAATGCAGGTTTACACCTCTTTAATTCATTATCAATTTATATAAGTAAAATCATATCGCCTAGGTAATAATTTTAAACCTTTAAATGAGCGTTTTAGTGACTAGTTAAACAGGATTTATACAAAAATTTTTGTCCTGAAAATCTTTTGCTATATTTGCACTCGCTAAGAAATTAGCAAAAGGGTCGCATAGCTCAGCTGGATAGAGCAACTGCCTTCTAAGCAGTAGGTCTCAGGTTCGAATCCTGATGTGATCACCAAGCCTTCATCTAAAAAGATGGAGGCTTTTTTGTTTTGAAGCTCAGCTGGATAGCGCATCCCGATTTCCAATCGGGAAGGTCACCCGTTCGAATCCTGATGTGATCACCATGAAAATTTATAAACTCTAATTAATGGGAAAGGAAGAAATATAAGAGAATGTATTTCTGTGAAATTCGCAAATTTTTAAAAAATCTCTTGACTAAATACCTCTTTTGCTAATCAGGTATTTCCTAAACAAGGCTACAATAAGCACAATGAAAAGAATCCAAAAAACAGCTAATGAAAAACCTGATGTATTGTTGTCGATCTCATAATATGCAAACACAAAACTGGCAATGCACACAAAAGTAAGGATGTAGATTAAACGCATTTCGATGATTTTAAACGAAATTATGTTTAACTGTAAAGAAATTCTATTTTTTAGTCTTTTAGACTATTTAATTTTTTATATGTAATAGTTAATAATCCGGTTTTTTGGAAATTTTTTTGGAGAAGTCTTTAGGGTTTAAATTATAAGTAGCTTTAAATAGTCTTGAGAAGTAACTTTTATTAGCAATACCAATGTTCTGCGCTATTTCGCTAATGTTCAATTCTCCTATCATCAATTGATCTTTTGCATATTCAAGTCTGATCTGGTTAAGATAATTATTTACTGTTTTACCAAAACTTCGTCTAAAACCTTCCTGTAGTTTTGTGGAATTTGTTCCTACTTGTGTGGCAAGCTCTTTAATGGTAATAGGATCGGACAAATTATTTTTTAAAATTTGAGCAGCCTTTTGGATCTTTACCATTTCAGATTTTCTTAATACCTGTCTTTTAGGTTCCGCCTTTTGGTCATCTTCAAAATCATCAATCTGAATACTCAGGATTTCATTTGATTTTCCTTCTAAAAATAATCTTCTTGCAAAACCATTCAGTTTATTGGTTTTTATTTTATCTATACATTCAGACATTGATAAGCTGTAATTTCCCTGATAAAAGAATAATTTTCTGGCATTTAAATCTCGGAAAAGTTTTCTCATGTTTACATCAACATGATCTAGGTCACAGTCAATTTTCCCCTTAAAATCCTTCCTGCTTATCTCTAAGCTATTCATATGGATTTTCTGGTTTCTAGGGAACAACAAAATATGTCCGTTTTTAGTAGTACTTGCAACAATAATGTTCTGAAATTCATCAATAAGGTGGAAATTATCCTCTTCTTCAAAACGATGTTTCATGGATCCCTCAGAACAATAAATAAATTTTAAAGGGTGTACATGATTCACAGAGAAGTTAATCATCAAACTTTCTTTAAATTGACAGCTATACTCTACCAGCGCAAAACCACCTAAGAAATTAATCCCCCTTATAAAACCACTTCCAAATTCTTCAGGAATGTTAATTCTGTATTCATTACACATATTGAAGTAAGTCGTATCAAAAGCTTCGGCTAAATTGGAAATCACGTCCTTTAAAGGCAAAGACTTTACGTAAATCTCTCTCATGAAAATTGTTAACTAGAAAATAAAGAGTAAACTCAAAGTTAAATATTTTCTCTTCAAATATTCTAAATTAGCTAATTGGACTAAAATATCATTATTCTCTACCTTAATCTAAGTCAAAATAATTAGATTATATTTGTAGAAATAAATATAAAAGAAACATTTTTTGAAATTCGAAGATTTTAATTTTGTCCCTTCTTTGCAGGAGGGGCTTGATACCATGGGTTTTACCAAACCCACACCCATTCAGCAAGAGGCTATTCCACATATACTTTCTAATAAAGATCTTATTGCATGTGCGCAAACAGGAACAGGTAAAACTGCATCTTATTTATTGCCGCTGTTGCATAAAATTGAACTAGAGGATAAAAGTTTTATAGATACCTTGATTCTAGCGCCAACCCGTGAACTGGCTTTGCAGATTGATCAACAGATTATGGGATTGGCTTATTTTACTGGTTGTACTTCTATTGCGGTATATGGAGGTGGAGATGGCTTTAGCTATGAGCAACAAAAAAGATCATTAACAGATGGGGTGAATATTATTGTAGCTACTCCGGGCAGGCTAATTGCTCATTTAACCTCTGGCACCATCAATTTAAAACATCTTAAACACCTAGTTTTGGATGAAGCGGATCGTATGTTAGATATGGGATTCTATGAAGACATTGTTAGAATAATCAGCTATCTGCCAGAAAAGCGTCAGAATTTATTGTTTTCTGCTACTATGCCTCCAAAAATAAGGGCGCTTTCAAAAAAGATTCTACATGAGCCTGTTGAAGTTAATATAGCCATCTCTCAGCCTTCTGAAGGTATTTTACAGCAGGCATATCTAGCTTTTGATGAACAGAAAATTGATTTGCTAAAGAAAATATTGAGTCATGATGATTACAAGAGCGTGATTGTTTTTGCATCAAGAAAAGAAACAGTTAAGAAATTAAATAGTTCTTTAAACCGTCAAGGCGTTAAATCTGAAGCTTTCCATTCTGATTTAGATCAGGAGAGCCGAGAGGACATTATGGTTCGTTTTAAAGGAAAGCATTTGGCTGTATTAATAGGTACAGATGTGATTTCCAGAGGAATTGATGTAGTAGGAATTAGCTTGGTTGTGAATTTTGATGTGCCACCAGATCCTGAAGATTATATTCATAGAATTGGAAGAACCGCAAGGGCAGAAACTACGGGCACTGCAATTACCTTTATCAATGACAGAGACCAGTATAAGTTTGGTAGGATAGAAGAGTTTATGGGTAAGGAAGTTCCAAAACTTCCATTGCCTGAAGGTTTTAAGGAAGGACCTGTTTATCGTCCATCAGTTAAAGAGAAGAAAACTTTTAATCCAAATTGGAAAAAGAAATTTAAAAAGAAAGATTAATCTTTAAAGCGGTCTGAAGAATAAGTGATTTCAGTTTTTCCGTGAGGAATTGGATTGAAATCCTTGTCTATATTTACGAATACAATTTTATCAATTGTTAATATGCTCTGTCGGGTAATTTTATTCCTTACTTCACAGAATAGCGTGATAGAAGTTGTACCGAATTGAGTGGCTATAATTCCCATTTCAATAATATCTCCTTGAGTAGCAGAACTCAAAAAGTTAATTTCCGACATGTATTTTGTGACCACTCTTTTATTATCTAACTGGCAAATGGCATAAATAGCAGCTTCTTCATCAATCCATTTTAGCAAACTCCCTCCAAATAAGGTTCCATTAGGATTTAAATCCTCTGGTTTTACCCATTTTCTAGTATGGAAATTCATTTTCTGTTTAAGGCTGACTTCATTCGTGTTCATCATTCAAAATTATAAATTTTTCACTGAATAGATTTTTTTTGGATGTATTTTTTATTTCTAAAAGTTTAGCATGTATTTTAATCCTATAGAGTATTTTATTTGGAGATAATTAATTAACTTATAAGATTATATACTACATAAAAGTTATCTGAAATCTTATAATACTGTTTCTGTATTAAATTCTTTTAAAATAAATTGTTTAAACGAAAAAATTGTTTTTATATTTGTAGTGCCCTCCCAAAGGGCATGTTTTTCATAGGTAGATGTAGGGTCGAATATTTATATTCGGCCCTTTTTTGTTTACAACCTTTAAGTGTGTATTTTGTTAATTGATTATGAAGAAGAAAAAAGTGGTCATTGCAATTACAGGAGCAAGCGGTTCTATTTATGCTAAATTACTATTACAGAGACTTGTAAATCTGGAGAGTCAATACAGTGACCTTGCGGTTGTGATGTCTGATAATGCCAAAGATGTTTGGCATCATGAACTAGAAGATAAATCTTACGCAGATTTTAACGTAAAGTTTTTTGACAAGAATGATTTTATGGCCCCATTTGCTTCAGGTTCTGCCAAGTATGACACCATGATTATCATTCCCTGTTCTATGGGTACAATGGGAAGGATTGCCTGCGGGATCTCTAATGATCTTACCACAAGAACTGCGGACGTGATGCTCAAAGAAAGAAGAAAACTAATTTTGGTTGCCAGAGATACACCTCTTAACCTCATTCATATTAACAACATGAAAGTAATTACAGAAGCCGGAGGCATCATTTGTCCGGCAGTGCCTTCTTATTATAGTAAACCTAAAACGATAGAAGAGGTAGCAAATACAGTGGTAAGTAGGGTATTAGATTTGGCTGGTTTTGAAACTGATAGCTATCAATGGGGAGAAGAATAAGCTAATTGATTCAAAATTTATATCTTTGCAACCGAATTTATCATGAATAAAAAAGTTGCTTTTTATACACTTGGCTGTAAATTAAATTACTCCGAAACTTCAACCATTGGGCGTATGTTCAATGATGCAGGTTTTGAGACCGTTAACTTTACTGATCCAGCCGATGTTTACATTATCAATACCTGCTCCGTAACAGAGCATGCGGACAAAAAATGCAGGAAAGTAGTTAAAGAAGCATTAAAGCATTCTCCATCTGCTTATATTACCATTGTGGGGTGTTATGCACAATTAAAACCAAAGGAAATTTCTGAAATTGAAGGAGTTGATATGGTGTTGGGTGCTGCTGAAAAATTCAGGATAGTAGAATTTATTTCTGATTTAACAAAACAGCCAAAGGCAATTATTCATAATAGCCCAATTGAAGAAACGAATCAATTTATAGCTTCTTATTCTTACGGAGATAGAACCAGAACTTTTTTAAAGGTTCAGGATGGTTGTGACTATTCCTGCACTTTTTGCACCATCCCTTTGGCAAGAGGAAAAAGCAGGAGCGATCTGATTCCTAATATCATACAGCAAGCAAAAGAAATTGCTGCTTCTGGAGTTAAAGAAATTGTACTTACCGGAGTAAATATTGGCGATTTTGGAATTAGAGAAGGAAATAGAGCAGACAAATTCATTGATTTGGTAAAAGCTTTAGATGAAGTAGATGGAATCAATAGGATTAGAATATCTTCTATTGAACCTAATCTTTTAAGTAATGAAATCATTGAATTTGTTGCGCAGTCTAAAAGGTTTGTTCCACATTTTCATATTCCATTGCAATCAGGCTCCGATAAGATTTTAGGCCTGATGAAAAGACGTTACCGCAGAGATTTGTATGTAGATAGGGTAAAAACTATCAAAAATTTAATGCCCGACTGTTGTATTGGAGTTGACGTAATTGTGGGTTTCCCCGGAGAAACCAGAGCAGATTTTATTGATACTTATAATTTCTTAAATGAATTAGATATCTCTTACTTACACGTTTTTACCTACTCGGAAAGAGAAAATACTTTAGCCACAACCATGGAAGGTACAGTGCCTGGTTCTCAGCGATCAGACAGGAGTAAAATGCTTCATATCTTATCTGAAAAGAAAAGAAGGGCATTTTATGAAACGCAGGTAGGCAAAGCAGGAGAAGTGCTTTTTGAAGCAGATCAAAAGGAAGGATTTATGCATGGCTTTACTGCCAATTATGTTAAAGTTAAAGTAAAGTATGATCCTGTTTTGATCAATGAATTGAAAAATATCCAGCTCTTAGAAATTTTACCCGATGGTGAAATGAGCATTGCAGAAAGTGAAGAAGTATACACCCATTAATAGCACATCACCAAACATATTCTTATCAGATGTTTCCAACCCTTTCACACTTAATAAATTACCTGTTCGGAATTAATATTCCACTACCGGTTCAAACTTTTGGTTTTTTTGTAGCACTGGCATTTGTAGCCGGTTATTGGGGCTTTTCTCAAGAATTAAAACGTAGAGAAAAACTGGGACAGGTACATGCTGTGCAAAAAGAAGTGGAAGTTGGAAAACCTGCCACTATTTCAGAATTGTTCTTTAACGGGTTATTCGGATTTTTAATTGGCTACAAGCTGATTTATGGTTTGCTTAACTATACTGCTTTTGTTGATGATCCTCAGGGTTTTATTTTATCAACCAAAGGAAACTTTATTGCCGGGCTGGTTTTGGCAGGGATATTTGCTTATTGGGCTTATCGTGATAAAAAGAAAGAGCAGTTGCCAAATCCTAAAAAGGTAATGGTAACGTTCCACCCGTATGAGATGATGGGAACTTTTATTGCATGGGCGGCCATTGCTGGGATTATTGGTGCGAAAGTTTTTGATAATTTAGAATACTGGGACCGGTTTATGCAAGATCCCGTACAAAACTTGCTTTCCTTTAGTGGTTTAACTTATTACGGAGGTTTAATTTGTGGTGCAATTGCTGTTCTTTATATATCCGGCAAAAACGGAATTAAAGCTGTTCACATGGCTGATGTTTCTGGCCCGGGTTTAATGCTGGCTTACGGAGTGGGTAGAATAGGTTGCCAATTAGCTGGAGACGGTGACTGGGGGCTTAATAATACTAATCCAAAACCTAACTGGCTTTCTTGGGCACCGGATTGGATGTGGTCTTTTAAATTTCCTCACAATGTAATAAATGAAGGGATACCAATTCCAGCTTGCGATGGAAAGTACTGTCATGAGCTGGCTGTAGGTGTATACCCAACTCCTTTTTATGAAGTTGTAGCCTGCTTGTTGCTTTTTGCATTCTTATGGTCAATCCGTAAAAAAATAAAAACTCCTGGAATTCTATTTTCAATTTATTTGATTGTAAATGGTTTAGAACGATTTTTTATTGAATTGATCAGAGTAAATTCTAAATATCATATAGGTTCTTTCTCTTTTACACAGGCAGAATTAATTTCTTCAATTTTAGTTTTATGCGGGATTATTGGGATATTCTGGTCACTTAATGCTGAGAAAAAAAGAAAGGAATTGGCTTAGTGGAACAAGCTATTTCTTCCCCTTCTTTTTTAGTTAAAATATATCATAATAAAGTAGTTAGGTTTTTCCTTTCTGCAGGTATTGCAACCTTTGTGGATGTACTGATCTATTTCTTTACCATTACTTTTATTTTAGAGAATGAAGCAGTGATGTTGTTTGGATATCCTGCAAGTGCTCATGAATTCTCTTTATTAATTTCCTATACCTGTGGCGTAATCGCTAATTTTCTACTGGCTAAATACGCTGTGTTTAATGATTCAACGTTAGCCGGGAGAAAACAGTTTTCTCGTTTTGCATTAATAGCAGGGATAGGATTTTTTGCCAACTATGGCTTATTGAGGTTTTTTGTGGAAGTTTTAGAGGTTTGGCCAACTTTAGCAAGAATATTTTCAGCCTTGAGCTTAGGTTTGTTAGCTTACTATATTCACAAAATATTTACTTTTAAAGTTCACTCTTAGAATGGATTATCAAAATATATGTCAACAGGTAGTTGAAATTGCAAAATTTGCTGGAGATTTTATCAAAAAGGAATCTTTGAGTTTCACCTCTTCAAAAATTGAATATAAAGGATTAAATGATATGGTTTCTTACGTGGATAAAACGGCAGAAAAAATGATCATCTCCGAACTTCAAAAGATACTGCCAGAAGCTGGCTTTTTAGCTGAAGAAGGAACTGGAAATAAAACAGCTGCACATTTAACATGGATTATTGACCCATTAGACGGTACTACCAATTTTATTCATGGAATACCAACCTATGCCGTAAGCATCGCTTTAAAACAAGATGATGAACTGGTGATTGGTGTTATTTATGAAATTAACAGAGACGAGTGCTTTTATGCATGGAAGGATAGTAAAGCCTATCTTAATGGAGAAATCATCAAGGTATCTGCTAATGAAAATATGGGAAGCAGTTTGATTGCTACAGGTTTTCCTTATTATGATTTTAAAAGACAAAAATCTTATATTGATCTGTTTAATGAGGTGATGCAAAAATGCCATGGATTAAGAAGGATAGGAGCAGCCTCTGTTGATTTAGCCTATACGGCCTGTGGCCGTTTTGATGCGTATTTTGAATACAACTTGAAACCTTGGGACATTGCGGCAGGTTTATTGATTGTTAAACAAGCTGGTGGGGAAGTATTTGATTTTGATGGAGGAAACAGCCCCCTAGAAACCTGTGATGTGGTAGTAACCAATGGAAAGATTTCTGAAGAGCTCAACAATATTATACATTCACATTTTAAAAAATAAAAATGTTAAAGAAGGTTTTAATTGGAATAGCTGTAATTCTTGTTTTGATACAATTCATCCGGCCAGAAAAAAATATTCATCCTGAAGTACAGGCTAATGCAATTCAAACTGTGTATTCAGTTCCTGATACTGTTAATCAATTGTTAACGGTTGCTTGTTATGATTGTCATTCTAACAATACCAGATACCCATGGTATAACAATATTCAGCCCTTAGCTTGGTGGCTCAACAACCATGTGCAAGACGGCAGAAAGCACTTGAATTTTGACGAGTTTACTTCTTATAGCTTAAAAAAGCAAGATCATAAATTAGAAGAGTTGATAGATTCTCAGAAAGACCATTGGATGCCTTTGGATTCTTATACTTGGGCACATGGAAATGCAGTATTAACAGCCAAAGAAAGCAAAATGATTGTAGATTGGGCCAATAGTACCCGTAACATGATTCAAGCAAACCCTGAATTTTCTTTAAAACCTGCTAAATAATTAGGATGATAAATAAAAAAGAGAAGCTTTTAAAGCTTCTCTTTTTTATTTAAAAACACATTTAAGTGTAGCATGTCTTTTTCCAAAAACAGAGCCTGTAGCACTGTGTATAGCCAACATTTTGTCGTTAAAATCCCCAACCCAAGATAGTTCAAGCTCATCATATTGCTTTAAGGGCAACACATATTCTTTAAGCTTAATGAAAATAGCAGATTCTAAACCATGTTTCTGATATTTTTCTTTAGTGCCCATCACTATCGCCCTCATTCTATTTACGCCCCTATATTTATAGTATAAAAACTTCAATTTGCCAATCAGGTCTAATTTGCCTTTAAGTGGCTTTATCATTAAATTGGCATCAGGTAACATCACTACAAAAGATGCTGGCTCATTATTAACATAGGCAAACCATATGAGTTTTGGATCCATGATGAGTTTCATCTTTTCAAAACTTTCTTTTACTGTTGCCAATTTTATTGGAGAGAAATTCGCAAAGTTTTTCCAGCCATCATTATAAATTTCCATAAAATCTGCAGCGTATTTATCGAAATTTTTTGTGTCTAAATATTCAAAAGAATAACCTTCTTTTTTAGCTACCCAATTGGCTATTTTGGTAAATCGTTCTGGAAATTCCTTATTGATGTCTAAATGATTGGTAATTTGCTCATATTCAGTTTCAAAACCATAATCTTTAAAATATTGGTGATAGTAAGGTTTATTATAATTCATCCCATAAGAAGGTTGCGTATAACCTTCTATCAATAAACCCCAAAAAGTATCATTTTCTCCGAAATTTATCGGCCCTTCCATGGCTTCCATCCCATTTTTCACCAGCCAAAGTTTTGCCGTATCAAATAGTAATTTAAATGCCTTTGCATCATCAATACATTCTACAAAGCCAATACCACCTGTAGGCTGTTCAAATGTAAAAGCTTTTTTACCATTGATAAATGCGGCAATTCTACCAATTAATTTTTCCTCATCACTATATAAAACCCATCTTATAGCTTTGCCATGTGTATGGAAATTGTTTTCTTTAGGATTGAAAACAGCTTCTATGTCCTTGTCTAAAGGGCAAACCCAATTGTCGTCATCAGCATAAATAACTCTTCCAACTTCTAAAAAATCTTTAGCCATTTTAGAAGAGTCAACCTCTTTTATCTTCATCTTTAAATAAGGTGTATAGGGTTAAAAAAAAAGCATCCAATATATTGAATGCTTCTAAAATATATAATTAGCATGACTTAATAGTCATCATCATCATCGTAATCTGCATCTTCATAACCTAAATCATCTAAAGGAAGATCAAAATCATCATCTTCTTCAACAAATTTGCTTTTTGGTTTTGCATCCTCACTGCTTTCGTCTTCAACATCCGTTGGTTTAGCAGTTGTTTTTTTATCGGGTTTATTTTGCTTTGCCATATCTTTGGTTTTTTGCTCTCTTAAAGTTAACAAGTTTTTAAAAACAAAGAAAAAAAAGTTTAATTTATTTCTTGTCTTTAATAGGGACAAAAATATAAGGAAATTTGAATTTCAAAAAATTGATTTGGAATTATTCGGATTTTTCTCCTATTTCCGAACCGTGAGCTTCCTCAATATCCTTTAACTGAGGTAAATCAATGATGGAATCAATTCCAAAATAATCTAAAAAGTACTGATTTAAAGCGTAAATTATAGGTCTTCCCGGTCCATCTGCTTTGCCGGAGATGGTAATCAGCTCCTTATCTAACAACTTTTGCACTGTATAATCGCAATTAACGCCTCTAATCTGCTCTATCTCTAATTTAGTAATGGGTTGTCTGTAGGCAATAATTGCTAATGTTTCTAACGTTGCTTGGCTGAGTTTTTTCTTTGATTTCTGAATATGCAATTGATTTACAATTGGGAGCATTTCTTTTTTGGTCAGAAATTGATAACCACCTGCAATTTTATTAAGTTCAATGGCGAAATTTTCTGAAAGGTATTTTTGCTTTATATTTTCTATAAGTTCTAAAACCTCTTTTTCATCAATATCTTTTTCTAAAGTTGCCTGTAAACAAAGTATAATTTCCTCCATTCTGATACTTGTATCTGAGGCAAAAATTAAAGCTTCTATATATTTCTCTGTCATTTAAGGTAATTATACTTTATTCGCTTTTAATAGCAAAATGCAGCTTAGGAATATTATTCATAAGCTAAGGGGATATTGACCCTTACAATAGTGCCGCCTTCCGGTCTTTGGTTAACTTGGATGTTGATCTCGCTACCTGAAAGTTGGTTGATTAAACTTATCCTTTCCTGAGTAATAGACATTCCTCTGCTGATATATTCCTCATTTTTTACTTTTATAGAGTTATCAATGCCAATTCCATCATCAGTAATTACAATGCGTAAAAGTTGATGATTTTGAGCTATTTTAATTTCGATATTCCCTTTATCTTCTTTCGGCATGATGCCATGCCAGATGGCATTCTCAATAAATGGTTGCAATAACATAGAAGGGATCATAATTTCCTCTGATTCTATATTTTCATCAATATTAAACTCATAATTCAGTTTATTACCGTACCTCAAACTCTCTAATTGAAGGTAAAGTTTTAGATATTCAATTTCTTCATCTAAACTGATCTCTCCTTTATTTACAATGTCCATGTTTTTTCTGATGAGGCGGGCAAAACCAGTCAGTAATTTATTTGCAGTATTTTTATCTTGGGTATTAATGAAATATTGAATGGAATTCATCACATTGAATATAAAGTGAGGATTCATCATCGCCTGTAATGCTTGTTGCTCAAGAGATATGATTTTACTTTGGTTCAAAAGTTTTTCCTCTTCTTTAATTCTTTTGATTTTAATGTATCTGTTATAAATTAATATGGAAATAAAGATAATTGCCATGAGCATGGCAATTATAAAAGGGAAGGTTTTATAAAAAGGAGTGGCAATTTTTATGTTGATTCCTATACTTTTTCCCCAAATCCCGTTTACATCTCTTGCTCTTACTTGAATTTGATAATTGCCAGGTTCTAAGGAAACAAATTCGAGAGAATTATTGGCAGTTTCAATCCAATTGTCTCCACTTTTAATACGGTATCCGTAAACAATCTTATTAGGGTCCTCAAAATCAATAGCAGTGAAGCTCACTTGAATATTATTTTGATTAGGTTTTAATGCTATTAATTGATTTCCGGTTAATTTGTGCTCTCTGCCATTTACAATTAATTTTTTAAAATAGATAGGAAGCTCAGAAAAACGCTCATTCTGTTCTATATTATTAATCTTTGTAAGCCCTTTTGTGGTAGCGAGATAAATATAAGTGCTATCAATCAATATATCGTTTACCTCATCCGTTAACAGCCCGTTCTCAACAGAAAATGAAGTGCTTCTAATCACATTGTTAATATTCTCTAATTTATTGACTCCTTTATTAGTTAAAACCCATAATTGCTTATCATAGAAATATGATTTTGTACAATTGTTGCTATTTAAGCCATCTTTTGTAGTAATTACTCTCAGAAGTTTATAATCCTTAAAAACCAAAATACCATGTGAACTTGTAGAGGCAAAAACATATCCATCAGGGGCACAAAAAATGTGGGTAATTCTATCTGCCAATGCTTCGTTTTTCTTTGTAAAACTTAAAAGCATATTTTTTTTTAAGATATGTAAACCGTCCATCTGATCAAACCATAGGTTGTCATTTTGGTCATATGCTAAACTAAAGGTTCTGTCAGGGAATTTTAATTTGAAGCTTTTGTAATTTAAAACGGAGGATTTTGAAAGGTTAACAGGTAGTGTGGTGACAAAAACACCAGAACTTGTAGCCACAGCCAATTCCATTCTAGAGTTAAAATCAAAAGATTTTAGTGCGTATTCAGATTTTCCGGAATTGAGACTCGTTTTTACAATATCAATAGGGTTATCAGCATCAATTTTCCCAATGCTGTTTTTACTCATATACCATACAGCTGAATTTTTTTTATAATTCACAAGCATATGTATAGGGTTATAAATAGTGCCATCAGTTTGAATATTGATAGTTGTAGCTTTATCCTTATTCAGGATGTTTATTTGTCCATTTCTCAGCCCTAGCCAAATCCTATTACTGTCATCTTTAGTGATGCTATAAATCGCATCGTTTGTTAAGAAATCTTTTGTGGTATAATGAGTAAAATTTGTAGCCTTTTTAGATAAAAGATAAAGGCCGTTATCAATACTGGAAATCCAGATATTTTGATTTCTATCCTTTATAACAGTTGATATGTATTTATCAGGAATGTAATATTCTGTTTCTTCGTTATCTTTATCAAACACTTGTACCCCATTACCTGATAAGGATATCCATACTTTATTCTGATCAATTAGTAATCCGGATATCCCTTTTTTAATAGTAGTAGGCGGAATATGCCTTATGAAAACTTCTTTGCCGTTTCTAATAGAAGATAAACCAGATTTACTTAGGTAAAACAGAATGCCTCCCGATTTATCATAATAGATACTCCAGTAAGAAATTGGCTTATTTTCTAATTTTAATATTTCAAACGTATTATCTTTTATTTTATAGAGCGTAGTTTGGTTAATGGCAAATAAGGTTTTATAATCATCTTCAAAAAATATTAAATTACTAATATCTAAATCATTGCTGTTAATCTGTTTTTTAAAATAAGTGATTTTATTACCGTTCAATCTTAATACTTCTCTGGTATTGGTAGAAAACCATAGATTGTGATAAGAATCCTCAAATAAATCAACAAAACTAGAAGTACAAATGGCTTTTTTAAGTAATTCGGAATTGGAAGCGTTGTATATTTTACCATCTAAATAATAAGACAGCTTCCCATTAAAAGTAATGAACCAAATTCTCCCTTTAGAATCTTCTCTTATTTTTAAAACTTCATTGTCACTTAAGCCTTCCTCAGTGGTGAAACTCTCAAATGTATTTCCATCATACCTGTTCACTCCATTAGAAGTACCTAACCAAATGAACCCTTTTGTGTCCTCAAATACATTGTAAACTTTAGAGCTTTGAAGTCCGTTATTGGTGTTGAAATTTTTGAACTGAAGCGATTGCGCAACTGTGTTTAATCCATTCAATAAAAATAAAAGGAATAACCACTTTTTCATGAGGATTACTTTTTTAGTTTCTTAACCTTGTCAAGAAATTCTGAAATTCTTCTTCTTGAAACTTGGATCACAATATCGTTTATCAACTTTACATGTAAACCATTATTGTTTTTGTACTCTTTAAGGTAATCTGTGTTAATAATGTGTGATTTATGCACACGGATAAAATTGTTGGCTGTTAATATTTCCTCATAATCCTTCAAAGGTTTAGAAGCTATCACTCTTTCTCCATTGATAAGATGAAAAATACAGTAATTGCTGTCGGCCTCTAAGTAGATGATCTCACTCAAATTAAAAATCTTAAATCCAGTTGAATTGGGAATGGTTATTTTTTTAATTTCTCTTTCTTTGGTATCCAGATTTACTGTTAAGGTATCTAAGGTTTTAGAATATTCGTTATATTTTTGATTGAGATTAAACAGGTTATGAATATTGATTGCTTTTTCTACCGCTTTCTGAAGTTCGGCAATGTCAATTGGTTTCAATAGATAGTCAACGGCGCTAGCTTTAATTGCTTTTAAAGCATATTGATCATGAGCAGTAGTGAAAATGACCAAGATTTGCTTTTCCTGTAACAATGGTAAAAGCGCAAAGCCATTTTCATTAGGCATGGCGATGTCTAAAAAAACCAAATCAATCTCATTGGAATTGATGATATTCCTAGCTTCCTGTACTGATTTGCAAATTGCCTTCACTTTGATGTGTGGGCAATTGTCTTGAACTAAGAAGAATAACGATGAACGACCGTATTCCTCGTCATCTACAATAATGCTATTAAAGTCTTTCATGATAAAGTATAATTTTATCAAAAAAAAACTTTAAAAAGAAATTTTAAGGCTAATAGTTAATTTCTTGTTGCTCCAGTTCTTTTACGTCTGTTCTCCATTGGTAAAGTTGATTCCTCAATTGTGGTTCAAAACCAGCATCCTTAATGGATTCCTGAATACCGTTTGAGGTGAAGCGATGAGGCGCACCGGCAGCGCTTACCACATTTTCTTCAATCATGATAGAACCGAAATCATTTGCCCCTGCATGCAGGCATATCTGCGCAACTTGCTTTCCTACCGTTAACCAAGACGCTTGAATGTTTTTAACATTTGGAAGCATAATTCTGCTTAAGGCAATCATTCTGATGTATTCATCACCCGTTACGTCATTGGTAATGCCGCGTAGTCTTTTAAGCAAAGTTCCATCATCCTGAAAAGGCCAGGGGATAAAAGCGACAAATCCATGATTTCCTTCAGGTTTTTCACTTTGTACTTCACGTATCCAAATCAGGTGTTCAAAACGCTCTTCTAAGGTTTCAATATGTCCAAACATCATGGTAGCAGATGTTGGGATATTCAGCTTGTGCGCTGCCCTCATTACATCCAACCATTCCTGGCCGCCACACTTTCCTTTAGAAATCAATCTTCTCACACGGTCATTCAAGATTTCTGCACCAGCGCCCGGTAAAGAGTCTAATCCTGCTTCCTGTAATTCTTTCAGCACATCATAATGGCTCATGCCTTCCAGTTTTGCCACGTGGGCAATCTCTGGCGGACCTAATGAGTGTAATTTTATTTCTGGGTATAATTCTTTGAGCTGTCTAAATAAATCAGCGTAAAATTTCAATCCTAAATCAGGGTGATGCCCGCCCTGCAAAAGCAACTGATCTCCACCCAATTTAATGGTTTCCTCAATTTTTTGTTTGTAGGTTTCTATATCGGTCACATAGCTTTCCTCATGGCCCGGGCGACGGAAAAAGTTGCAGAATTTACAATTTGCAATGCAAACATTGGTGGTATTTACATTTCTATCTATTTGCCAAGTCACCTTACCGTGAGGGACTTGTTTTTTCCTTAATTCGTTGGCCACATACATCAGCTCCGGAGTAGAAGCATGATGGTATAAATGCAAACCTTCTTCTAATGTTAAAAACTCAAAGTTTTGAGCCCTGTTTAATATTTCAGGAATATTCATACTACAAAAATACAGCTTAAAGCTTAATTGTTTTAGTTTTAAAAGAAAGATATGTTTTTTGACTTTTGAAAAGCAAAGCCCTTGCATTTAACAAAGTTTGTTCCTACTTTCCGTTTATATGAACACGTGGCCTTACGATCGATGCCTGTATCGACTTCAATAGGTTTATTAAACTTCTTCATTTTCTTCTATTTGAGGCATTTGAAATGATTTATCAAATGGAACAATTTTTCTTCTCATTT
>JBDSHZ010000003.1:0-8099 GCA_039918235.1 Pelobium sp.
ACTGTTCATTAAAATTCACATAAAAAAGTTCTTTGGTCGCTCTGGTAGTTGCGGTATATAACCACCTCAACAACTCTACATTTAGCATTTCTTCGGTTAAATATCCCTGGTCAATAAAAACGGCATCCCATTGACCGCCCTGGGCTTTATGGCAGGTGACTGCATAAGCAAATTTAAGTTGCAATGCGTTAAAATATGGATTAAGCTTTAACTGCTCCATTTTAGCTCCTCTGCTGGTCAGGCTTTCATAATCTTTCATCACCTCCTCAAAAAGAGCTTTTTGCCTATCGTAAGGAAGGTTGGAAGTTTCCGTGTAAAGCGTATCCAACATTACCTTGCAGGATATTGGCTCCTGATCAATATCGCTGAACAAAATCTGCACATCAGCAAAGCGGAAGCCGTACATTTCATGGATATTCTTCACTCTTGTAATTTGTCCAACATCGCCATTGGCAATAAAGCCTCCCTTCTCCTCTCCTAGCCAGAAATAATTATTTTTTACCACCATTACCAAATCGCCACCGGTAAGCTCATCTTCCCGCCAAAGAATCTGATTTCTGATGTGCTGGTTATACATGTTTGCCCCTTTGTTAGATCGGCAGATGACCAAAGTGCGCTCTGGTCCGTATTTACCATAAGTATAATTTAAGCCTTCAATAATTTTATCGCCCATCATGCGGTAAACATCTTTAAATGCTTTGGTCTGAAGTTCAGGAAATGAAGATTCTTCCTTCCTGATCAGCTCACGAATGGCTGTTGCATTAAATAAAATTCCGGATTCCTGTTCCTGTCTCACCACATCTGTTAGCTCCACTCCCTGTACCTGTAGTTTAAATTTCTGTAGCTGTGCCGGCACTAAAGCCGGACTTTCATCCGAACCTACAGGTGGAAGCTGTGCGGTATCTCCAATAAATATAATCCGGTTATTTTTATCGTTGTAAACGTATTCAATGACATCTTTTAAAAGACTGCTGCCGCTGTAATCCGTTAATTCATCCGCTATCATTGAGGCTTCATCAATAATAAACAAGGTATCTTGGTGCATATTGGGTGAAAGACTAAAATGCATATCTGGCGAAAAAGCAGCTTTTTTACGATAGATTTTCCGGTGAATGGTTGATGCTTCCTTTTTTGAATAAACACTCAACACTTTAGCCGCCCTACCGGTAGGCGCCAATAAAACTGTTTTAATCTGATACTTTGGCAGCGCTTTGATCAATGTACTCATCACGGTAGTTTTACCGGTACCTGCATAACCCTTTAAAATAAAACAGGATTTACCATTAGGGTTAGCAATAAACTGCTGCAATTTTTGAAATAAATTGATTTGCTGTTGATTGGCTTGGTGCGGAAAAAGTTTTTCGAGATCCTGGGCAATGGTCATTGTTTCAAATTTCGTTAAAAATCTAAACGCTTTCGGATAAATTTTTACTTTTGTTGCGCATGAATGATAAAATCCATTTCACCTCCCCAGAATTTGAACCGGCCAACGCTATAGCTAGCGAATTATGGATAGAAATGGGGGTCAATTATCATGCTTATGCAATTGTTGACAATAGTACCAAGGAAGTAAATGTTTTATCATTTAGTCCTTCTGTTTTGTTTTCAGATATGGAAGGCAGTTTATTACAAGCTCATTTCTCAAAAACAAAAATTAGTTTACAAACGCAAAAATTCACTTTTATTCCCACAGAACTTTTTGACCACAACAATATTGCTGTTTACAAACAGTATATCCAGCCCAATGATTCGGAAGAAGTATTTACAACTTTGATTCAAAAAGGGGAAATCACAGTGGTTTATGCATTATCAAAGTTGACTTTAGATAAACTGAGCAAGCATTTTCCGGATGCAGAAATATACCCTCAGTTGGCTTCTTTTTGTGAAGGCGTTAATTATGCTTTTAGCCAGATTTCTTTCCCGCAGCTCCATATTAACTTTAAACCTGGTTTTATGGAGATCATCATCTTCAATAAAAATGAATTGAAATTCTATAATATTTTCGAATATCAGAATAAGGACGAGGTGATGTACTTTCTTTTATTGGTGGTACAGCAAAACTATTTAAAACCTGCCAGTTTATTGGTTAAAGTTTGTGGCGATATGGATACCAATAGTGAAATTTACCAAAGTATTGTTGCCCAGTTTGGCCGTACAGAAGTGACCGATTTAGACAGTTTACCTTTAACCTATCAAGCATTGGGTTACCCTGCACTGCCACGTTTCTTTTCTCTATTAAGCTTAAATTTATGCGGATAATTGGCGGGAAACTAAAAGGAATACGTCTTCATCCACCAAAAAACTTACCGGTAAGGCCTACTACCGACATGGCAAAAGAGGCTTTGTTCAACATCTTACAAAACCTTCTCACTTTTGAAAATCTTAAAATATTAGATCTTTTTAGCGGCACAGGAAACATCAGTTTGGAATTTGGCTCTCGTGGTGCGCTTGAAATTTTATCGGTAGATCAAAACTTTGGTTGTTACAACTACTTAAAAAACACCAGTAAAGAACATCAGCTTACGCAGATTAAACCTGTTAAAGCAGATGTGTTTAAGTTCTTGAATCAGGAAAACGAAAAATTTGATCTTATTTTCGCCGACCCACCTTATGACCTCAGCAGGATTCCTGAAATTGCAACCATCATTTTTGAAAAAGAGCTGCTGAATGAAAATGGGCTTTTGATCATTGAGCACCAAAGTATGCAGGACCTTTCTAACCATCCTAATTTTAAAGAGAAAAGAAAATATGGCTACTCCACTTTCAGTTTTTTTAATAATTAAATCTTAATTTTATCAAAACAACAACTATGAAAACCGCCTTGTTCCCTGGTTCTTTTGACCCCATTACCAAAGCACACGTTGATATTTTAAAACGTTCGTTGCCTCTTTTTGATAAAATTTATGTGGGTATTGGGGTAAACAGCACTAAGCAGTCTTTGCTAAGTCCAGAAAAACGTTTGGAAATGATACAAGCTGTATTTAAGGATGAAACTAAGTTGGAGATGGTGACTTATGAAGGCTTAACCGTGAACTTCTGTCAGAAAATTGGTGCTTCACACATGATTAGAGGGATCCGTACCGTTTCTGATTTTGAATATGAGAAAGCCATTGCGCAGATGAACCATGCACTAATTCCTGAAATTGAATCCATTTTTATTGTGAGTAAGCCAGGGTATTCCTCCATCAGTTCTACCATTGTGCGTGATATATTACGCTACGGCGGAGACGTTTCTCAGTTTGTTCCTGCTGCGGCCTTACCTTTTCTTGTTTAAATAATTTCTTTTTCCAATTGCTCTACAGCCAGTACATCTAAAATATTTGAATAAGTATTAGACTTGATGATTTTCCAATCTGCTTTGGAGAACCATTTCACTTCTGTAATTCCTTCTTCTTTTTGTGGAATCAGTTTCTGGTTTCCTTTCGCCTGCATTTCATACCAATGAGATACTTTTAAGACCACTTTTCCCTTAATTTCATAAACGTGGTAAGTTTTAATTAGCTTTTTGCCTAGCTTTTTAATTTTTATCCCACATTCTTCTTCTACTTCTCTTACTGCTGCATCCTTCTTTTTTTCTTTAGGTTCCAGCTTTCCTTTGGGTAAATCCCATTTGCCATTACGTTTAATAAAAAGATATTTTTGGTTTTCATTTTTCACCAATCCGCCCGCCGCTTCAATTACTCTTAAACGTTTTTTAATATCTCTAAAAGTAGCTTTCGCATCAGGAGTGTTCAGAAAAAATAACGTCTTTGAATTATTTTGCAAAGCCTTGTAAAATTTTAAAAAATCAAACCCCTCAACATCAATATGTTGAAAACTTGGTACGTCCTTTGGAATAGAATTACCAATAATTAGGGATTTATCGTTGATATAAATATTGTATTTTTGAGCCATGTACAACAAAAGTGAGATAGAACAGAAAATTGCAGAATTTTTGTTGCAAATAAAAGCAATTAAATTACAACCTACTAATCCTTTTACTTGGGCTTCCGGTTGGAAGTCTCCAATTTATTGTGATAATAGAATTACGCTCTCCCATCCTTCCATTAGAACTTACATCCGTCAGAAGCTAACTGAATTGATTCAGGAAGAATATGGATCGGCAAGTGTGATTGCAGGTGTGGCTACAGCAGGTATTCCTCAGGGTGCTTTGGTAGCACAGGAATTGGGCTTACCTTTTATATATGTAAGGGCAAAAGCAAAAGAACACGGCACACAAAGCTTAATTGAAGGGGAAATTAATCCTGGACAGCGGGTGGTATTGGTAGAGGATTTAATTTCTACCGGCAAAAGTAGCATCCAAGCAATTCATGCTTTGCGTGATGCAGGTTATGAAGTTGCAGGTTTAGTGGCCATTTTTAGTTACGGATTTGATGTGGCGACTGAAAACTTTGCGGAAGCAAAATGTAGGTTTTCTACATTATGTAATTACAGTGCTATGGTAGAATTTGCTGAAGAGCATCATTTTATACAGAAAGCCGAAACCGAGTTATTAAATGAGTGGAGAAGAAACCCGGCTGAGTGGGGACAATTTGAGCAAAGTAAATAATGACAGACTTCGAGAGTAAAATCATCCTTAACCAACCAGTAGAGAAAGTTTATGCTTTTTTAAGCGATTTAAACAACCATCAGCAACTGATGCCAGAGAATATTTACAACTGGAGCAGCACTACTGATGAAGCTAGATTCACTATTCAGAACATGGCTAAACTGGCGTTAAAAGTTTCTTCAAGGATAGAAAATGAGGAAATCAATATTGTACCTGCAGAAGAAGATCCGTTTGCTGTTGAAATGAAATGGAAATTAATCGCCGATGGGGTGGCTACCGTTGCCAATTTAACAATTTCTGCAGAACTGAACATGATGATGAAGATGTTGGCCAGCGGGCCATTGCAAAAGCTGGTTGATCACCAAACTACCGCACTACAAACTGCTTTGGCATAAATGAAATGGGGATTAAGATTTTTCGGCTTATTAGATTTGCTGACTTTCTTAATCTTCATTCCTTCTAAATTCTATTTCCTCATCAGCACCTTTGAATTCCCTTTTTCTGCCGCGACTAAAGTTGGCGCCATTTGGGAATTGATGGTATTGCTGTTTTTTCTTTTAACAGGTACATTGCTATTCTTAAAACCTAAAACAGGATTGCTTTTTAGTTTTATATTGGTTCCATTCAGAATTGTATTTCTCTATTTCAGTTTCGACTTTTTAAGTTTTTTACTTTACCACTTAGGTTTTAAAAATCTTGTGTCATCTGCCGGTTTTCAGCATTATTGGTTTTATGTATTGATGGTTTTTGAAATGCTGAGATATGGATTGAGTTTTTACTGGTATAGTATTTTAAAAAGGATTTGATTTTTTAAAAAATAACCACAGAGAACACTGAGATTTACACAGAGTTCACTAAAGTATATTATATCATATTTAAATTTTACCTCTGCTTTCTTTGTGACTTCCTCTGTGGTCTCTGTGGTTAAAAAAATAATAAACCACTTAAATACAGCGGGCAAAGAGATTCAAACTTTATAAATCCTTGTTATCTTTTTCTCTGTGCTCTTAGCGAACTCTGTGGTTAAAAAATTAAAATCTCAAAGTTCTAAGAGTTCGCAAAACACACATTTACACTTCTTTTACCTCTGCTTTCTTTGTGACTTCCTCTGTGTTCTCTGTGGTTAAAAACAAATCGGCAATTTTATCAGTAAAAACCAACCACTTAACGACAGAAAGTCGCTTTTAATTAATTTTAATCGCCATATTTTCCGATTACCCTCCTCAACAATTGATGGTGTTATTATTGTTAATCATGCATGGAGGAACAATATTATGAACTTTAACAATTTCACTATAAAAGCACAGGAAGCCGTACAAAAAGCTTCCGAAATCACCAGCGGATTTCAACAACAAGCGATAGAAAATGCCCATATTTTAAAGGCGCTATTATCAGTTGATGAAAATGTGGTAGGCTATATCTTAAAAAAACTGAATGTTAACATCAACCACCTCAATCAATCTTTGGATGAGCAGATCAATGCTTTTCCGAAAGTGAGCGGTAGCAATGTTTATTTTTCCAATGCGGCAAACTCAACTTTACAAAAAGCACAGTCTTATCTTAAAGAATTTAAAGACGAATTTGTCTCTGTGGAGCATATTCTTTTAGGAATTCTTGCTGCAGGCGATAAAACCGCTGGCTTACTGAAAGACCAAGGCGTAAATGAGAAAGATTTGAAAAAAGCAATTTCCGCTTTAAGAGGAGATGCTAAAGTTACGGACCAAAATGCAGAAGCGACCTATCAGGCTTTGAATAAATATGCCCGTAACTTAAATGAATATGCAGAATCTGGAAAATTGGATCCGGTTATTGGTCGTGATGAGGAAATCCGTAGGGTAATTCAGATTTTATCCAGAAGAACTAAAAACAATCCGATTTTAATTGGAGAACCCGGTGTGGGTAAAACCGCCATTGCAGAAGGCATTGCTTTCCGGATCATCAAAGGTGATGTGCCTGAAAACCTAAAATCTAAAGTAGTTTATTCTTTAGATATGGGTGCCTTAATTGCTGGCGCAAAATATAAAGGAGAGTTTGAAGAAAGATTGAAAGCTGTGGTAAAAGAAGTTGCTGACAGTGACGGAGAAACCATTTTATTTATAGATGAAATCCACACTTTAGTGGGTGCTGGAGGTGGTGAAGGTGCCATGGACGCGGCAAATATTTTAAAACCAGCCTTAGCCCGTGGCGAATTAAGAGCCATTGGTGCAACTACTTTAAACGAATATCAAAAATATTTAGAAAAAGACAAAGCTTTAGAACGCCGTTTTCAAAAGGTGGTTGTTGATGAGCCTGATACACAAGATGCCATTTCTATTTTACGTGGCTTGAAGGAACGCTATGAAACGCACCATAAAGTAAGGATTAAAGACGAAGCCATCATTGCTGCGGTAGAATTATCTCAACGCTATATCTCAGATCGTTTTTTACCGGATAAAGCCATCGATTTAATGGATGAAGCCGCTTCTAAACTGAGAATGGAAATGGATTCTGTTCCGGAAGTGGTGGACGAGCTGAACCGTAAAATTATGCAATTAGAAATTGAGCGTGAGGCCATCAAAAGAGAAAAAGATGATCGTAAAGTGAGCGACCTTTCTAAAGAAATTGCCGATTTAACTTCTGAAAGAGATGAATTAAAAGCTAAATGGCAAGGTGAAAAGGATTTAGTAGATGCAGTAAACACCAAAATTGAGTCTATTGAAGATTTAAAATTGGAAGCCGAACAAGCCGAAAGAGCTGGCGATTATGGAAAAGTTGCTGAAATCCGTTATGGCCGAATTAAGGAAACACAAGAAGAAGTAGAAAAGCTTAAAAAGGAATTAGAAGGCAAAACGTCTGACAGTAGAATGCTGAAAGAAGAAGTAACTGCCGAAGACATTGCGGGTGTAGTAGGTCGTTGGACAGGGATTCCAGTAAGTAAGCTGGTATCTAGTGAAAGAGAGAAATTGCTTCAGTTAGAAAATGAATTACATAAACGTGTTGCAGGTCAGCATGAAGCGATTGAAGCTTTATCTGACGCCATACGCCGTTCACGGGCTGGACTTAGCGATCAGCGTAAACCGATCGGTTCTTTCATTTTCTTAGGAACAACCGGAGTGGGTAAAACGGAATTAGCGAAAGCATTAGCAGAATTTCTGTTTAATGATGAGCATGCTATGGTTAGGATTGACATGAGTGAATATCAGGAACGTCATGCGGTTTCCAGACTGATTGGTGCGCCTCCGGGTTATGTGGGTTATGATGAAGGCGGACAATTAACGGAAGCCGTTAGGCGCCGACCATATTGCGTGGTATTGTTAGATGAGATCGAAAAAGCGCATCCTGATGTATTCAATATGATGTTGCAGGTTTTAGATGACGGTATGTTAACTGATAGTTTAGGACGAAAAATTGATTTCAAGAATACAATTATCATCATGACATCAAACATTGGTGCGCGTCAATTAAAAGATTTCGGACAAGGTGTTGGTTTCGGTACTGCTTCAAAAACAGAAGGTGCCGATGAGCATTCTAAAGGCGTAATTGAAACTGCATTAAAGAGAGCATTTGCTCC
>JBDSHZ010000004.1:0-40624 GCA_039918235.1 Pelobium sp.
AAGCATAAGGAGTTACTTCATCTGCTTTTCACTATGCCGTCTACGCAAAAACAGGATATTAAAAAATGATTTTATTCTTTATTTTTAAAACTCAAAATCATTTTTAAAACCATTAACCTTATAATGCGGTGATTTTTTGATTTAAATAGGTCTAAAATATAACTGTAAGGGATAATCGTATGTTAATTTAGAATTATTCTAAATTATTAAAATTGGTCATCAGTTTGTCAGCCCCTGATTAAATAATTATACTTTTGTGGTTCAAAATGTAGGATAATGTCGCATTTTCAAGCATTTTTAAATCTTAAACTTATAAATTTTTGTATAACAAACTCAATATGAGAAACTTCTCATCTGATTTTAGAAAATTACTTAGGCCAATAGCAATAGCTTCTGCCATTATTTTCAGCACTTTAAATCTTACTTTTGCTCAAGCTGCTCCGGCAGATTCATCTGCAACGGCAGCTCCCGCAGCAGGCGGTGCTTCGGCGGTAGCTGGAGATGCAGCAGCAGGTGAAGCTTTGTTTAAAGCCAATTGTACTTCATGTCACGCACTTAACAAGAGGGTTTTAGGTCCCGCTTTAGCAGGTGTTAATGACAAACAAAGTAACGAGTGGTTGCACAAGTGGATTAAAAACTCTCCTGCTTTTATAGCTACGGGAGATAAAGATGCCGTTGCCATATACGAAGAGTATAATAAAGCGGCAATGACCCCTTTTCCTCAGTTTTCTGATGCAGATATAGATAATATATTGGCATACATAAAAGTAGAAGGAGATAAGAAGCCTGACGCAGTAGCAGGAGCTACTGGAGATGCTGCCGCTACTACAGATTCTGGCGTGAGTGACTTTATGTTAATCGGTTTAATTGCTGTTGTATTAATTGCTTTCTTGGTTATTCTGGTATTAAACAAAGTAATAGGAACTTTAGAAAGATTATTACTTAAAAAGGAGGGAGAAGTAATTCTGCCTGCTGATGAAGACGAAGAAGGTGAAGAAAAAGACAGATTTGCTACCGTTAAAAAGTTAGCTAAGAACAAAAAATTTGTTGCATTCGTAGTGTTAGCATTATTGATCACTTTAGGTTCTTTCGGTTACATGGACCTATGGAACACTGGAGTGCAAACAGGTTACCAACCGGTACAGCCTATCAAGTTCTCTCACGAGTTACATGCAGGCACCAACCAAATCCAGTGTCAATACTGCCACTCAGGAGCATGGAAATCTAAAAATGCTACTATTCCGTCTCTAAATATTTGTATGAACTGTCATAAGTATGTTCAGGCAACAGAGAAATACAATGGTGAGGTTTCTCCAGAGATCAAAAAAATCTATTCTGCCTTAGATTACAATCCTGAAACTCAGAAATATGGTGAGAATCCTCGTCCTATAGAATGGGTAAGAATCCATAACCTTCCAGATTTGGCTTATTTCAATCACTCACAACACGTAAAAGTTGCGGGCATCGCCTGTCAGAAATGTCATGGTCCAATTGAAACCATGCAGGAAGTTTATCAATATTCTCCTTTAACCATGAAATGGTGTATCAACTGTCATAAAGAAACTGAGGTGAACTCAAAAGGCAATGCTTATTATGATAAAATAATTGCTGCTCATGACAAGATCAAAAAAGGAGAGAAAATTACTGCCGCAGTTTTAGGTGGTATTGAGTGTGGTAAATGTCATTATTAATAATTAGCAAAAAACGATTACAGTCTTATATAGCTTAAATGGAAAGCACAAAGAAATATTGGAAAGGTTTAGAAGAAGTTCAAAAAACTCCTGAATTCGTTAAAAAGAACAAAAACGAATTTGCTGAGCCAATTCCTGTAGAACAATTATTAGAAGGCAGTGCATTAAATGCAGCAACACCCCGTAGAGATTTCTTAAAAGCAATGGGCTTTGGATTAGGTGCGGTAAGTTTAGCCGCATGTAATGTGGCACCGGTAGTAAAATCAGTTCCTTATCTGATAAAGCCAGAAGAGGTTACACCGGGTATAGCTAACTACTACGCTTCAAGTTATAAAGGAGGTAGTATTTTAGTGAAAACACGTGAAGGCCGTCCTATTAAAGTAGAAGGAAACCCAAATTGTTTAATCAATAAAGGAGGTTTGAATGCGCAGGCGCAAGCTTCAGTATTAGATTTATATGATATCTCCAAGTTAAAAGGTCCTTTATTTAAAGGATCAGAAAAATCTTGGGAAGATATTGATAATCATGTTAAAGGAGAATTAAATAAAGTACAGGCTTCAGGTAAAACGATAGCGATTGTTTCTTCTACCATTAACAGTCCATCTTCAAAGGCAGCAATTGCAGATTTTACCGCTCAATTCCCTGCAACTAAACAGGTGACTGTTGATCCAATTTCTTATGCAGGAATCATTAAGGCAAATGAAACTAGTTTTGGAAAAGCAGTTTTGCCTCAATATCATTTTGAAAAAGCGAATGTAATTGTGAATTTCGGTGCTGATTTCTTAGGATCTTGGATTTCTCCGGTACAATTCACCAAACAATATGTAAGTAACCGTAACATGGCTTCTTTAGAAGAGAAGAAAATGTCACGTCACATACAGTTTGAATCTGGTTTAAGTATGACTGGTACTAAAGCAGATTCAAGAATAGCTATTAAATTATCAGAAGAAGGACCAGCATTATTGGCGCTTTACGCTGCTTTAACCGGAACTTCAGTTTCTGGAGCATCTTTAGGAGAAAATAAAGTTGCAGACGCAGGGATTAAATTAGCAGCAAAAGAGCTTTTAAATGCAAAAGGAGCTGCATTAGTTGTTTCTGGCTCAAATGATGTTGCTACGCAGACAGTAGTAAATGCCATCAATGTTTTCTTAGGTAGTTATGGTACTACAATAGACTTAGATAATCCTTCTTATCAATACACTGGTAACGATACTGATTTTGCTGCTTTGTTAACTGCAATGAATGCAGGAACAGTTGGAGCAGTATTATTTTTAGAAAGTAATCCAGTTTACAACCATCCAAAAGCAAAAGAATTGACAGAAGCATTAAAGAAAGTGGCATTGACCATTTCTTTTGCTGATAGAGCTGACGAGACAGCCTCTTTATGCCAAGTAATTGCACCAAACCATAGTTTCTTAGAATCTTGGGGTGATGAAAATGCAGTAGAAGGTTATTACTCATTGGTACAGCCTACTATTAACCCAATATACAATACCCGTCAGGCTGAAATGAGCTTGTTAAAATGGGCTAATAATCCAGCTCAGGATTATTATACTTATGTAAGAGCAAACTGGGAAAAATCAGTTTTAGCTACTGCTGGTAAAAAGTGGGATGATATTTTACAGAGTGGTTTTGTTGCGATGCCAGCAAAGGCAGCAGGAACGGCTAGTTTTTCAGGAGATGTAGCTTCAGCAGCAAGTAAAATTGTACAGCAAAGCAAATCTTTAGAAAAAGATATCCAATTACAGGTCTACCAATCTGTTACGGTAGGTTCTGGTAATCAGGCAAACAATCCTTTATTGCAAGAAACTCCAGATCCAGTTTCTAAAGTAACTTGGGATAATTATGTGGCTATCAACCCAAAATATGCGGAAACTTTAGGTATCGCACAATTTGATATTGTAGCTGTAAAAGGTGCAAACGGTTATTCGGTTAATCTTCCGGTTTTACACCAACCGGGCCAGGCACACGGAACTGTTTCTGTTGCCTTAGGTTATGGAAGAACTAAATCAGGAAAAGTTGGAGATGGCGTTGGTCAAAATGCTTATCCTTTCTTAAGTGAAAATAATGGGATAGTTAATTTTACCAGTACGGTTACTTTAACTAAAACAGGTGGCTACGAAGAGTTGGCGCAAACACAAACTCACCATTCTATTGAAGGTAGAGAAGTGGTACGCGAAGCTACTTTTGCAGCTTATAAAAATGATCCTTCTCACGGAAGTGGAAAGAATCATCATAAAAAAGAAGAAAGTGCTGAGCTTTGGGGAAAATACGATCATCCTGGACATAACTGGGTAATGGCTATCGACTTAAATGCTTGTACGGGTTGCGGAGCTTGTATTACTGCATGTAATGTAGAAAATAACGTTCCTGTTGTAGGTAAAGATGAAGTGCGTCGCCGTAGGGAAATGCACTGGATTCGTATTGATAGATACTATTCTTTCAACGAAGATGGAAAAACCATCGATAAGGAAGACGAACTTGGAGAGATGAAAGGATCAATGGAAGACGTTTCGGTCATCCATCAGCCTATGATGTGTCAGCATTGTGAGCATGCTCCTTGTGAAACGGTTTGTCCGGTTTTGGCAACTGTTCACTCTAATGAAGGAATCAACCACATGGCTTATAACCGTTGTGTAGGTACCAGGTATTGTGCAAATAACTGTCCATACAAAGTACGTCGTTTCAATTGGTTCAACTACTGGAATGATTCCCGTTTCGATAATTATTTAAACAACGAATTCACACAGTTGGTATTGAATCCAGATGTAACCACTCGTTTCCGTGGGGTTATGGAGAAATGTTCTATGTGTATCCAACGCATACAAGCTGGAAAATTACAGGCGAAAATTGAGAAAAGAACTTTAGCTGATGGTGATGTTAAAATGGCTTGTCAGCAAACTTGTCCAGCTAACGCTATCATATTTGGAGATGCAAATGATCCTAAATCAGAGGTTTCAAAGGCATTGACTAATGAAAGAACTTTTTATGTTCTGGAAGAATTAAATGTACAACCTGGTGTAGGGTATATGACCAAAATCACTAATACAGGATTACAAGAAGCTTAATATTTAAAAAAGATAAATTAAGATATGTCATCTCATAACGAATCAATACTAAGAGAACCCTTAATTACAGGTAAAAACATCACCTACGCCAAAATTACGGAAGATGTACTGAACCCTGTGGAGAACAAAGCCAACAGAGCTTGGTGGATAGGTTTCATCGTAGCAGCATGTGGAGCTTGTCTTTGGTTGTTTGCAGTGAGCTATACTTTCTGGAACGGGATTGGAGCTTGGGGATTAAATAAAACAGTAGGATGGGCCTGGGATATTACAGGTTTCGTGTGGTGGGTAGGTATTGGTCATGCCGGAACTTTAATTTCTGCAGTATTACTGCTTTTCCGTCAGAACTGGAGAAATTCCATTAACAGATCAGCGGAAGCGATGACTATTTTCGCCGTAATCTGTGCGGCAACTTATGTGGTTTCTCACATGGGGCGTCCTTGGTTAGCTTATTGGCCTTTGCCACTGCCAAATCAGTTTGGCTCACTTTGGGTAAACTTTAATTCCCCATTAGTTTGGGACGTTTTCGCAATCTCAACTTACTTCTCTGTATCATTGGTTTTCTGGTACGTAGGTTTATTGCCAGATATTGCCACCATTAGAGATAGAGCAACAGGCATGACAAGAAGAATTTATTCTATTCTTTCTTTTGGATGGACTGGATCTGTTAAAACTTGGCAGCGATTTGAAACTGTTTCATTGATTTTAGCAGGTATCGCAACACCATTGGTGCTTTCTGTTCACACTATTGTATCCATGGACTTTGCAACATCTGTAATTCCAGGATGGCATACTACAATTTTCCCTCCTTACTTTGTTGCTGGAGCTATCTTTTCAGGATTTGCCATGGTGCAAACTTTGTTGTTGGTGACTAGAAAAGTTTTAGGCTTAGAGAATTACATTACCATGTTCCATATTGAATCAATGAATAAAATCATTGTATTAACAGGTTCTATTGTAGGGGTAGCTTATTTAAGTGAATTCTTCATTGCTTGGTACTCAGGTGTTGAAGCTGAACAGTATACTTTCATCCACAGGTTCACTGGTCCGTATTGGTGGGCAGGTTGTATGATGTATGGCTGTAACGTGGTAATGCCACAACTATTCTGGTTTAAAAAGATCAGAACCAATATTGCCATTTCATGGTGTTTATCTATTGTGGTGAACATAGGAATGTGGTTTGAGCGTTTTGTAATCATTGTACTTTCTTTACACCGTGATTATTTGCCATCAAGTTGGGCAATGTTTTATCCAACTTGGGTTGATATTTCGGTATTCATAGGCTCCATAGGAGTATTCTTTACGCTGTTCTTATTATTTATCCGAGTATTGCCATCTGTTGCTATGGCCGAGGTTAAATTATTGCTAAAAAGTTCTTCAGAAAATGCTAAGAAAAAGTTAATGGATGAAGGAAAAATTAAACCTGAAGAAGCTGAATATTATGTAGAGTCTTTAGAAAAGTTTGATAGTGTTGAACAAGAAGATTACGTAAAAGTTTAAAAATGAGCGATATCAAATATATTTTAGGCCTTTTTGAAGATCCCGATGACATGATGCATGGGATTGATAAGCTAAAGGAAAATAACATCAGTATTTATGATGTGTTCACACCAATGCCTATTCACGGAATTGAAGATAAACTAGGAGTGAAAAGAAGCAGGTTACCAATTGTAGCTTTCTGCTGTGGAATTACTGGAACTCTTACCGCTTTTAGCATGATCTACTATATGTTAGTTCATGATTGGCCAATGAACATTGGGGGTAAGCCAAATTTTGCAATTCCTGATTTTATACCAATTACTTTTGAATTAACGGTACTTTTTTGTGCTTTTGGAATGGTAGCAGCTTTCTTTTATAGAACTCACTTATTCCCAGGAAGAACACCAAGAGTAATGGAATTTAGAGCAACTTCTGACAGATTCGTAATCGCAATTGATGCGAATAAGGGTTATGACGGTGAAAAAATTAACAATTTATTAAAAGAAGCTGGTGCGATAGAAATTAAGCACAACGACAGAAAATATGTTAGTTATGAATAAGACAAATATATTAGGGTTAGCAGTATTAGCTATTAGTATTACAGCTATTTTAAGCTCTTGCCACGATAAGCGTAGCAGAGGTTTAGAGTATGCCCCAAATATGTATTACCCTATTGCATACAATCCAGATCAAAAGAACCCAAATTTTGCTGATGGAAAATCTGCTCAGGTTCCACCTGCAGGTACTACGCCAATAGGTTTTACCCGTTTTGACGAATTTCCAAATACTCCAGAAGGTTATCAAGCTTCCAGTACAGGAGTAGTTAATCCGCTTCCTGTTACTAAACAAAATTTAGTAGAAGGGCAACAGCTATATATTGCCATGTGCGGTCCTTGTCATGGAGAAAAGGGAATGGGAAACGGACATATTGTTGAACTAGGTAAGTTTCCAGCACCTCCATCTTACTCAACTGGCAATTCTTCCAGAGGAGGAGCAATGAAAGATTTAACTGATGGAAAGATTTACCATACCATACAATATGGTTTAAACTTAATGGGGTCTTATGCATCACAACTATCTCCAGAAGAAAGATGGAAAGTAGTAATGTACGTTCACGAATTACAAAAAGCACAATAATTGATTATAAAAAATATGGGAGCTCATCATCATTCATATAATTTTTCGGAGCAATTCAGTTTTGGCGGAAAAGCTAAGACAATAAGTTTAGTAGCTATTGTTATAGGTGTTTTAGCTATTGCTTATGGCTTTTTAACCGGACTAACCGAGCGTACTTTTCTTAACTTGTTATTAATGAGTTATTATTTTACCTGTGTTTGTGCAGCAGGTTTATTCTTTTGTGCCATACAGTTTGTTGCGCAGGCAGGTTGGTCTGCCAGTTTATTAAGAGTGCCTCAGGCTTTTGCCAAAGTATTGCCATTTGCAAGCATTGTTTTATTGATTGTAGTTGCTTCAGGTTTATTTACTAATAATCTTTACCATAGTTGGAACAGCCATGAAGCTGCTGAACATTTCAGTTCTTCAAAAGCATCATATTTAACCCCACTATTTTTCTTATCAAGGTTAGTTTTGTTTTTAGGTGCTTATAGCGTATTCGCTATTTTGATCACTAAATTATCTAATAATGAAGATTTAGAAGGCGGTTTAAGCAGTTACAAGAAAAGCATTAAGTATTCTGCTATTTTTCTGGTGATTTTTGGTTTCACCACTCCACTTTGGGCATTTGATACCATTATGTCTTTAGAGGCTCATTGGTTTTCTACCATGTTTGGCTGGTATAACTTTGCAGCAATGTGGGTTGCCGGATTGGCAGCTATCACATTGACAGTAATCCTTTTGAAAAAAGCAGGTTATATGCCATGGTTAAATGATAATCATATGCATGATTTAGGAAAGTTTGTTTTCGCTTTCTCTATCTTCTGGACTTACATTTGGTTTTCACAGTTTTTATTAATCTATTATGCAAACATGCCAGAAGAGACCGTTTATTTCTATAAGAGATTAGAAGGTAATTTCTTGCCACTTTTCTGGTTAAACCTAATTGTCAACTTCATGTCACCAGTTTTAATTTTAATGTCGAGAGATGGAAAAAGAAAACTTAATGTGCTTATGGGGGTTTGTATATTATTGCTATGTGGCCATTGGTTAGATTATTACATGATGATTATGCCAGGAACGATTGCTGAAAACGCAGGTTTTGGAATTGTGGAGATTGGAACTGCAGTTGGTTTTGTAGGGTTATTTACTTTCTCCATATTAACCAGTTTAAGTAAAGTACCTTTGGCGCCAAAGAATCATCCTTTTTTAGAGGAAAGTCTAAATCACCAAATTTAATTAAAGCATAAGATCTAATATACAAAATGGATATTAAGAAATATATGAATAAGAAATCACTTTTATCACTTTTTGCAATAGTTGGACTATCCTTACAACAAGTGATGGCACAGGCTGCTGGAGTAGCAGAAGGTGTTGACAAGAATGCCGGTTTAGGAATGATGGTAACCTACTATCTTCTAATGTTCTTGGTGGTATGTGTATTTATAGGAATTGTTGGTAAAGTTTTACAAGTTTATGAACTAACCAAACAAATTCAAGGAAAGAAAAATGGAATAGCATGGGATAAGGTAAATGGAGTATTCTTCGCAATTGCATTAGTAGTAGGTTTGTACGGTGCTTATTGGTCTTATACTGTACAAGGTGCTCAAATTTTGCCTGAGGCAGGATCAGAACATGGGTCAAAAATTGACTCTATGTTCAACGTTACTTTGATCATCACTACCATTGTTTTTGTGATTACTCACATCTTACTATTCTTGTTTGCCTATAAATATAATTACAAGAAAAAACGTAAAGCTTATTTCTATCCCCACAATAATACCATTGAAAAGTATTGGACGATAATTCCTGCAATTGTACTAACAGTTTTGGTATTGTTAGGATTCTTTACTTGGAGAGGGATTACCAATGTTTCAAAAGACCAAATGGCCAGTGCGATACAGATTGATGTAACCGCTCACCAATTTGCCTGGGAAGTGAGATACGCAGGTAAGGATAATGAAAATGGAAGAAAGAACTATAAATTAATCGGAAGTTTAAACGGTTTAAACAATTTAGGTCTTGACCTATCAGATAAAAAGAACTATGATGATTTAAGGGTTACAGAGATTGTACTTCCTGTAAACAAATCAGTTCGTTTTACGTTAGGTTCTCAGGATGTTTTGCATAGTTTTTACATGCCACACTTTAGGGTTCAAATGAACTGTGTTCCTGGTATGGCAACTTATTTCCAGTTTAAGCCTACAGTTACCACTGCAGAAATGCGTGAGAAAACAAACGATCCTAACTTCAACTATCTTTTATATTGCGCCAAAATTTGTGGTGGTTCACATTATAACATGAAATTTGCAGTAAGAGTAGTTTCTGAAAAGGAATATGAAAGTTGGTTTAAAGAACAAAAGCTTTATGTGACTGACGATATGAAGAAAGAATATCAATTAGCTATGAAGGATAATGTTGTAGCTAACGATAAAAATAAAATTGCATTAAACAATTAAGATAAAAACTGAAGGAGATTATGTCAACAATTGCAATTCCTAATTCTACAGCAATGCATCATGATGATCATTCACATGCTCATCATAAAGAAACGTTCATCACTAAATATATTTTTAGTCAGGATCATAAGATGATTGCCAAACAATTCCTGATCACAGGTATCATCATGGGCGTAATTGCTATGGGATTATCTATTCTGTTCAGGATTCAATTGGCTTATCCAGATCAAAGTTTTCCTTTATTGGAAGTGCTTTTGGGTAAGTTTGCACCAGAAGGTAGATTAGATCCTAACTTCTACTTGTCTTTGGTAACCATACACGGTACCATTATGGTATTCTTTGTATTAACGGCAGGTTTATCAGGTACGTTTTCAAACTTATTAATTCCTTTGCAATTGGGTGCTCGTGATATGGCTTCGCCATTCATGAATATGTTATCTTACTGGTTCTTTTTTAGTGCTTGTATGTTAATGTTGTCCACCTTCTTTATTGAATCAGGACCTGCAGGAGCCGGATGGACCATATATCCTCCATTATCAGCTTTACCTAAAGCAATGCCCGGTTCAGGATTAGGAATGACTTTTTGGTTAATTTCTATGGTGCTGTTTGTTGCTTCTTCCTTAATGGGAGGGATCAATTACGTTTCTACCGTATTGAACATGCGTACTAAAGGAATGGATCTTTGGAAAATGCCATTGACTATCTGGGCATTTTTTTTAACAGCTATTTTAGGGATTTTATCTTTCCCAGTATTGGTAGCAGGTGTGGTTCTTTTGATTTTCGATCGTAGTTTCGGTACTTCTTTCTACCTATCTGACATTTACATTGCGGGACAGGCACAAGCAAATGAAGGTGGTAGCCCAATATTATGGCAACACTTATTCTGGTTCTTAGGTCACCCTGAGGTTTACATTGTAATTATGCCAGCTTTGGGTATATCTTCAGAAGTGATTGCTACTAATTCAAGAAAACCAATTTTTGGATACCATGCCATGGTTTACTCTTTAATAGGTATCACTGTTTTATCTTTTATTGTATGGGGTCACCACATGTTTGTGACGGGGATGAATCCTTTCATTGGAGGTGTGTTCATGATCACAACTTTAATTATTGCAGTGCCATCAGCAGTAAAAACGTTTAATTACTTAGCTACACTTTGGAGGGGAAACATCAGATTTACACCAGCCATGCTTTTTGCAATTGGTTTGGTTTCTTTCTTTATCTCTGGAGGTTTAACAGGTATTTTCTTAGGAAATGCAGCATTAGATATCAACTTACATGATACTTATTTTGTGGTAGCTCACTTCCACTTGGTGATGGGATCTGCAGCAATTTTTGGTATGCTTGCTGGTATTTATCACTGGTTCCCTAAAATGTTCGGTAAAATGATGAATGCCAAATTGGGTTATTTACATTTCTGGCTAACATTTGCAGCTGCATATTTGGTGTTCTTCCCAATGCACTTTATGGGATTAGATGGCGTACCTCGTAGATACTATGCTTTTACAGAATTTGAATCTATGAGCCGTTGGTTATCGGTAAATAAATTTATTACTTGGGCAGCAATTTTAGGAGCTACCGCACAGGTTGCTTTCCTATATAATTTCTTCTCTTCTATTTTCTTTGGCAAAAAGGCTACTCAAAATCCTTGGGATTCTAACACTTTAGAATGGACAACACCAGTTGAACATTTACATGGTAACTGGCCTGGAGAAATTCCAACTGTGTACCGTTGGCCATATGATTATAGCAAGCCAGGTCATGAGGAAGATTTTATCCCTCAGACTACACCACTTTCTGAAACAATGAGTTCTAATCTTCCACATGACTTTGAAGGAAATGAAGAGGCGGAAAGAATTCAAGAAAAATGGAATGTGGAACATCATAACATAAACAGTACTGAAGAAGTTAAGTAACAGATTTCTAAGTATTGAAACTGGTTGGGGTATCTGTTAAATAATTTCAGATACCCCAATTTTATCTAAATAAAATGTATTCAAAGGCTGAAAAGCGGTTTTTACGAATTAATTTTATATCAATTCTATCTCTCTTTTTATTGATACTGGCAGGTGGAGTAGTGAGGAGTTCTGGTTCAGGTATGGGATGTCCAGACTGGCCTAAATGTTTTGATCAGTATATTCCACCAACAAATGTTTCTCAATTACCAGCGGATTACCGAGAGAAATACGTTCAGAAACGTTTAGAGAAAAATGAACGATTCGCAAAATTATTAGATAAAACCGGTTATAAAGAGTTAGCGTTTAAAATTAGGAATGATGAAAATATTCAAGTTCCTGAAGAGTTTAATCCTGCAAAAACTTACACAGAGTACATTAATAGATTAATAGGAGCTTTAACAGGAATCTTTTTATTGCTCACTTTTATATTTTCTATAAAACTACTCAAATTGAGGAGTAGACTTTTTTGGGTGAGTGGGATTAATTTGTTGTTAGTTCTGATACAGGCTTGGCTAGGTTCTATAGTAGTTTCAACAAATTTGGTTGCTTGGATCATCACAGTGCACATGTTATTGGCAATTCTGATTTTGGCGATGAGTATTTATACTTATCAGGATTTAAAATACTTAAGAAATGAAGCAGAATCAACACAAAAGACCGATTCTCTGTTTAAGTTTGCCCTAGTTTTAAGTTTACTGATTTCTGTCATTCAAATAACAATAGGAACTGAAGTAAGAGAAACAGTTGATGCGGTGCAATCTCAGTTTCCTGAATTGAAAAGAGGCGAATGGCTTTTAGAGACCGGCAGAATTTTTTCCTATCACAAGGATATCGCCATTTTAACCATCGTCTTAAATCTATATTTGGCATATAAAGTATGGAAAGAAAAGTGGGTAGGAATAATTAAGAAGTTCACCAACTATATCATAACAGTGTTGGGCTTACAAATATTAACGGGATGCGCTTTGGCATATTTAGCTATGGCACCTTGGGCACAAGCAACACATATTTTATTTGCGGTTTTATTGTTTAGTGCACAATTCTATTTGTTGCTATTGCAGGGTAAGAAGAAATTGAATATTAATTAAAAAGAATTGGGAACATTTTTAAAAGATTTTAAAAATTTAGTAAAACTGAGATTGACCTTTTTGGTTGTTTTTTCAGCTTCTATTTCTTTTTTGATTGCGGCTGAAAGTCAGGTAAGTATCAACTGGATAAATTGGTTGAAACTGATTGTTGGAGGTTTCTTGGTTACAGCTGCAGCCAATGGTTTTAATGAAATTATTGAAAAGGATTTAGATAAGCTGATGAAAAGAACGGCAGATCGTCCTTTACCGTCTGGAAGAATGACCAATGGACAAGCTTTAGTATTGAGCTTATTGATGGGGATTTCAGGAACCTATTTATTAGGGAGTTTAAATATTTTAACAGGTTTACTTTCTGTTTTCTCTATTTTCTTTTACGCATTTATATATACACCGCTGAAAAGAAAATCGCCAATAGCTGTTTTTGTTGGGGCTATTCCAGGAGCTTTGCCACCATTAATCGGTTATGTAGCAGCACATGGAAAAATTGACACCATTGCACTCATTCTTTTCGCGATCCAGTTTGTATGGCAGTTTCCTCACTTTTGGGCCATTGCTTGGGTTTTGGATGATGATTATAAGAAGGCTGGCTTTAGGTTGTTACCTACCACAAAAAGAGATAGAATAAGTGCCGTAATTACTTTTATATCTACCTTGATATTAATTCCGGTGAGTTTGCTACCATTTATTTATGGTTTTGGAGGTTATTTCATTTCGGGAGTTTCAATAGTTGCCGGTGTTTTATTTGCTTACCAGGCTTGGGTTCTGGTCATGAAACTGGATATTAAATCCGCACAAAGATTAATGTTTGGAAGCTTTATTTATTTACCATTGGTACAATTGGTACTATTATTTAATTTAGGATAAGAAAATGCAAAATATTAATCAGGATATTGACAGGCATAATCTGCAACCAAAGAAATTTGTGCTGTGGTTATTTATGGTTTCTTCCATCATTTTTTTTGCTGGTTTAACCAGTGGATTTATTGTTTACTCAGGAGATGGAGTAGGGAAATCTTTAAATGTGCCACTGCCAAAAATATTTATCTATAGCACCATCGTCATCATTATCAGTAGCTTTACCATGCATTGGTCTTACAATCAGGCTAAAAGACTTAAGTTCACCAATCAAAAGATAGGACTGTGGATCACTTTTTTATTGGGTATTCTTTTTATAAGTATGCAGGTATATGGTTGGTCAGTCTGGACTAACCTTGGCATCTATTTTATCAATAGTAATGCTTCAATCAGCTTTGTTTACGTATTTACATTAACTCATATCGTACATATTATTGCAGGTTTAGTAATGATTATAACCGCTTTAATAAGCAGTTATAGGAGACTTCCAAATGTCACCAATCTGTTTAGAATGGAAATTGCTTCTATTTTTTGGCATTTTGTAGATATTCTATGGATTTATTTGTACGTTTTCTTACTTTTGAACCAGTAAAATTTTACTTAGAATTTACAAGCACAATTATTTGATGGATACACTAGCAAAATTAGACGAAGTTAAAACCACCCCATGGAGCGGTGGAAGGTCTCCGTTCTCCGTAGAATACGGAAAATTGATGATGTGGTTTTTTCTTTTATCAGATGCGTTTACCTTTTCTGCATTTCTGATTTATTACGGAGCGCAACGTTTTAGTAAAATGACTTGGCCAGATCCTGATTTGGTTTTTCAATCTTTTCCAGGACTTGCAGATCATGGATGGCCTTTGGTATTTGTAGGGTTAATGACTTTTATTTTAATTGCCAGCTCGGTAACTATGGTTTTAGCTGTAGAAGCAGGACATCGTAATTCCAAAAAAGAAGTGATAGGCTGGATGATCGCTACTATCATCGGCGGATTTATGTTCTTAGGCTGTCAAGCTTTAGAATGGTCACATTTACACCATGAGGGTTTTTGGTGGGGAGCTGTTCCAAGTGCCGAAATCATTAAAGAGTTAGGTGCAGATCATGTGAGTGCCCAGCAGTTTGCAAATCTTTTCTTTACCATTACTGGTTTTCACGGGTTCCACGTATTTACTGGGGTGATTATCAATATCATTATCTTATTTATGACCATTGGAGGCGTTTTTGAAAGAAGAGGTCATTATCTGATGGTAGAAAAAGTAGGACTATATTGGCACTTTGTTGATTTGGTGTGGGTATTTGTATTTACCTTCTTTTACTTAGTATAATTTCATTTTAAAAAAAATAATTATGTCAGCTGAACATACAAATATGGAACATAGCGAAGATCATGGTGGGATGACCAAAAAAAGAATCTGGAAAGTTTTCTTTATCCTTTTAGGAATTACCATTGTTGAATTTATTTTGGCCTTAGCTGTTCCTGCAACTGTATTGCCTCATAGCGTTAAAAATTTCGCATATGTAATTTTAACATTAGTGAAAGCATATTATATTGTTGCTTTCTTTATGCACTTGAAATTTGAAAAATATGCACTCATTGTGGGTATTCTTGTTTCCTTTATTTTTATCATCTATTTTATTGTGCTGATGCTAACTGAAGGAAATTATATGAATGCGCATATGAACTTATGATTAAGAACAAATTTCCTATTTCAAAAATATTAATCCTGGTAACCATATTAGCGGTACCGGGATTTTTATATTATCTACTACAGGCAAAAGGGAAAAATAGGTATAAACCTTTGCCTGTTTTTGGGCAGAAAATTGTTGCCTCTACTTTTCATACGGTTAAGGGGAAGAAAATTCCAGACACTATTTTTCATCGCATACCTGATACGCAGTTTTTAAGTGCTCATCAGGATAGTATCAATTTAAGGGATTTTAAGAAAAAACTTTTAATAGTAAATTTCTTTTACAGCCGTAATCAGGAGGCGGTTGCTAAAATGAATGAGCAATTGCAAATCTTGAATGAAGAATACAAGGATAATGACATGATCAGGTTTTTATCCATTTCCATAGATCCAGATTATGATAATGCTCAAGTTTTAAAATCCTATGCAAGCAAAATAAATGCAAAGCCAGGGAAATGGGATGTTGTGGTAGCTGATACCGCTACAGTTTATCCTTTAGCCCGTAAATGTTTTTATGTAAATGCTTTAAAAGGCAATAACGGCCCTACAGATTTCATTTTCAGTAACCAGCTGATCCTGCTTGATGCAGACCATAGAATAAGAGGATATTATAATGGAACTTCAGTAGATGAAACAAAAAGGCTAAGTGATGAAATTAAGGTTTTAATTACTGAGGAATTAAGAAAAATAAAAGCAGAATTTTAAAACGTATTCTTTTAAGAAGTGTTAATATTTAAAGCATGAGTGATAAAGCAATTTTTAGAATAATTACCGGAGTTTCAATTTTTGTTTTTGTGGTGGTGGTCATCCTCAACCGTAAAATCATCCCTGTAACTATCGAGATTCCTAGTTTTGTATATTTCTTGCCAAAACTAAATGCAATTATTAACGGAACCTGTAGTTTGCTTTTATTAACGTCGTTGTATTATATTTTGAAGAAAAATATAACAATGCATAAACGTTTAAATATTTTAACTTTTGCACTGTCTTCTGTTTTTTTGGTTTCCTATATTCTGTTTCATTATTTTGCTCCTGAAACCAAATTTGGGGATACCAATCATGATGGAGTTTTAAGTACGATGGAAATTACTGATGCGGGCAATTTGAGATATATTTACTACGTTATATTGATATCTCATATTATTTTGGCCGCAGGGGTTTTGCCACTTATATTGTTCAGTTTCCATAAGGGGTTAACAATGCAGGTAGAAAAACACCGTAAATTGGTAAGATATAGTTTTCCGATTTGGTTATACGTAACTACAACTGGGGTCATTGTTTATTTAATGATTTCACCTTATTATAATTTTTAAAAGAAAGAAAAATGAAAGTGTTAAAGGTAATTGTGATTTTATTTTTTTTAGTTAGCCCATTATTTGTTGCTAACAAGGCAAACGCACAGTGCGCCATGTGCCAAGCCACTGTTGAATCTAATTTAAAAGCCGGAGGAACTTCTGGTGCCGGACTCAATGGAGGTATCATGTATTTAATGGCCGCTCCTTACCTGGCAGTTGCTGCAATTGGCTTGCTCTGGTATAAAAAATACAGAAAGAAAAATGTTTCGATAGCCATTAAGGATGAAAAAATTCACTTAAATTAAACAAATCAAACTCATTCCTATCTGAAACAACAGATGGGATTTTTTATATTTGTACATGTCTAAAACACCAATGCTCAATGCCATGTTACATGCAAAATGTCCCCGTTGCAGAAGAGGAGATTTGTTTAAAACTTCTATGTACGGCTTTAAATCTCAAAAGATGCATGAAGTTTGTCCGCATTGTGGGTTGCGATATGAAATAGAACCCGGTTATTTTTATGCAGCCATGTATGTAGGTTATGCCATTAATGTGGCATTAGCTGTGAACATAGGCTTAGCAACCTATTTTTTTACCAATGAATTAGAATCTCCTTGGGTTTACATATTTACCATATTATTTTTTGCATTCCTATTGGCTCCAGTAAATTTCAGGTATTCACGGGTAATTTTGTTGTATTGGCTTTCGCCGAAGATTAAATATGTAGCACACTATGATCATGATTAAGAAAGAGATCTTTACTTTTCTTACTGACCTGGTAGCAAATAATGAGCGGGATTGGTTTCAGGAAAATAAACAACGCTACGAAGAAGCTAAACAAAATGTAGAAGATTTTGCCAATGCCGTTTTAGAGGAAATCCGAAAAACAGATAAGACCATTCCAGAGGATTTAATTGGTAAAAAATGTGTGATGCGCATTTATAGGGATGTGCGTTTTAGCAAGAACAAATTACCCTATAAAAATAATATTTCATTTTGGATTTCATCTAGAGGTAAGGGAGGCGACGGTCCCGGCTATTATGTACACATCCAACCTGGGAAAAGTTTTATAGCTGGCGGTTATTGGATGCCACAAGCAGATCACCTGAAAGCGATTAGGCAAGAAATAGATTATAATACAGATGATTTTTTAAAGATCACCCAATCAAAAGAATTTACAAATTACTTTGGAAGCTTGGACGATGGGGAAAAGCTTAAAAATCATCCAAAAGGATATGAGGCAACTCATCCTCATATTGAATTATTGAAATTAAAAAGTTTCACGGTAACCCATTCCTTATCAGATAAAGAATTAGCAAATTCAGGAGCTGTAAATAAGGTGGTAGAAGGATTAAAAATCATAAATCCTTTTGTTTCTTTTTTAAACCAGGCAATTTTATAAATTTAGAATATGAAAAAATCAGCTTTGTTAAGCACTGTGCTAGTGCTTTTGTTCTTAAGTTCTTGTGTGGTGCTGTCTAAGAAAAAATATGAGACTTTAATGAGTCAGAAAGATTCTTTGGCTACAGGCTGGGATGAAGCGCAAGTAAAAATCCAGTCAATGGAAGAATTAATTGCTTCGCTAAAAGCAGATACCGCCACCTTACATGGTCAATTAGCCGACTTAAAAGGAGAATTAGAAGGCTTAAATTCAACTTACGCTAGTTTGCGCTCTAACACTTCGTCAGAAATCAATCAGCTCTCAGAAGACTTGAAAAAGCGTGAGGCGAGATTAAAAGAGGTTGAAGAGATATTAAAGAAAAGAGATGAAGCTACCAATGCGTTAAAAGAAAAACTGCAGAAAGCTTTATTAGGTTTCCAAAAAAGTGGTTTAACGGTAGAAATTAAAAACGGAAAGGTATATGTATCCTTAACAGATAAACTGTTGTTTGATACCGGTTCTATTATAATTGATGATAAAGGAAAACAAGCTTTGCAAGAATTGGCAAAAGTATTAAATACACAACCTGAAATAAATATTGCTGTGGAAGGCCATACGGATAATCAAAAGGTTGGAAATTTAGGTCAGATTAAAGATAACTGGGATTTAAGTGTATTGAGAGCCACTTCAGTAGTAAGATATTTAACAGAATTACAGAAAATCACTCCAGAACGTTTAACCGCCACCGGCAAAGGACAATTCCAACCTATAGAACTAGGAAACACTCCAGAAGCCAGGAGCAGAAACAGAAGGATTGAAATTGTGCTTTCCCCAAAATTGGACGAATTGTATAATTTAATAAAGTAAGTAAAAGAAAAAAGCCCCAAAATTGTCTAAATTTTTGGGGCTTTTTCAAGTAGATCTTAAACATCATACTTCTCTATAACTTTCTGTTTTTAGCAAATCAAAATCCATAGAATTCAAGAAAAAAATCTCATGATTTATTGTGATTCAAACCTTTCAGAAAATCTTATGGTTTTCAAGGTTTACTTTTGATAAGATAAGGAGTGATGGTTTTTATCCAGATGTCATATCCTTTTTGGTTCATGTGAAGGTTATCTTCTAAAAAGATATTATCCATAGGTTTGCCATTCTCTTTCAGCATTAAAGGATAAACATTTATAAAACTGGTGTTGGCTTGCGTTGCTAAAAAAGTTTTGATCAATTCATTGGCATAAACCATTTCGGGCATCATTTTCTCCCTACTGATACTTGGTTTTATAGAAATAAAACTGATAAGCACCTCCGGCATTCTTTTGCGGATCAATGAAAAAAGGGTTTTAAATCTATCAAATGTAATTTCAGGACTTGCACCTTCAGCAATATCATTTTCACCACTGTAAACAACTATTTGTCTGGGCTGATACAAGAAAATAATATCGTCTGCGTAATAGATGGCATTGGCTAAAGTTGAACCACCAAAACCCCTGTTGATTGCCCCGTAACTTTTATAAACATTTTCCAGGTCGGTCCATTTTCTTAAGGACGAACTTCCAATAAAAAGTATTCCGCCTTTTTCTGGCATTTTTAAATCGTCCGCTTTTTTAAAAGCTTCAATTTCACTGTAAAATGGAGCCTTTTCTTGCGCACAAACAATACCTGAAGTTGAAGTAAAAAAGGCTAATAGAAGTAGGAAGTGTTTAAATTTTATCATTGATCTATTTTTAGTGTTTAAGAATTTGAAGATAATCTTAAATATTAAGATAAACTGCCATGAGCCATGAACAAAAAGTCCTGAACTACTTCACCGCAACTGGCTGAGGCACTTTTACATAATATCCTGTACCATCATAAGGTCGCTTACGCGGATGCTCTTGGCATTTTATAGAACAAGCACCATCTAAAGCAACACCGCAATCGTCACACTGGTTAAAATGCACATTACATTCCGGGTTGGCGCAATTGATCATTTTAGTAGTGGTTTTGCCACAGTTACCACAAACAGAAATCACTTTCGGGTTCACCTTATTCACATCAACGGCTAAACGGTTATCAAAAACATAACATTTGCCTTCAAAATCTTTTCCTTCCGCCTCTTTGCCGTATTTGATAATGCCACCATGCAACTGGTAAACATCTTTAAAACCTTCTTTTATTAGCAAAGCCGATGCTTTCTCACATTTGATTCCGCCAGTGCAATACGTCAGTACTTTTTTGTCTTTGTATTGGGCCAGCTCGTTAATCATGGATGGGAAATCCCTAAAATTTTCAATATCCAATGTCACGGCATTTTTAAATTTGCCCATTCGATGTTCATAATTGGAGCGGACATCTAAAATCACCACATCTTCTTGGTCAATCATTGCTGCAAATTCCTTAGGCTCCAAATGCTTTCCGGTTTCTTTGGTAGGGTCAATAAAAGTTGGGTCTTTTAAGCCAGAATACACAATTTCCGTTTTATAACGGCAGTGCATCTTAATGAAAGAAGGTTTATCCACCTCATCAATTTTAAACTCGGTTGCATTAAAACGGCCATCGGCATAAACATAATCCATGTAAGCTTTACAGGCTTCAGATGTGCCCGAAACGGTACCGTTTAAACCTTCATCCGCAATAATAATGCGACCGGTTAACTTTAATGATTTACAAAATTTTAAGTGATCTGTAGCGTATTGCTCCCCATCCTGGATGTGGCTATAGCAATAATAAAGGAGTGTCTGGTATGCTTTCATTGTTCATTGATACTGCTGTAAACAGTGTGAAATGAACTGCAAAGATATAAAATTTTAAGATTTTGAAAAGTAGAGTTAGTGTTTTATTGGCTTACATAGTCTGTTCCGGATTATTGTTGGGGTCTAGCTATGCTGTGGACTTTTCATTTCTTTAAATCGGGGTTTTAATACTATTAAAGTTTCGGTCTGTGGGGACACAGACCGAGGTAGAGTTTAGTTAAGTTGAGACATTGCAAGGAACTTGGGTTTTGTTATATGAGGATAAAGAAAGTTGGTAAAGTGAAAAATGGATTGTAATTGGGTTTTACTATCATTCTTCAAAAACATCAAGCTAAAAGAATTTATTTATATAATTTAAAAGTATGACTTTTATAAGTTACATAAATATTAAATAATTGCCCATTTAAGACCTAAAAAGCAATTTATATTTTCTTTTTAAAATTAATTTTAAAAAAATATGTTTTTTGTAACAATAATTTTACTTAAATTTGAGCATGCAAAATGAAATCAATGCTTTGATTGAACTCAGAGAAATCAAAAGTGGTTTAGAAAGAGAAATTGAAAGAATAGACTTAATAATTAATCAATTAACTCCTAAGAATAATATAGAAGCGACAAAAATTGCCAATGAAGAAATGATTGGCTTTTATAGATATAAAAAGTGTAGAAATGATAGAGAGAGATTATTATTTGTGATTCAAAAAATGGGAAAGTGCACAGAAAATGATATTTATAAATATTTACAAATATTGGATGAAAATCAATCTAGGTATAAACTAAAAAAGATGATAACAAACACTATTAAAATTTTAATTGATATAGAAGAAATTAAACAAGAATATATTCGCGAAAAAATTAATTATTCCATAATTCACGTTTAAGAAATAATGAAATGTAAAGATTTTGAAGGCAGTCCGGAGGAACTAAATAGATTTTTTCAGAAAAGTGGATTGGATTTAACTTCATATTTGAAAGTTAGTTCACTTTGGAAAATTAATAACTCATGGCTTTTTATTTTATTTGCAATCTTTATTTCACTTAATATTTTGATTTCTTTTATCGAACCAAAACAAAATATTTATATCCCTATTACAATACTAATTATAATGGCCCTTGGATGTATAATTTTGTTTATTCAATTTAAATTTGAAAAATGGCTTTTATCAATGATTGCTTTTATTGTATTCTTATCAGTGATGATAGTAAGTTTTAAAATATCTACCCCTGCAGAAACAATTGATACTGCTAAACACAAAGTCTACGACTATGTAAAATAGAATTCTCCTCCTCGGTCTGTGTCCTCACAGACTGAAACAACAATCCCATTTAAACAATAAAATATTTAAATTTAAGGATGGATATTTTCAGAGCCAATAGAAACTCAATTATGCTTCTTAACGAAGTTTACTTTTGGACTGCAACCATAAAAGACTGGAAACACCTTTTAAGCAATGATGAATTCAAAATCATCATTATTAATAGTTTAAAAGAATTAGTTTTAAGAGAGAAAATTCTGCTTTATGCTTTTGTGATTATGCCAAATCATATTCATTTAGTTTGGGAAATGAAAACACTGAATGGCAAAGAGATGCCAAATGCTAGTTTTAATAAATTTACTGCTCATCAATTTCAGAAAACACTGAGATTAACCAATCCGGAATTATTGAGTCAATTTAAAGTAGAAGAGCAAGAGAGAAAATATCGCTTTAACCTTCCTCCTCGGTCTGTGTCCTCACAGACCGAAACCACAACCAACATTTCCACCAAATAAAAAAAGCTAAATTTAAGGATGGATATTTTCAGAGCCAATAGAAACTCCTCTATGCTTCTTAATGAAGTTTACTTTTGGACTGCAACCATAAAAGACTGGAAATATCTTTTAAGCAATGATGAATTCAAAATCATCATTATTAATAGTTTAAAAGAATTAGTTTTAAGAGAGAAAATTGTGCTTTATGCTTTTGTCATTATGCCAAACCACATTCATTTAGTTTGGGAAATGAAAGCAATGAATGGTAAAGAGATGCCAAATGCTAGTTTTAATAAATTTACTGCTCATCAATTTCAGAAAACACTGAGATTAACCGATCCCGAATTATTGAGTCAATTTAAAGTAGAAGAGCAAGAGAGAAAATATCGCTTTTGGCAAAGAGACGCTCTAGCAATATTGATGGATTCCAGAGAAAAGGTATTTCAAAAAATAGAATATATTCACAATAATCCATTATTAGAAAAATGGAATTGGGCTAAAGAGCCAGCAGACTACAAATGGTCTTCTGCGAAATTTTATGAAATGGAAATTGACGACTTTTCTTTTTTAACTAATATTGCGGAAGTATTTTGATTTGCATTTCGGTCTGTGAGGACACAGACCGAGGGGGATAATTACTCATTGATTAAGATAAAAATAATGAACAAATCCATCTGTCAAAAAATAATTGCAGTCTGCGATCAAAAAATTATTGCCAAAGGAGATAATGTAGGATTGTCTTTTTATGCTTTTTTTGCCAATAAAAATGAGGATCCAAATCTATTAATGGAAGTAGCCGAATGGTGGATTAAAAAGCACAAATTAGATCATTTTGAAAAAGCTTTCAAAATTAAAGCAATGATAATTGCCGAAATGGGCGAAGTTTAAATATTGGCTTGAAAAGGGTCGATATGGACTATGAAAGAACTACGTTAATTTTTTATTTACTTTTCTAAACCTCCATTTCCTTATCTTTAAAAAAAAGAGTTAACTGTTAATAGTTTACTTAACTACAATTATGATATTCAAATCAAAAAACGACTATTTATTTTTAAGTATAATCTACTTAGTGATTCTTATGTTAGTCGCCATTTTTATAATGGATTATTACGATAATGGAATTAAGGGTGCTGGTATTTGGATACATGTTGTTGATCTGTTGGTGGTTATAATACTCCTTTGGATGTTTCACGGCACCTATTATGTCATTACTGAAACACATATCCGTTATAGGTGTGGTCCATTTAGAGGCAGGGTTAGGGTCACCAATATTAAAGAAATCATTAATGGTAAAACCTTATGGGTAGGTTATCGCCCTGCAACATCCAGAAAAGGATTGGTGATCAAATTCAATAAATATGATGAAATTTATTTTAGTCCTCAACGAGCAGAGGAGTTTATTGTTGAGCTGTTAAAGATCAATCCTAAAATAAATGTTGTGAATAAATAGGAAAAATGAAGGTTTGGATTAACATTTCATTTTATTTAAGAGATTGATTTTGAGCATTGACCATAGCTTTTTTTTAAATATCTAATAAACTGATTCATATAAGCAAGATAGATGAAAACAATAGCGGCAATTTTAATAGGAATTATTGCTTTAGAGCACCTCTACATCTTATGGATGGAAATGTTTGCGTGGGAAACAGCAGGGAAAAAAACTTTTAAAGGCGCTTTGCCCGATGAACTTTTTAAGCCGACAAAAGTAATGGCAGCAAACCAGGGATTATATAATGGTTTCTTAGCAGCAGGATTGGTTTGGTCTCTATTGATAGACAATCAGGAATGGAGTTTTTACGTAGCGATTTTCTTTTTAAGTTGTGTAACCATTGCAGGATTATATGGAACTTTTACTGCTAGTAAAAAAATCTTTTTTGTGCAGGCTTTACCCGCAATTTTAGCTTTGATACTTTTACATCTATAATTAAGGATGAAAAAATCTATTATTCTCATTCCTTTTTTACTGTTGATATTTATAGCCAATGCTCAGGAAAAACTAAGCATCAAACCTTTTAACATCGGCGAAAGCATTACCAGCTATTCTAAAATATTAAATGAAAATAGGACCTTAAATATTTACCTTCCTCAAGGTTATCATCCAGATTCCACAAAAAAATACCCTGTAATTTATGTTTTGGATGGGTCTGTAGGTGAGGATTTTATCCATATCGCAGGTTTAGTGCAATTTGGCAGCTTTCCTTGGGTTGAAATGTTGCCAGAATCTATTGTAGTAGGCATTGCAAATGTGGATAGAAGAAGGGATTTTACCTATCCAACTCTTGTTGAAAAAGATAAAATGGATTTCCCAACAACAGGCAGTTCTGTAAAATTTATAAATTATATAGCAGATGATTTACAGCCTTTGATTGAAAAAAGGTATAAAACCACGCGAGAAAAGATTGTGATAGGCCAATCATTGGGCGGGCTGTTAGCAACAGAAATTTTATTCAAAAAGCCAGATTTGTTCACGAATTACATTATTGTAAGCCCAAGTTTATGGTGGGATAATGAATCACTTTTAAAAATAAACCCCACCTTTAAAAGTAAGCATAAAGTTTATGTTGCGGTAGGGAATGAAGGGGAAGTAATGGAAAGAACAGCCAAAACTCTGTTTCAAAAATTAGAAGGAGACCCGATGATTACTCCTTATTTCAATTTTTTTGGAGATAAGGACCATGCAAATATTCTACATTTGGCTGTTTACGATGCTTTTGAAAAACTTTTCAAAAAGGAAAATTAAAACTGGAAACTTTATAGCTTATTCAGAATAACCGAAGCTCTTCAAATAATTTTCTCTATTTCTCCAATCAGGAATTACTTTTACAAAAAGCTCTAAGAAGACTTTTTTCTGCAAAAACTCTTCCATATCCTGACGGGCGTACGTACCCACTTTTTTCAGCATAGCTCCTCCTGTTCCTATCAGGATATTCTTCTGCGAATCTCTTTCTACAATAATCTCCGAACTGATTTTAATAATATCCTTACTTTCTTTAAAAGAAGTGATAAGGACCTCAGTACTGTAAGGAATTTCTTTTTTATAGAATTTAAAAATCTTTTCACGGATCATCTCAGAGACAAAAAAGCGTTCAGAACGATCTGTTAATTCATCTTTCTCGTAATAAGCAGGGTGCTCAGGCAGGTTTTCCATAATGAAAGACATTACAGGCTCCACATTGTAAGCGTGAAGCGCAGAACAGCCCACAATGCCCTCTGGGTTTAGCTTCTCTCTCCAATAGCTAATTTTGGCTTCAATCAGTTCGTTCTGCGATTCATCAATTTTATTGATCACTACCAAAACCTTTGCACTGGTTTTTTTAAGCTTCTCCAGCACATCTTCTTCATCCTGTTTTTCATTAATGTCAGTCACAAAAACTAAGATGTCTGCATCCACTAAAGAATCGTCCACAAAATGCATCATATTCTCCTGCAATTTGTAAGCAGGTTTGATGATTCCCGGCGTATCAGAGAAAACAATCTGATAATCTTCACCATTTACGATACCTAAAATTCGGTGGCGGGTGGTCTGAGCTTTAGGCGTAATAATGGCCATTTTTTCTCCAACTAATTGATTCATAAGGGTTGACTTACCTGCATTAGGCTTACCAATAATACTCACAAAACCTGCTTTATGTGCCATCGAAAATATTTTTTAAAATTTATTTGGACTGCAAAGAAACGAATTATATCTTTGCAGTCCAATTCAGGGAAATCATTTATTTCAAAAATGAATTGTGAGCATAAACAGAGCGTGTTTTTCTCAGAAATTGAAAGATTACCAGTCATAAAAATATAGTGCGGGGTGGAGCAGTTGGTAGCTCGTCGGGCTCATAACCCGAAGGTCATAGGTTCGAGTCCTGTCCCCGCTACCTAGAAAGAGTTTGAAAGACAACTCTTTTTTTATGGCCCGTTCGTCTAGGGGTTAGGACGTTAGATTTTCATTCTAGAAACAGGGGTTCGATTCCCCTACGGGCTACAAAATTCAATATCAAAAACAAAAAAAAGGTTGCAAATCAAATGATTGCAACCTTTTTTTGTTTATTGAATTTTTTAAAATATTCAATTTTTACCACTTTTTTTGAAAAGTCATCAGCATACAAATGGTTGCTTTTTATCAATGCGTCATCAATATGATTTATAAAATATTAACTCACTAAATATTTTTTCAATTGATTTTTTATCTGGGAAACCAAAAAAACTATTGAGCTATTCAAATGCCTATTTACTTAAAAATTTAGTAACGATGGCAAAAGTTCAAAATCCCTCTAGATAATATCTTGTATAAAAGCTGGGATTTTAATGCCAGAAGATTCCATTTATTTAAGCATCATAGTGCTCATCATGCTTTGAGCCATCTGCCATTCTACATTAATGAATATGCTCATCGATTTAATACACAAAAAAAGAATTACTTAAAAGCCTGTTTCTGTTAAGTTAAAGCCATTTTTTTAATTTTAGGGGTTACTTTTACAAATTTGTCCCTCTCAATAAATGAGATTATCCCCTATAAATATTATAGCAACAGTTTACTTTTGGATGAACTATTATTCTAATACTAATAGTCAACCAATTTTATAATCTAATCCATTTTAGATTTTATTCATCAGTAAATTGTTCTTTTTGAAACTTCAGAAGGAATGGAATGCTAAACCAATAATTAATTGTTTTATCCTATTAAGGAGAACTAAATGAATTTAACCAACAATAAATGAAAGAATCAATGAACGTAAAGAATTACCCTCCAAAAAACCCAAATTACTATTTGATGTTTGAAACCTCAATAGAATGAAAAAAGAATTTTAAAATTCAAAAATTAATACGCAAACAATTTTAAAAACTAAATAATAATTATGTCGAATAAGTACCTTTTATATAGTAAAACCAAAAGTGCATTTATGCCGGTTTTGCTATTTTTATTTTTGATTTCGCCGATACTCACGTTTGGGCAAACAAGAGTTTTAACCGGTAAAGTAGTTGATGCTTCTTCCTCTGAACCTTTAATTGGGGTTGGAGTAAAAGTAAAAGACGGAAAGTCTGCAACAAGTACAGATGTAAATGGAAATTTCCAAATACAAGTAAGTAATAACAATATTTTAGAAGTAAGTTATTTAGGGTTTATTACACAGTCTGTTACAGTTGGGACAACAGCTGAACTTACCATAAGATTAATAAGTGATGCTAAAGCTTTAAGTGAGGTGGTTGTAGTAGGTTACGGAACTCAGAAACGTTCTGATATTACAGGTTCAGTAACTTCTATTCCCAAAGAAAGGTTTTCTAAATTACCAGTAACTAACGTTTTACAGGCAATACAAGGTGTTGCTCCTGGTATTACTGTAAATCAAGGTTCTTCTATACCAGGTAGCCAACCATCTGCTCAAGTAAGGGGGCAAAGCTCTATCAATGCCAATAGCGGGCCTTATGTAGTTGTTGATGGAATTCCATTGAGTAAAACAGGTGGGTCATTAAATGATATAAATCCAAACGACATTGAGTCTATGGAGATATTAAAAGATGCTTCTGCAGTGGCTATTTACGGAACAAACGGTTCCCAAGGGGTAATATTAATTACTACAAAGAGAGGTACAACTGGTAAACCAGTGATACGTTACAGCGCATACGCCGGACTTGAAAATATGGCACATATATTAACCCCAAGAGATGGTGCGGGATACGTTCAGAAATATGCGGATTATTTAAGCCAAACCGGACAAACACAAACTAGACCAGTACCTAATTTAGGGGAATTGGATAACTATAATGCCGGCATTACCACAGATTGGATTGATTTAACCACGCAACAGGGAATTATTCAGAATCATAACCTAAGTATTTCTGGTGGTACACCTGATGTGAAATATTTTATTTCTGGAGATTATTTAGATCAGAAAGGTGTAATTAAAGGTTATCAATATAAAAGATTAGGTATCCGTAGTAATTTGGACGCTACTGTAACCAGTTTTCTTAAAATAGGAACTTCACTTTTTGTGACCAACAATAATCAAGATGGTGGAAGAGCAAATTTATTGAATGGTACAGCAATGAGTCCTTATGGACAACCTTACAATGCTGATGGGACTTATAAAATTTATCCGATGAATCCTGAGTTGCTTTTTGCTAACCCTTTATTAGGTTTAGTTACTGATAGGATCCAGAGAACTACCAACTTAAACGGGAATGTTTTTGCGGAAGTTTCTTTAGGCGGGGTTTTAAAAGGACTTAAATACCGACTTAATACAGGTTATTCTTACATCCCAGAAAGAAGAGGAAGTTATGTAGGAAGACCAGCAAACGACCAAGTGGGTACAGCCAGCACATTTTACTCAGAAACGAATAGTTATACATTAGAAAATATATTATCGTATAATAAAGATTGGAACAAGAACCATATTGATGTTACTGCATTGTACAGTGCACAACAAAGAAAATATGTAAACTCAACGGCAGATGCAAAAGGTTTTCCAAATGATAATTTAAGTTTTAATAACCTGAGTGCTGGTGCAACACAAAGTACTAATTCTTATGCTGATAGATATGCATTAAATTCACAAATGGGTAGGTTAAATTATTCTTACGATAGCAGATATTTATTTACACTTACTGCCCGTAGAGATGGCTCATCTGTGTTTGGAGCTAATACCACAAAATACGGTGTGTTTCCTTCAGCAGCGATTGGGTGGAATATCAGTAATGAATCATTTATGAAAGGCGTAAGTTTTGTAAATAATTTAAAATTAAGGGCATCTTACGGAAAATCTGGTAATGAGGCAATCCCAGTTTACCAAACAATCACTACCAATTCTACCGTTCGTTATCCTTTTGAAGGAACCGCTGCGGTTGGTATTAATCCTAGCGTCTTAGGGAATGCTAACTTATTATGGGAAACAACTTTAGGCACTAACGTAGGTGTTGATTTTTCTGTATTGAAGAGCAGAATTTCTGGATCGGTAGATTATTACAACAACGAAACCAGCGATCTTTTATTAAAAAGGAGTTTGCCTATCATTACTGGTTACGGTAATGTTTTTGAAAACATTGGTAAAACTGCAAATACAGGTTTAGAGGTTAGCTTAAACACAAAAAACATTGAGAAGGATGATTTTGGATGGGGAACATCAATTGTTTTTGCAACCAATAAAAACAAAATCAAGGATTTATATGGTGATCAAAAAAGTGATTTAGGTAACCGTTGGTTTATTGGCCAGCCTATTAGTGTGGTTTATGATTATCGTTTACAGGGCGTTTGGCAAACCGGCGAGGATGCTTCAAAACAGGATCCCGGAGCAAAACCAGGTGACTTGAAATTTGCTGATGTGGACGGAAGCGGTACCATCACTGCTAATGATAGAGAAGTTTTGGGGCAAACTGCACCAAAATTCACAGGAGGTTTAACCAATACTTTTAGATACAAAAACTTAAGTCTGAATATTTTTATACAAACTGCACACGGCATGACACGTAACAATGCCGATTTAAACTATGCAGATGAAAGCGGTAGAAGAAATACTCCTGCAGAAATTGGCTATTGGACAGCTACAAATAAAAATAATACCAGACCAGCTTTATCTTACAACAATACCAAAGGTTACGGTTATGCGTCTGATGCGAGCTATACCCGTATTAAAGACGCTACTTTAAGCTATACTTTTAAGCAAGAATTGTTAGAGAAATTTAAAGTAAATGGTTTAACAGTTTATGCAAGTGGAAGAAACTTGGCTACGTTTACCAATTGGATAGGTTGGGATCCAGAGGCTAATTATTCTACCCGTGGATCTGGAGATTGGATAAATAATTATCCAGTTAACCGCTCATTTATTTTCGGTTTAAATATTTCATTACGTTAATTATTGCTAAAATAAATTTAAATGAAAAAATACATCATTTTATATATCGCCATCTTCGCCTTAACGGCCGGATGTAAAAAAGATTTTTTAAAAGAAAACCCTTATTCGGCTTATACTCCAAGTAATTTGAAAGATGCTCTTGGTTTTGAAACTGCATTGGTAGGTTTGTACAACCATGTGAGTACCATTTACACTTGGTCTGATCAGCAAGGCTGGGTAAGTGTTTGGCAAGTAGGTACAGATGTTGCCAATGCAACTGCCAATCAACAAGGTGTTGAAATTCCATATTATGATTATACCCAGCTTACTCCTTCAGATGGGGGTTCAGCTTACATATGGAACAGGTATTACATTTTAATAAACTTAACCAATAACATTATTGCAGGCGCATCAGATCCTTCAATAACTGCTATTAGCCAGGCCGATAAGGATAAGATTATTGCAGAAGCGAAGTTTTTTAGAGCTTATGCGTATAATGGATTGGCTACCTTATTTGGTGGAGTTCCAATTTTAACCGAGCCACTTACAGGGCCTAAAACAGATTTCGTTAGGGCTACATTGGCAGATGTAAACAAATTGGTTGAAGAAGATTTACTTTTTGCAACAACCAATTTGCCAGATGTAACGGCAGCAAAAGCCGCTCGAGGAAATAAATATATGGCCATGCAATTGCTTGCAGAAGCGTATTTAAGAATGGGAAAACCCGATTTGGCAGAGGCTCAAGCTGCTAAAATCATTAGTGATGCAAAATTCAAGCTAATCACACAACGTTACGGAGTTAAAGCAAATGAACCTGGGGATTACTATTCTGATATGTTTGTGTACGGCAACCAACGTCGTTCTCAAGGTAATACAGAAGTAATCTGGGGCTTACAACAAGAAAACACAGCTACAGTAACAGGTGGAAGAACCGGAGATGCACAACAGCGTAGGGTTTTTGTTCCGGCTTATTATGATGTTTCTGGAGGAGGTACTTTACCTGCCGATTCTTTAGGCGGACGTGGTTTAGGAAGATTACGTTTAAGTAACTGGGTGTTATATGGCTTGTATAACAATAAAGATGTTAGAAATTCTAGATATAATATCCGTCGTACATTTTATTACAACAATCCGGACCCAGCTTATGCAAGTAGATATGGAAAAAAAATTCCTTTTACTGGTGTAGATACCTTATTTAGAATTGCACCACATACCACTAAATGGGGTTCATATGATCCTAAAGATGTATTTGGCTATGCTACGATAAAAGATTTTACATTAATGCGCTTAGGTGAAACTTATCTATTACTTGCCGAAGCCAGGGTGCAACAACAAAATTTGCAAGGCACTGCTGATGCGATTAATGTTTTAAGACAAAGAGCATTTGCTAACTATCCTGCAGAAGGTAAGGTAAATGCAGCAGAGATGACATTGAATTTTATTTTGGATGAAAGAGCTAGAGAATTAATTGGCGAAGAAAACAGAAGAATGACATTGATGAGAACCAAAACATTGGTAGAGCGCACATTGAGATTAAATTCTGATGATAAAGCAAAACCTGTAAAAGGCTTAACAAGTAAAGCATTGCTTTTGCCAATCCCTTTAAATGAGATTCAGCTAAATAAAGATGCAAAATTAGAGCAAAATCCTGATTATAATTAGTCAGTTTCTTTATAATTTTAAAGCTTAAAAGCCATTTTTATAATGGTTTTTAAGCTTTTTTAATGAAATTATAATGGGTATAATCGGAGCATCTATTTATATAGATAAAATTTCTCGCCAATTGAAGAATTAGTCACCCTTTTTTTACCTATTTACAACCCTTGTGTTTCCTAAATTTTTTGTTTTTTTGATCTTAGAAACGAAATAGTTTTATTGAACAGCACTATTTTCATTACATTAGTTTCAAACTAATATTATCATTAGTAATCAACCTTATAAACCAAATCTTTAAATGATTAAGATTAAAAAAAGCCAATTAAAAGCACTTTTCCTAGGTGTATCCTTGTTTTTTTGCCAGCAACATTTTGCTGTAGCCCAAAATAATGAGTGGGAAAACCCACAAAAGATTGATGAAAATAAGGAAAAACCACATACAACATTTATGTTGTTTGATCAGCAGCAAGAGGTTATAAACGACGATTATAGTAAGTCACCATACTTCAAACTGTTGAATGGAAGTTGGAAATTCAGTTACGTTGATCAATATAAAAACCGCGATTTAAATTTCTACAAAACAGATCTTAATGATAAAGACTGGAAAAGTATTCCTGTACCTTCAAATTGGGAACTGCAAGGATTTGGTACTCCTATCTATACAAATATTGTTTATCCGTTTCCTAAAAATCCACCTTTTATTGGTGAGAACAATCCGGTAGGCACTTACCGCATGAATTTTACAGTTCCAAAAAAATGGGATGAAAGAGAAGTGTTATTGCATTTTGGTTCCATCACTGGCTATGCTCAAGTGTATGTAAACGGTAAAAAAGCCGGAATGACCAAAGCTTCAAAATCTCCTGCGGAATTTAATATTACCTCTTTGTTAAAAGAAGGTGATAATTTGTTAGCGGTGCAAGTATTTCGCTGGCATGATGGAAGCTATTTAGAAGATCAAGATTTTTGGCGTTTAAGCGGAATTGAACGTGATGTTTACCTGGTTTCTTTACCAAAGGTTTCTTTGTGGGATTTCTTTGTCAAAGCAGATTTGGATAGCCAATATAAAAATGGCGTATTAAATGCTACGGTTGATGTCCGCAAATTTCAAAGTACAGCCATTAACAAAGTAAATGTTGATTTAAGTGTGTTAGATGCAAACGGGAAAGTGGTTTTTACACAAAAAAGAGAGGTTGACGTAAAATCAGCTATTAACCAACTTTTATTTTCTGGTAATATCAGCAGTGTAAACAAGTGGAGCGCAGAAACGCCTTACTTGTATGATATGATTTTAAAATTGAACGATCAAAATGGCAAATCTTTAGGGGTGTCAGGCTCAAAAATCGGTTTCCGAAAAGTGGAGATAAAGGATGCCCGTTTATTGGTAAACGGAGTTCCTGTGCTGATCAAAGGAGCGAATAGACATGAACATGATGCAATAAAAGGGCATGTGCCGGTAAAGGAAACCATAATTAGGGATATGCAATTGATGAAGCAATTTAACCTCAATGCAATCCGTACCAGCCATTATCCAAATGATCCAATGATGCTAAAACTTGCTGATAAGTATGGTTTTTACATGGTTGATGAGGCTAATATTGAAACACATGCAATGGGTGCCGAATTACAGGGCGGGTTTGATAAATCGAAGCATCCGGCTTATCTGCCAGAATGGGCCCCAGCACATTTAGATCGTATACACAGATTGGTTGAAAGAGATAAAAATCACCCATCGGTAATTATATGGTCAATGGGCAACGAATGTGGAAACGGACCTGTTTTTCACGATGCTTATAAATGGATTAAACAACGTGATGATAGTAGAGTGGTAATGTTTGAGCAAGCTGGAGAAGATACAAATACCGACATTGTTGGTCCCATGTATCCAGGCATCAAATACATGAAAGATTACGCTAAATCTGGTAAAACACGTCCGTTTATTATGTGCGAATATTCTCATGCCATGGGTAATAGCAATGGTAACTTTAAAGAATACTGGGATATCATTAAAGAAAGTAAAAATATGCAGGGCGGTTTTATTTGGGATTGGGTAGATCAAGGGCTTAAAACCCAAACAGCCGATGGCAGAACATTTTATGCCTATGGCGGTGACTTAGGAGGCTATATGTTGCAGAATGACGAGAACTTTTGCGCTAATGGTTTAATTTCTGCAAATCAAATCCCACATCCAGGCCTTTTTGAGGTGAAAAAGATTTATCAGAATATAACCTTTACAGAAAGTGATTTGGCTAAAGGTTTAATTAACATAAAAAATGAATTTGGTTTCACCAACCTCGATCAATACAATTTCCGTTGGGAAATTTTAAACAATGGGGAAAAAGTAAAAGAGGGTACATTTAAGTTGAGCTTGGCACCTCATCAACAGAAAGATGTTAAATTAGATTTACCTGTTTATAAACTTAAACCAGGGCAAGAGCTATTCTTAAACGTGTATGCATATACTACAGAAGCTACTGACCTAGTTGCCAAAAATCATGAAATAGCCCGCGAGCAGTTCAAATACGCAAATGACTTTTATGCTTTTGATCAAAAAACAGAAGGTACGCTCCAGATAAAAACAGAAGGTGATAAAGTCAGTTTTACATCAGGTGCCATTAGTGGTGATTTCAATACAACGAGAGGAACATTTACACGTTATCAGATTGATAAAGGCTTAAACATTCGTAGTTTCCCTGAACCTTATTTTTGGAGAGCACCAACCGATAATGATTTTGGAAACAAAATGCCAGAAAGACTAGGGGTTTGGAGAACAGCACATGAAAACAAATCGGTTAAAGAAGTAATTGTAGGTAAACAAGATACTGAAGGTTTGAAAATAACTGTAATTTATCAATTGGAAAACATCAACGTTCCTTATACCATAAATTATCAGATACAAAATGATGGTGCTATTAAAGTAACCGCTTCAATAGATATGACTGGGAGAGCATTGCCAGAAATACCACGTTTTGGAATGCGTATGGATTTACCTTCAAAATACGAAAACCTTAGCTATTATGGAAGAGGACCTTGGGAGAATTACAGCGACAGAAACACGGCTGCTTTTGTAGGTTTATATCAAGATAAAGTAGCCAATCAGTTCACTTGGGATTATATCCGCCCGCAAGAAGCAGGGTATAAAACCGATACCCGTTGGATAAAACTAACTGACGATAAAAATACTGGACTTTTGGTAAAAGGCTATCAGCCAATTTGTTTTAGTGCTTTAGACGTTAGAACCGAGGATTTAGACCCAGGGTTTAATAAAAAGCAACAGCATCCAACAGATGTTAAAAAAGCAGGAGCTACAATTTTGCATATAGATCTTAACCAAAGAGGAGTTGGTGGAGATAATAGTTGGGGCGCATACCCGCATGAACAATATCTTTTAAAGGATAAAAAATACAGCTATACCTATAGTATCAAATTAATCAACTAACTACTAATGTGTTAGTTTGCAACCCATCCAAATATCATTTGGATGGGTTTTTTGTATAGCGCTTAATTGTAAGATTTTATGTGTTGAATTATCATTTATTCTTAAATTACGCTTTGATAACCAAAAATCATTATGCCATTTTGCTTTAAATCTTTAAAAATAATAGCTCTTTTTTTAATATGTTTTTTGCAAATCAGTGTTTCCGCTCAACAAATTTCAAATATCCAAACATTAGGAATCGAGAATGGCTTATCTAATAATTCAGTTCGCTTTATTTTTCAGGACCATAATGGCTACATGTGGTTTGGAACGCATGATGGTTTAAACCGATATGATGGATATGGATTTGAAGTTTTTAGAAACAGTATCGACGATAGCACTTCTATTCCTCATAATTTTGTTTATACCATTGCAGAAGATAATGCCGGAAAATTATACATAGGTACCGGGCAGGGAGTGAGTTTATATGACCCTTTATATAGAAATTTTTCTCCTGTTTACCTTAAAGCACATCGTACTGGTATTATTGAAAAAATTCAAAACTCTGTAAACATCATCAAATCTGATCAACAGGGTACAATTTATATTGGGGCTAATGGGATGGGTTTTCTAGTAAAACCAGCAGCGAAAAAAGAGTTTCTTCAAATCCCTTTCCAACTAGGTGCTAAAGAATCGGTAAGTTATAGCTTATCTTCAATTGCGGTTGGGAATGATGGTCGCGTATTCGTTTTTGTTAGCGATGTGGGTCTTTTTTATTACAGCCCAAAGAACAGAAAATTAATTAGTTTAAGCGAAGAAAAGAATTCAGCTGACGCTATGGCCATAGATCATGACAACAACATATGGATTGGAACTGAATCTGGGATTTATAAATACGATACCGGTAAAGCAACATGGTCCAGAGGTACTCAAAATTCTAGTTTGCTAACTAGTCAAGTATCTAGCTTGTTTTTAGATAAAAACAACAGAATGTGGGTTGGTTTGCCAGGCAAAGGGCTTGTAGTTTTAAGCCTTAAAGACGATAAATCTACAGTTTTAAAGAGCGGAAATACTGAACCAAACCTTACGAGCGAGTCTATAAGTACCGTTTTTGGAGACAATGAAGGGAGAATATGGATTGGTAGTTTAAATGGCGGATTAAATATAGTGCAGCCACACCATTCAAAATTTAATATTATCTCCAACAATCCATTCAATATCAATAGCCTTACCTCTAATTTTGTTTCTACTTTTTATGAAGATAACGAGAAAAATTTATGGATAGGCACAGAAAGTAATGGGTTGAGCGTATGGAATCGTAAGCTTAACAGTTTTGATAATTATCAATCTCAGCCAGGCAACAACTCTTTAAGTAATAATTGGGTAACATCCATCAAGCGAGATTACCTTGGTAATATATGGGTAGCAACTTTTGGAGGAGGAATCAATAAGTTTGATCCTAAAACAAAAAAATTTAAACATTATATCTGTTACAATCCGGCATTATCTTTAAATAATCGCAATGTTTTGCAAATATTTGAAGACAGCAAAAAGGATTTATGGGCAACTACCTATGCCTCTGGTAGGTTATATAAGTATAATAGAGAAGACGATAAGTTTGAAGTCTTTGATCAGAATTTAGATGATATTTATTTTTTAACAGAGAATAAAAACGGAGATTTTTTAGCTGGCAATGCATCTCGGCTTATAAAAATTGACAGAACTTTTAAAAAACATCAATTTTATGATATCGGTAAACCAGTTCGGGCAATTTATCGGGATGCCAATGGGCAACTTTGGTTAGGTACAGAAGGGGGTGGGTTGTTATTATTTGACCTTTCTGCAGGTAAAATCATTAAAAGATTTTCAACTGATGACGGACTTTCAAATAATTCTATCCTTAGCATTCAGGAAGACAACCATCACAATTTATGGATGAGCACTTTTAACGGGCTCATAAAATTTAATACCAGATCAAAAAAAATAACGAATTATTATCAGGAAGATGGTTTGCAAAGTAACCAATTCTTTTACCGTTCAGCAGCTAAGCTTAGTTCTGGAGAAATGGTTTTTGGAGGAGTGAAAGGCTTTAATATATTCTATCCAGATAGCATTAAAGCTAACAGCACCATAAAGCCGATATTTATCACCAGTATAAAAGTAAAAGGCAAGTTGTTAACTGGTGAAAGTGAATTCGTTAATAAAATAGCGAATGGCAGCGTTACATCTTTAAAATTGCCTTATGACGATGCCGTAATTTCTGTGGATTTCGCAACATTAGAATATTCTTCTCCAGGTTCTATTCAGTACGCGTATTATTTAGAAGGATGGGATAAAGGCTGGAATTATTCTGGTAAACTACGCGTCGCAAATTACACCAATATACATGAAGGTAATTATATTTTACACGTTAAATCCACTAATGCGGCAGGTGTTTGGAGTAATAACGAAAAGGTAATTAAAATTGAAGTCTTACCTCCTTGGTGGCGCACTTGGGTTGCGTATTTAATTTATTTGTTCATTTTATTTTTCTTGATTAGAAAGTTTGTGATTTACCAACGGGATAAAGAAAGGTTGAAATTTCAGGTACAGCTTGCAGCCACTAAAATGGTGCAGGAGAAAGAACTGCATGACAGAAAACTTTCGTTTTTCACCCATATTTCTCATGAATTTAGAACGCCACTTACTTTAATTATCAATCCCATTAAAGAATTTTTAAACAGTAAATCTCACCAGGTTGAAACCAAAGAGTTAATCGTAGTTTATAGAAACGCTCGCAGACTGTTGAGTTTGGTTGATCAGCTATTGCATTTTCAAAAAGCCAATCCAGATAAGCTTAAAGTAAGTAGTTTTGATTTAGTTAATTTTTGTAAAGAGGTTTTTTTATGCTTTGTACAACAAGCAAAATTTAATGAAATAACTTTTGAGTTTACATCTTCCAAAGAGAACATTGAAGTTTTGGCGGATAGAGAAAAGCTGGAAATCGCAATATTTAATTTAATATCTAACGCTTTAAAATATACCCCGGCAGGTGGTTCAATTTATGTGTGGGTTAGTGAAGAGGATGAAAACGCAAAAATTAGCGTAAAAGATACCGGGGTTGGTATTTCTGAAGAGTTGGGTGAGGAAATTTTTAATAGATTTTATCAGGTTACGGATAAGGAAAATTATAAAGGTGGTTTTGGCATTGGTTTATATGTTGTTAAGGAGATTATGGAAAGCCATCAAGGTAATGTGAGCTTCGATAGTATTAAAAATGAAGGAGCAACTTTTCAATTAAAATTTCCTAAAAAAGTTGCTTTTGATGGTAGGGTGGTTGAATATGCGACCACTACACCAATGCATACAGAAGAGCGAATAGAAATAGAAGATACAAATGAAATTAAGCCTACTGCAGTCCCTAAAATTGCTCCAGATATTAATATCATTTCGGAAAGAAGCACCATTTTATTGGTTGATGATAATTTAGAAATCAGGAACTATATCAAAAGCATTTTCGAAGCAGATTATCAGATTATGGAAGCCGAAAGTGCAGAAAAGGCTTTTGTAATGATAGAAAATGAAATCCCCAATTTGGTAATAACAGATGTGGTGATGGGGGAGATGAGCGGAGTTGATTTATGCCAGCGAATTAAAGAAGACAGTGCTTTAATGCACATTCCGGTAATTCTGCTCACCTCTGCCACAACGGCAGCACTAAAGCTCAAAGGTATTGAGGGTGGCGCAGATGATTTTATAACTAAGCCCTTTGATAAAGAAATTTTAGTAGCCCGTGTGGCCAATCTTTTAAGAAGTCGTATTAATCTTCACCAACATTTTTATAATCAAATAACGCTAAAGGTAGACGACTACTCTGTGTCGCCAGACCTAAAGAAATTTTTGGAAAACTGTATAGAAATAACCGAAAAGCATTTAGATGATAAAGATTTTAACGTTAAACAATTGGCAGATGAGCTGGATATGAGCCACTCTGCGCTCTATAAAAAAGTAAAGCTTATTTCGGGTAAATCTATCAATGAATTTATCCGTTTCATCCGCTTAAGAAAAGTGGCTCAATTGTTTATTAATACAGATTGTAAAGTTAACGAAGGAGCTTACAGTGCAGGGTTTAACGATATCAGATATTTTAGAGAACAGTTTGCAAAAGTATTCGGGATGAATCCCTCAGAATATATACGTACTTACAGAAACGTTGGAAACAAAAATTACAAGATTGGCGAAAAATTTAGAAAACAATAGTATGAGGATAAAATTCCAAAATTAAGGTGATATTGAAGATAAAATCTCAATTTACCGCTCTCTATTTCAAAAATAACCCCCCTAAAATTAACAAAGGTTTCTCCAAATTGCATTTCTATATAAACCTATTCATACAGAAGTGCTAATCGATATTCCTTAATTTTTTGAGGAGTAACAGTTTTGTATTTCAATATTAAATATGATAATGAAAAATTTGATGATTAGATCAACAATAAAATCAAAATTGATTTGCGTGGCGATGTTGTTCCTGTTGAGTTCAAATTTTTCATTTGCACAAAACATTTGGTCATACGGAAAAATCAACGAGCAGCCTAAAGCTTTTACAACCCCGTTAAATTATCAGTTAAGTCCGTACACAGGTATGAGCAGAGAACACTGGAAAGAGGCGGGGCATTATTTGCTTTCCGGTGCGTTTTCTTACATCCATAATTTGGATGATCCTATGGGATTCCCAAAACAGCCCGGCAAAAGCTATCCGCAAAATGATTCACCAAATGCAACCGAAAAGCTGGAAGGGTTGTGCCGTACCATGTTTATTGCTACGCCTTTATTAAAAGAAAATCCAGGTCTTAAAATAAACAATATTTCCGTTGCGGATTATTACCGTCATCAAATTACACGATTGCTTGATTCAACTTCAGATATATATGTCCCTCACCGTCCCAAAAACGGCGGAGCAAGTCAAACTTTGGTAGAGTTTGGCGGCTTGGCGGTTTCCTTATTTGCGGCGCCAGAAATTTACTGGAAACCTTTGCCACAAAATGTTAAAGATGAGTTAGCAAGCACCATGTTAAGTTACGGCAACGGACCAACGATTGACATGAACTGGCGTTTCTTTAATATTTTTGTGCTCAGTTTTTTCAAAAGTCAAGGTTATCAGGTTCGTGAAGATTATCTACATGAGCTGTTACAAAAAACA
>JBDSHZ010000005.1:0-20001 GCA_039918235.1 Pelobium sp.
TTAATGAATACGATGGGCGCTTTGTGCGCATACCATTTCTTCCCTAAAAAACCTTCCCTTAACATCAAATTTCAGGATAAGGATAGTCAACTCTTTTTGGCCGCTTAACCCGAACTCACGTTATTTAATTACACTAAATTCAATCACACTAGTGTTAAACACTTTATGGGTTTGTTTTTGATAATCACTTTCATTGGCTTTATAAATATTAGGAACAAAAGTCTGTGGGTTTCTCTGAATTAATGGGAACCAAGTACTTTGTATCTGAACCATAATGCGGTGTCCTTTTTTGAAAGTATGCAACACATCCTGCATTGGAATGTTAACCGCAGTTTCCTGATTGGCAACCATTGGTTCAGGTTTTTCAAAACCATTTCTGAACCTTGCCGGCATTACCTCCGAGCGTACCATTTGCCAGTAGTTGCTTAAAGTAACATTCTTGTTGGGCATGTATTCATTATTTGGCTCATCGCCAGGATAAACATCTATTAACTTTACCACCCAATCTGCATCTGTTCCAGTTGTACTCACTTTCAATTTAGCCAAAATCTCTCCTCCAAGGGTGATGTCATTTTCTAAAACCTCAGTTTGGTAAACCAATACATCTGGTCTTCTGCCTGCAAATCTTTGGTCTTCACTCATATAATTAAATGGGGTAAAACCCATGCTAGTGGAAATATCATTGGTGTAAGGAACAGGATTCATTGGATCACTTTCAAATGATCTTGCACCATATTCTTTTGTAGAAATTTGTGAAAGGCCACCTCTTAAATTTAAAGAATAAGTTTTTTGCTCCGCATTTTTTGCTGGCCACTGATCAAATTGTTTCCATTCTTTCACTCCGGTATCGTACATGTAAGCTTCAGGTAAGCCCGTTTTTCTATCTCCGGCACCTTTTAAAAAGTGGTTAAAGAATTTTGCCTCAATATTTTTCTGATAAAATGTAGCAATGCTATCTCCAAAATAAATATCATTGTGCATGGTATGGCCGGTTTCACGGCTCCACCTTCCATGCCCGAAAGGCCCTTCCACAATGGTATTATAAGTTTTTGGGCTGTTCTTCTCAATTGTTTTATATATCGCCAACGGACCACGCAAATCTTCTGCATCAAACCAACCTCCTACTGTCATTACCGCAGGCATTACATTTTTTAAGTGTGGCAGTAAATTTCTCTTTTGCCAAAACTCATCGTAATTGGGGTGATTCACAGTTTCTTGCCAAAAGAAATTGTCTTTATAATATTTTTCTGCATTTTTTAAAGGCCCTAAATCCATCCCAAACTGATAGCCATCTTTCGTTTCAGTCTTTAACATTTCATACCAAGCTTTGGTAGTAGGTTCTGTTTTTTGAACCCCGAAAACTGGAAAAGTAAAAAAGTAGGATTGTATAAATGCACCGTTATGATGAAAATCATCATACCAAAAATCAGAAATTGGTGCTTGTGGAGAAGAAGCTTTTAAAGCAGGATGATTGGCGGTTAAACCGGCTGCAGTGTAAAAACCAGGATAAGAAATGCCCCACTGTCCAACTTTTCCGTTGCTTTCTTTTAGATTTTTAACCAACCAATCAACAGTGTCATAAGTATCCGAACCTTCATCCACATCGTTTTTAGATTTCTTGTTAGCTATTACTGGAGTCATGTTTGTCCATTGCCCTTCGCTCATCCATCTGCCCCTCACATCTTCATAAACAAAAATGTATTTCTCTTTCATCATGGTTTCAGATGGACCTAAGCTTGTTTTAAATTTATTCTCGCCGTAAGGAGCAACGCTGTAGCAGGTACGTTGCATCATGATAGGGTACTTATTACTAACAGATGCATCTTTAGGAATGTAGATGGAAGCAAATAGCTTCACCCCATCACGCATGGTGATTTGCTTTTCTACCTTGTTATAATTTTGCTTCACATAATCGGCACTGTTTTGAGCGCATGAAAATAATGGCAGCGCAATAATTAATAGGAAGTAAGAGAATCTTTTCATTATTAAAATGTTTAGCCAACTAATATAAGAAACATCATATTAATAAACATTGTATTAGCTTAATCCTGTAAAAATTTCACAGCCATTACCTTTAAATCATTTAATGGTAGCCTTTTAATTAAAAAAATTATCTGAAATGTTAAAAAGAGTTAATTTATGTTAATAATTGAAAATGGGCATTGTATTAAAAAAATAATATTGATACCTTCACCTAAAGATTTAGTTGATTAAACCTTATATATGAAAAAACTCTTAACCTTATTATTTCTGGCATTGTTTTGCCTTTTTGCAAACGCCCAACAAGCAAAAATTAAAGGAACTATTTTAGACAGTGCCTCTAATGTTAACCTTAAAAATGCATCTATCAGTATTCTTCAGGCTAAGGATTCTATTTTAGTAAAGTTTACCAGAGCGACTGAAAATGGCGATTTCTCCATAAACAATCTTAAAACAGGAAATTACCTAATGCTGGTTACCTACCCTGATTATGCAGATTATGTGGAGGATTTTAAATTGGATGAAGCGAATCCTACAAAAGATTTTGGAAAAGTGAACCTGTTTTTAAAATCCCGTTTACTGCAAGAAGTGATTTTTAAGGGCGAAGCGGTACAAGTGCGAATTAAAGGGGATACCACCGAGTTTGACGCCAAAACTTTTAAGGTACAGCCTAATGCAAAAGTGGAAGATCTGTTGAAGCAACTACCTGGAATTACAGTAGATAAAGACGGTAAGATTACTGCACAAGGAGAAACTGTAAACCGTGTTTTGGTAGATGGAGAAGAGTTTTTTGGAGACGACCCAACTTTAGTGACCAAAAATTTAAGGTCGGATATGATTGATAAAGTGCAACTTTATGATGATAAAAGTGAAAATGCGAAATTCACTGGGATTGATGATGGGCTAAAAAGTAAAACCATCAACCTTACTTTAAAAGAGGATAAGAAAAAGGGGATTTTCGGGAAACTGGATGCGGGTTATGGCGATGACGATTACTACAGTACTCAAGGGCTCATCAATATATTCAATAAAAAACAGAAGTTATCAGCTTACAGTACCTATGGAAATACCACAAGAACAGGCTTAGATTGGCAAACTTCGCAGAAAGCTGGGCTTGGTAATTCTAACATACAAATTAATGATGATGGGGGAATCTCAGTTTCTTACGGAGGAGGCAACGATGCGTTTTCTGGAGAAAGCTTTTATGGAGAAGGAATTCCTAAAATTTTAAATACTGGAATTCATTATGAGAATAAGTGGAAAGCGGATAAACACGCTTTAAACTTAGACTATAAATATGGTTCTTTTGATAATATGGGATTTAAAAATACCATTAATCAGAATAATTTACCTAACAATCTTTTGGTAAATAACACCAATAATAATTTTGATAATAGCTTAACACAGAATAAACTTAATTTAAGCTACGATTTCAAGATTGATACCTCTTCTAACATCAAAGTTACCTTAGAAAATTATGTAAGAAACAAGGGAAATAATAGCACAACCTTATCTAGCGGTTTTTCTAATAATAACGTTTTAATTAATGATGGTTTAAGAAATTTTAATGAGGATGTGAAAGAAAACAGATTGGCCACCACTTTATTTTATGGTAAAAAATTTAAGAAACCAGGGCGTACTTTAACATTTAGGTTTAATCAATCTTATGATGGGAGTGAGTCTAATGGGATTTTAAATTCTAACATCAATTTTTATGACCCAAACAATCAGATTGACAGTGTTGATGTGGTTAACCAGCTGAAGGATAACCATCAGGAAAACGAAAACTATAAAACAAGTTTAACCTTAACTGAAAAACTGTCTAAAACCTTGTCTTTATCTAGCAATTATGATTTTGGCCTCACAAAAAGCTACTCTAAATTAAATTCACTGAACCAAGATGGATCCGGAAATTACACACAACTAGACCCTTTATATTCCAATAACCTAGATTATAAAATTACCACACAGCAAGGTGGTTTATCATTAGGTTATAAGAAAGATAAAACCAATTTAACGGTAGGTTCAAAACTCGCATTTGCAAATATCAGACAGGATAATTTAATCACCTCGGCTATTTTTGAAAGAGACTTTGTGAATTTTGTGCCATCCGCTAATTTTCAATACAAATTCAACAAGCAAAAAAGCTTTAATTTTGGATACAATGGCAATACTAAACAACCAAGCGTTAATCAGCTTCAACCTGTGCTCAACAATAATGATCCTTTAAATATCACTCTTGGGAATAAAGATTTAGATATCGCTTTTTCAAATAGATTTAACCTTAGCTATAATTCTTATAAAGTTTTAACCAGTACAGGTTTTTATATGTATGCTTCATATGGCTTTGTATCTAATGAGATTGTAAGTAACATTAGCACTAGTGGAAGTGGATTTAGTACTTCTACCTACCAAAATTTGAAAGATAAAAAACCAAATAATTTTTACGCCTATATTGATTATAACAGTAAGATAGGGAAATCAAAATATCAGTATGGGATTGGGCTAAACGGAAATGGGAATACCTATTACAACATCAGTAATAACCAATTAAATCAAAACAAAAGCTATAACTTTAGTCCACAGATTTCTATTTCTAAATACTCTGACAAATTATCTCTGTCTATAAATGTTGTACCTGGTTATCAGATTAATAAATCTTCTTTACAAACACAAAGAAATGCAAGTGGCTATACATTTAATAGCTATTTCTACTTTGATGTTAAACTACCAAAAAAAGTTCACCTAAATATGGATGCTAACTATGAGTTTCAGGAAGCCTCCAGCTCGTTCAATACTAATTTTGACAAGTTTATCATTAACACAACTATCTCAAAATCATTCTTAGAAAAGGAAAACATTAAACTTTCCCTATCAGGAAATGATTTATTAAATGAGAACATAGGCTTTACAAGAAGTGCCTACGGAAATAATATCACTCAAACTTCTTACAATAATATTCAGCGTTATTTCTTACTATCCCTTTCTTGGGATTTCTCAAAATTCGGTTCAAAAAAATAAAATGATGAAAAACCTACTTCTTACCATTTTTGTAATATCATCCGGCATGAATAATATTGCCCTTTGCCAGTTCTCACATTTCACCAATCACGGGGTAATTGAGTATGAAAAAACGGTGAACATGTTTGCGTTGTTAAAACCTACCGACGCCGATAATACTTTTCAGAAAATGTTTTACGATAAGTATAAAGAAACTAAACCTCAATTTCAGGTACTGAAATCTAAACTGATTTTTGACACTCAAAAAAGTCTTTTTACACCTGTTTGGGAGGATAATGACAAGGTAAATGCCGGCGGATGGGGCGGTAGCAATATTGGCCCTCAAATTAACCAGGTATTTACTGATTTAACAACGTCCAACTTTACCACCAAGAAAAAAGTATTTGAAGAAGATTTTATCGTTAAGGACAGCGTTAGAAAAATAGATTGGAAAATCACTTCCGAAGTAAGGGAAATTGCAGGTTACAATTGCAGGAGGGCAAACGCACTGATTATGGATTCTGTTTATGTGGTGGCTTTTTATACAGATGAAATCCCAGTTTCAGGCGGACCAGAATCTTTTACCGGTTTACCCGGAATGATTTTAGGAGTGGCATTACCTAATGAGCACATTACCTGGTTTGCTACAAAAATAACTGATGTGCCAGTTGCCGATAAAGAATTTGTGGTTCCTGATAATAAAAAAACAAAGCCTATTAACATCAAAGAGCTTAAAGCTAAAATTTCAGGTATCGATGAATATTTTCAAAAAACTTTAAAATCATTTTTGCTTTAAACTTGTTTGGTAAAACTATAAGCCCAATAAATCAGTAAAAACTGAAAAGGCAATCGCAGTAAGGAGAGGTAAAACAATGAACCCACTTGCTGCGATTGATCTATACTCATCTGGATATTTGCAGGAAATACCGCAATCAATAATGCAATGATAGCCCAAGCGCCAAACTTTCGAGTTTTTTTCGGTATTAACAAGGCTCCTGCAATCATCTCGGCTATACCACTTAAATAAACCACCGCCAAATGATACGGCAGATAGTTGGGTATAATTTGTAAGTAGAATTTTGGAGATAAAAAATGATTGATACCTGCCAAAATATAAACGCTACCCATTAAAATTGCCCAAAATGGTTTCTTCATTTATTATTACTCATTTATAATATTTAATGGCTATTTAAAACCTGACTTGTAAAAAATCATCCTTGTTTTGCAGGTAACAAAAACCCAAAAGTACTGCCCGTTCCTATTTCACTTTCCACAAATATACTCCCATTTTGGGCCTCTATAAATTCTTTGGAAATTGCCAGACCCAAGCCAGTTCCTCCTTTGTGAGCTGTATCTGAAGGTACCTGAAAATACCTTTCAAAAATGCGTTTCTGATATTTCTCATCTATCCCTTTTCCTAAATCGGAAATGGTAAAAGAAACAAAATTGTGCTGTTTTTTTATATTGATGGTAATAGGTGCTTTTTCTGGGCTGTACCTAATGGCATTTGAAATGAAATTGATGACTACCCAAGCCGTCTTCTCTACATCTGCAAGTAACGCTGGTAAATGATCTTCTTTAAATAAATTAAACTCAATTTGCTTTTGTGCCGCTGAAAATTTTATGGCCTGCATCGCGTATTCTAAAATCTCGCTAGCCTCAACTTCCTGAATATTCAGCTGTATATTTCCGGTTTCTAATTGGGTTAAATCCAACATTTCTGAAGTCAGTTTGAGTAACCTTTGGGTGTCTTCTTCAATATTTTTCACCAAATCAGTCTGTTCTTTGTTCATCTCGCCAACCCTATCATCGTTCAATAATTTCAAACTCATTTTAATAGCCGCAATTGGAGTTTTCAATTCATGAGAGATGGTAGCCATAAAGTTAGTTTTGGCAAGATCTAACTCGTGGTATTTTGTGATGTTCTTTAGTAGGATAACCGAACCAAAATGCCTTTCTGAAAGCTCGTCATTTTCTGGGTTGATTGCTGTTTTTAGCTCAAAAATTTCTTTTGAAAAAAAGCTCTCCCTTTCATCGGCATAAATCTTCAATTCTTTTTGATTTTTCTCCGCCAAAATTTCACGCATTAAATCATTTTTTAGAGCGAAATCTAAAGCATAGCTCCCTTTCAAATCCTCAGCTTTAGCGTTTAATAAATTTAACGCAACAGGATTAGCAAATAAGATGTTCTTGTTTTCATCCAAACCAATTACCGCATCCCTCATATTATTGATGATGGTTTCTAATCTTAATTTTTGAAAAATGATATTTGCGAGATTGCTATTTTCAAAATCATTTAACCTTTTTGCCATTTGGTTAAAGGCTGCTGCAAGTTGGGCAAATTCATCACTTCCATCAATATAAATCCGTTTCTGATAATTTTTTTGAGCAATTTCCTTGATCCCTTCAGTAATTACTTTTATAGGATTTGCGATATAACCAGGGAAATTCACAATAAAAATCAAAGCTATAATGATACAGATACTTCCAAATAAGCTTACATAAATTGTGGCATTTTTAGAAGTTTGAAGGGCAATATTATTTTTTAAGATGATGGCCTTCATATTTATATCAATAATAATATAAAGGTCTGTCCTTAAATTTTCTTTGATCTGCTGAAGGTTAACAGAGTCTGCTGAAATTTTAGCAAAATTGCCAGCAATAGTCTTGCTCACTTTGTCTTCCCCTGCCTCTGTAATATTATTTTGCTGTCTTTTTATTAAATTATTGATTTCAAATATTTCTGCTGCGGTTAAAATCTTATCATTTGCTCCTAACTTTTGAAGAATAGATTTTGAAATATCTATAGATAAATAATTATCCTTCAATATTAATTTAGCATCTGTTGATAAACGATTGATATACCAGGTAGAGGAGGCTACCAAAGTAATGATCAGTATAAATAGAAACCCAGTTCCTAACCTTAATTTTGTTTTAATATTCATCTTGGTACTAAGAAATTATGACCAAATCAATTTCTGTATTTTCCATTTTTTTAAGCAATTTATCAAACAAAGAAGTTTTAAATATTAAGTCTAATGGACTTATTTTTGGTTTACCAATGCAAATAGTGGTAATATCATAGTTAACAGCCGTATCAAAAATTATTTCAGCTACGTTATTGCCTTTTACTTTTATTACCTCTGCCCCCATTTCTGTAGCTAATTTAAAATGATTGATTAAGTGTCTTTGTAAATCTAATTTAACTTTATCAGCATTCTCATTTTCTCTCTGTACATAAAGCACTATCCATTTACATTGATAATAGGATGCTAAACGAGCAGTTTTTCTCAAAATCTGTTTTGTGCCTTTTGGATTGGTAGAAATGCAAGCAAGAATTTTTTCTTTTCTTAACTTGATATTTGCTGGTAAAGTACTGGCAATCTTTCGCTGTAAATGATGAGCTGTTTCCTTATTTGCCAGTTCCCTCAATTGTAATAATTGCTCAATTTTAAAGAAATTATTTAGTGCAATAGTAATCTTATCAGCTTTATAAATTTTACCTTCTTTTAACCTTTGGATAAGTTCATCTGCGGTTAAATCTATCTGTATAATTTCATCTGCCAATTGTATTACACTATCCGGAACTGTTTCAGCAACTTTTATCCCAGTAATATTTTCAACGTCTCCGTTTAAACTTTCAATATGCTGGATATTTATGGCCGAAATTACATTGATGCCCGCATTTAAAATATCAATTACATCTTGCCATCTTTTTTCATTTTTTCCACCTTCAATATTAGAATGCGCTAACTCATCAACAATAACAACTTCTGGCTTTATTTGTAAAATAGATGTTAAATCCATTTCTTCTAAAGATTTGCCTTTATAAAAAATAGATCTTCTTGGGATAATTGGCAAATCTCCCACTAACTCTTGTGTTTCTTTTCTTTGGTGGGTTTCTATGTAACCAATTTTCACATCTATGCCGTTTGTGATTAAAGCCCTAGCTTCCTGCAGCATCCGGTAAGATTTCCCAACACCAGCACTCATCCCCAGATAAATTTTGAATTTACCTTTCTGGGAATCTCTAATCAGATTAAAAAACTGGTGTTGTGAATTTTCCACTTACTATAAGGTATCTAATTGTGTGTTTAAAATTAACACATTAACTGTTGATGGGCCAAATAAACCCAATAACGGTTTCTCTTCCACATCAACGACCAATTTTTTAACTTTTTCTTTATCAATATTCCTAACACTTGCAATTCTATCTATTTGCACCAAAGCAGCTTGTAAAGAAATCTGAGGATCTAAACCACTACCAGATGCAGTAACCATTTCTGAAGGTATTTCAGATTTTTTTACCGTTGGATTTTCTTTTTCAAATGCTACAATCCTTTCTTGTACGTCAGCTAAATAGGTTGGATTTGTTGGTCCTTTGTTAGACCCTCCAGAACCAGCTCCGTTATAATCAACCGCAGAAGGGCGACTATGGAAATATTTAGTTTGATTAAAAGCCTGACCAATTTGTTGGTATCCTACCACTTTCCCATCAACCATAATCTTTGCTCCCTCGCCTTTGTCCTTTTGTAATTGTGCAAGTCCATATATTGCCACTGGATAAATAAATGCAATGATGATAACCATAACCAGACTTAATCTTAATGCTGGTAAAATATTTGTTTTCATGATATTTAAAATAAAAGTGATACGCCTAAATCAATTAATTTAATCCCGATAAACGGAACAATTACACCTCCTAATCCATAAATAAGTAAGTTTCTTCTCAATAAAGCACTTGCTCCAATTGGTTTGTAGGCTACTCCCTTTAATGCTAAAGGAATCAACAACGGAATAATGATGGCATTAAAAATAACCGCTGATAAGATCGCACTCTCGGGACTATGCAAATCCATGATGTTTAAAAACTGCAATGCCGGGATAGCGGTAATGAACAAAGCTGGAACGATGGCAAAATACTTAGCCACGTCATTAGCGATGGAAAAAGTAGTCAGCGTTCCTCTGGTCATCAACAACTGTTTACCAATCTCTACTATTTCAATCAGTTTGGTGGGGTCGTTATCTAAATCAACCATGTTCCCTGCTTCTTTTGCTGCTTGTGTACCGCTATTCATCGCTACACCAACATCTGCTTGTGCCAATGCGGGCGCATCGTTTGTGCCATCGCCCATCATGGCAACCAGCTTACCTAATTTTTGCTCTGCTTTAATATAATTCATTTTATCCTCTGGCTTAGCCTCGGCAATAAAATCATCTACACCAGCCTTTTCGGCGATGAATTTTGCAGTTAAAGGATTGTCACCAGTTACCATTACCGTTTTAATCCCCATTTTTCTTAACCTTTCAAAACGCTCGCTGATGCCTGGTTTAATGATATCCTGTAATTCGATTACGCCCATTACCACAGAATTTTCAGTAACTACTAAAGGAGTTCCTCCGTTAGAAGCTATTTTCTTTACTTCTTCTGAGATATCTTCAGGAAAAGAAAACCCTGCCTTTACAGCAATATTCCGCATGGAATCAAATGCTCCTTTAAGAATTTGATTCCCACTGTTCAATTTCACACCGCTTGATCTGGTTTCAGCAGTAAATTTGATGAAACTCATGCCCTCCTTTTCAGAAGTATTAATAGAACCAACAGGCAATATCTGATTTGCTAATTCAACAATTGATTTTCCTTCTGGTGTTTCATCTGCAATAGAACTCAGTAAACAAAGCTTTACAAATACTTCTTTGGCAATGCCACTGGTAGGATAAAAAGCGGTTGCTTTTCTATTACCAATGGTAATTGTGCCTGTTTTATCTAATAAAAGCACATCAATATCCCCTGCTGTTTCTACCGCCTTACCAGATTTAGTAATTACATTTGCCCTTAAAGCCCTATCCATACCAGCTATTCCAATTGCCGAAAGTAAGCCGCCAATTGTGGTAGGTATCAAACAAACAAAAAGGGAAATAAAGGCAGCAATGGTAATGGGTGCGTTGGCATAATCTGCAAAGGGTTTCAATGTGATACAAACGATTACGAAAACCAAAGTAAAACCTGCTAAAAGAATGGTTAAAGCTATTTCGTTTGGTGTTTTTTGTCTTGATGCACCTTCCACCAAAGCAATCATTTTATCTAAAAAGCTTTCTCCTGGGTCTGAAGTAACTTTTACTTTTATCTGATCTGATAATACTTTTGTTCCGCCAGTTACCGAAGATTTATCACCACCAGCTTCTCTAATCACAGGGGCAGATTCACCAGTGATTGCAGATTCATCTATGGTGGCAATACCTTCAATAATTTCTCCATCAGACGGAATAGTATCTCCGGCATCGCAAATAAAAATGTCGCCTTTAGCTAATTCGCCAGAAGATATTTCTTTGATATCCCCCTCCTTATAGTATAGTTTGGCTGTGGTATCTTGCCTTGTCTTTCTTAAGCTATTCGCTTGCGCTTTTCCTCTGGCTTCTGCGATAGCCTCTGCAAAATTTGCGAACAGTAGTGTTAAAAGAAGTATAAAAAATACGGTGATGTTGTATCCAAAAAAGCCCTGATCGGTATATTTTAAAGAATATAAACTAGTGAGTAACATAAATACGGTACCCACTTCTACCGTAAACATGACTGGGTTTTTGATTAAACTTACCGGACTGAGCTTTATAAAAGCTTCTTTAACAGCAGTTTTTACTAATGCGGGTTCAAATAATTTTGTTTGAGTTTCCATAATTTTATAAAGAAAAATATTCTGCTAACGGACCTAATGTTAATGCTGGGAAGAAAGATAAAGCGGCAATAATTAAGATTACAGCCATAATCATTACCCCAAAAGTTCCTGTATCTGTTTTTAAAGTCCCGGCACTTTCTGGAACTTGTTTTTTTGCTGCCAATAAACCTGCTATTGCAACCGGACCTATTATTGGAAGGAATCTGGATAATATTAATACCACACCTGTACTGATGTTCCAAAAAGGAGTGTTATCTGCCAAACCTTCAAAGCCAGAACCATTATTGGCTGCAGCACTAGTATATTCATACATCATTTCTGAAAAACCATGATAACCCGGGTTATTTAACCAACCATATTGATGTAAAACAATCAGAAAAGAAGATAATGCTGTTCCTCCCAAAATCAATAATGGGTGGAGTAGCGCAATCATCATTGCAATTTTCATTTCCCTGGCTTCTATTTTCTTGCCCAAGAATTCTGGTGTTCGGCCTACCATCAATCCAGAAATAAATACTGCCAATATTAAGAAGACGTAAAAGTTCAAAAAGCCTACGCCAACTCCTCCGTAAAAAGCATTGACCATCATCCCCATCAATTGAGACAAACCGCTTAAAGGAGTCATACTATCATGCATTGCATTCACAGACCCATTTGAAGTTACCGTTGTTGTAACTCCCCAAAAGGCAGATGCAGCTGCGCCAAATCTGGTTTCCTTCCCTTCCATGCTACCATGAATTTGGGAAATACCCATAGTTGTGATTTTTTTATTGCCTTGCATTTCTTGCAAAACAGAAGGAATCAAGAGCATCAAAAAGCCGATGGTCATCACTCCAAAAATCATCCGACTGAGTTTTTTGTTCTTTACATAATAACCTAAAGCAAATACCAAGGCTATTGGTATAAGAATGATGAGCAAATTCTCCACTATATTGGTGAGGTAAGTAGGGTTTTCTAATGGATGTGCAGAGTTGACACCAAAAAATCCGCCTCCATTTGTACCAGCCTGTTTAATGGCTATCATTGCCGCAGCTGGTCCACGTGAAACTTGTTGCGCTACCCCTTCAACCGTTTGAACATTATCCTTGCCTAAAAAAGTCATGGGAACACCACTAAAAACTAAGATAATGGAAGATATAATTGAGATAGGTAAAAGGATTCTTAAAACTGTTTTTACAAAATAATCGTAAAAGTTGCCCAAAAAAGTACCCTGTTTTTCTTTAAAAGCCTTAAAAACAACAACACAGGCTGCAATACCGGTTGCAGCTGTTACAAACTGCAAAAATGTAATGCAAGCTAACTGAGAAAGATAACTTAAGCCAGTTTCGCCGCTGTAGTGCTGTAAATTAGCATTTACCAAAAAACTTATTGCGGTATTAAAAGCCAAATCTGGCGACATGGAAGGGTTATGATCTGGATTCCAAAAATGATAGCTTTGAGTCATCAATAATAACATTGCCCAAAAAAACCAAATTAAATTAATGGTCAATAAAGCTTTCAAATGCGCTACCCACGTCATTTGCTTGGTTGGGTTTATCCCGCTTAAGCGGAAAATAAATTTTTCTATCGCAGAGAAAAAACCATCTGCAAATGGTTTCCCTTCCCCAAATATTTTTGCGATATATTTTCCCAAAGGGATTGCCAATGCAACCGCTAATAGAAAAATAAAGACGATTCCTGAAATTTCGTTGTTCATTTCTTAAAATTTTTCTGGTTTTAATAATACGTAAGTCATGTAAAAGAATATCGCAATAGCGATAATAAATAATGCGCTCATACTTTCTCGAAAAAATGAATGGTTTTAATAAAGAGTAGGAAGCAAATGAAGCCTACCAATAATAGAATGATTGTATTCATGATAATTTGTTTTGTAACGCCTAAGCCAAAACAAATACCATAAAAAAATGATATTTCAAATATTTGAAAATCAGATACTTATAAAAAGTATAATTTTTATTGATTGAAAAACCACTCCAAAATGGTAGGGTCTATTTTCAAAATGGTAGGAAGGGTAATTTATTTCAAACCGTATTCTTCTAGCTTGCGGTAGAGTGTGGTTAAACCAATATTGAGTATTCTGGCGGTTTCGGTTTTATTATTTTTTGTATAGTTTAATACTTTAAGGATATGCTGCCGCTCTATGCTTTGCAAATCTTGGGTAGGATTTCCCAAATCTGTTTGGTTAAATTCCCAAGGGAGCAAATTTACCTCCAATTCATTTTTGGAAGCTAAAATAACGGCCCTTTCTATAATGTTCTTCAATTCGCGAACGTTTCCTTTCCATGTATGGGACTGAAGCTCCCTTAAAAAATCTGCCGAAAGGCTTTTTACGGTTTTGTTCATCTTTAAAGAAAACTCTTTAAGATAATGATGACTTAAGGATTCAATATCTTCTTTCCTATCGTTTAATGATGGTAATGGGATGGTGAAAACAGATAATCTGTAAAATAAATCGAGCCTGAAAGTACCTGCTTCAGCTTCTTGCTTTAAATTACGATTGGTTGCTGCAATAATTCTAACATCAACTTTTAAGGTTTCCGTAGCGCCAACTTTTATAAAAGTTCCGGTTTCTAAAACCCGAAGTAATTTTGCCTGAAGGTCTATGCTGAGTTCGCCAATTTCATCTAAAAATAAGGTCCCTTGATGCGCTTCTTCAAAAAGACCTTTTTTATCTCTTAAAGCGCCGGTAAAAGCCCCGGTTTTGTGCCCAAAAAGTTCACTTTCCATTAAATCTTTTGATAGGGCACTGCAATTAATGGCAATAAATTTTTTTTGTTTTCTTTTACTTTCGAAATGAATGGCATTTGCAAAAACTTCTTTTCCACTACCCGTTTCACCAAGCAATAATACTGTGGTATCTGTTTGAGCAACTTTTTCTGCTAAATCTACTGCCTGTTTTAAAGCCGATGAATTCCCAATAATACTTTCAAAATTATATTTTGAGGAGATTTTTCGCTCTAGTTCTTTTACGCGTTTTTGCAACAAAGCTTTTTCCATTGCCTTTGCAACCAATGGAATAATTCTATCGTTATCATCTCCTTTAGTTAAATAATCAAAGGCTCCTTTTTGAATGGCTTTCACCCCATCGGTAATGGTACCATAAGCGGTAAGATTAATAACTTCAATATGAGGATATAAACTTTTTATTTGCTCGGTAAGGATAATCCCGTTAACATCAGGCAGTTTTACATCACATAAAACAAGTTGAATATCCTCATTCTCTAAAACTTTAAGCCCTGCTTTTCCTCTGTTTGCCTCTGAAACCTCGTATCCTTCTAAACCCAAAATGCGTGACAATAACTGACTGAGTTTTTCTTCGTCGTCAATGATGAGTATTTTGCCTTTATCTTTCAAATTTAGTTTTTAACCAATCGTAAATCTCGAAGATGGGAATTTAATTGTTAAAGCGGAAAAGTAAATTGATGTTTGGCTGATTTAATTAGCTCTAATTGTACGGAAAGGCCGCAGGCCTTTCTAAGCTGAAATGTAGGTAAAGCGGTATCAGCTGCACCAGATGAAAATCTGATCGCTGTAATTCTAAAAAATTAGGACAATTAAATGAAAAAGAAGCTTTCTATCCCCAAAATAGAATGCTTAATTTAGCGCAAACAAAAAAAAGCAAAATGCAGTACGACGTTATCGTAATAGGTTCTGGTCCGGGTGGATATGTTGCAGCAATCCGTTGCGCACAATTGGGGTTAAAAACCGCAATGATTGAAAAATATGCAAGTTTTGGTGGTACTTGTTTAAATGTGGGATGTATTCCTTCAAAAGCACTTTTAGACTCTTCTGAGCATTATCACAACGCTACGCATACTTTTGCTGAGCATGGAATTGATGTAAAAGAGGTAAGAGTAAACCTACCACAAATGATTAAAAGAAAGAATGAAGTGGTAGACCAAACTACGGGCGGCATTACTTTTTTAATGAAGAAAAACAAAGTGGATACTTTTGAAGGATTAGGTTCTTTTAAAGATAAAAACACCGTTAAAATAGCTTTGACTAAAGGTGGTGAGCAGGAAATTACCGGTAAAAACGTAATTATTGCTACTGGAAGCAAGCCTACCGAATTGCCTTTTTTGAAAACAGATGGCAAAAGAATTATTACTTCTACTGAAGCTTTAAATTTAACTGAAGTACCAAAACACATGATTTTGATTGGTGGTGGTGTAATTGGTTTGGAGTTGGGTTCGGTTTATGCCCGTTTAAGTTCAGAAGTTACGGTTGTGGAATTTATGGATTCCATTATCCCAACGATGGATAAAACTTTGGGTAAAGAGCTTCAAAAATCTTTAACCAAATTAGGGATGAAGTTTTTGTTGAGTCACAAAGTAACTGGAGCTACTGTTAAAGGTAAAAAAGTAATAGTTACTGCGGATTCTCCTAAAGGCGAAAAGATTGTTCTAGAAGGTGACTATTGTTTGGTAGCCGTTGGCCGTACTGCTTACAGCGAAGGTTTAGGACTAGAAAACATTGGAATCACTGTTGAAGAACGTGGAAAAAAAATTCCAGTTAACGATCATTTAGAAACTTCCGTTAAAGGAATTTATGCCATTGGCGATGTTATTAAAGGTGCAATGTTGGCGCACAAAGCAGAAGAAGAAGGAACTTTTGTTGCGGAGGTTATAGCCGGACAAAAACCTCATATCAATTATAATCTAATTCCGGGCGTGGTTTATACCTGGCCTGAAGTTGCTTCTGTAGGTTACACCGAAGAGCAATTGAAAGAAAAAGGCACCAAATATAAAACGGGTTCTTTCCCTTTTAAAGCCAGCGGAAGAGCTAGGGCAAGTATGGATACGGATGGTTTAGTAAAAGTTTTGGCCGATGCCACTACTGATGAAATTTTAGGTGTACATATGATTGGACCACGTATTGCGGATGTAATTGCGGAAGCCGTTGTTGCCATGGAATTTAGAGCAAGTGCAGAAGACATTGGCAGAATTAGCCATGCCCACCCAACTTACACAGAAGCTTTTAAAGAAGCTGCTTTAGCTGCAACTGCAAATAGAGCAATACATATATAAATTAGTCCATGGTCGATAGCCAATAGACTATCGACCATAGGCAAATAATTATGCAGATCTTAATAAATATTCTCATCGTTTTAGGAACTTTAGTGGGGATGGAAATCCTTTCTTGGGCGATGCACAAATATTTATTTCATGGGCCACTTTGGTTCATCCATAAAACACACCACCAACAAAGACATGGTTTTTTTGAACTGAATGATATTTTTAGTTTTGGCTTTGGCGCATTGGCTTTATGGTTATTGTGGGAAGGCCATATAGATTTAAACTATCAGTTTTGGATAGGTGCTGGCATTTCCCTTTACGGAATCATTTACTTTATATTTCATGATTGGTTTATCCATAATCGCTTCAAAGCTTTTAAATCTGAAAACAATTATTTAAAAGGAATTAGAAGAGCACATAAAATCCACCACAAATCAATAAAGAAAGAAGATTCGGAAGAGTTTGGTTTGTTGGTTGCGAGTAGAAAATATTTTGTTTTGAAGTCGGAAGACCGAGGTCAGGAGTCCGGTGTCTAAACTTCAATAAAATTATTTAGCTTTATTTCAAATCAACATTCATTTATTAAATTATACAAGCATTTTCAAATCAACACATTTTCAAATCTTCAAATTAATATGGTTAGTATATTAGATCTTTAGGCATCATCAAATTTTAAAATCCACAAATCTTCAAATCAACATGCTTCAAATCCACGAAAACGTCTCATTAAAAAACTTCAATACTTTTGGGATTGAGGCTTATGCCAGATATTTTGTGGAAATCAATCATCAAGAAGAATTAACGGAACTTTTTCTTGATCCTCAATGGCTACAAACCAATAGATTAGTGATGGGCGGAGGAAGTAATATGTTGTTTACCCAAAACTTTGATGGTTTAGTGATCAGGATAAACATCCGTGGGATTGAACACCGCATTAACCATGAAGAAGTAATTGTAGAGTCGGGTGCTGGAGAAGTATGGGACCATTTAGTGAGTTATTGTGTTAAATGGGAATTTGCAGGAATGGAAAACCTGAGTCTCATCCCTGGTTCAGTTGGCGCATCTCCCATTCAGAATATTGGCGCTTATGGTGTTGAATTGAAAGATGTTTTTGAAAGTTGTGAAGCTTTTGAAATCGCCACTGGTGAATTTAAGCATTTCAATAAAGCCGATTGCAAATTTGATTACCGCGAAAGCATTTTCAAACAGGAATTAAAAAACAAATACATCATCGTTTCGGTAAAATTTAAGCTTTCTACCCAAGCTCAACTCAATATTAAATACGGCGCAATTGCTGTTGAATTATTGAAAAGAGAAATTTCGCATCCTAGCATTAAAGATGTTTCTCAAGTGGTTTCATCAATCCGGGTTTCCAAACTCCCTGACCCATCCACTATTGGGAATGCGGGTTCTTTCTTTAAAAATCCAATCATCTCACTTTCCGATTTTGAAGCCATTCATAAACAATTCCCTGATACTGTTCATTATTTAGTAAACGACAAAGTGAAATTAGCTGCAGGCTGGCTGATTGAACAATGCGGGTGGAAAGGAAAAGTAAATGGCAATACCGGAACTTGGAAAAATCAGGCACTGGTTTTGGTAAATCATGGAAACGCAACCGGAAAAGAAGTATTTGAGTTCTCCAAACTCATTATAGACTCTATAAAAGATAAATTCGATGTTCAATTAGAGCGGGAAGTCAATATCATCTAAGTATTTCTACATTAAGCTTTTGTAATATTTTTAATAATTAAAGATTAAAATTCCTTTTGATTTAGTCTTGGCTCATGTTTTGTTTTATAATCATCAACGTTCAAAATTTTTGTTCATGAAAATGACATAAATGTTAAACAAAAACTTGATAATTTGAAACCATATTATTAGTTTTGTTTAAGCAAAAACTAAAAAGGTTAAACAAAATGACAAAAATAGAATTCAACACCTTGGTAATGCGTCAGGCTCCTTCTCTTAAAATGTATGCTTTACATTTCACTCATGATGCTGATGATGCTAATGATTTAGTTCAGGATACTTTGTTAAAAGCAATCACTTACTACAACAAGTTTAGAGAAGGCACAAACTTAAAAGGATGGTTGTATACCATTATGAAAAACACTTTCATTAACAATTACCGTCGCTTTATAAAAATAAGTTCATTTGTAACTAAAACTGATGAAATCTCTTCTGCACAATTATCTCACAGCGCAACTTTAAACGGAGGCGAACAGAAATTTGTGATGGATGATATTAAAAAAGCATTGGATAGCTTGCAACAAGAATATTATGTGCCTTTCACTATGTATTTTGAAGGCTACAAATACCATGAAATTGCAGATCACTTGGCCATTCCAATTGGAACGGTGAAAACAAGAATTCATGTAGCGAGAAAATTATTGAAGAAAGATTTAAGAGTTTACGATAAAAAAGGCTTTAAAAACAACGCTACTTTGGCAGCATAAATAAATTTACGCATCTACCTATAGATTCCCTTTAGTTAAAAGCTAAGGGGATTTTTTATGAAAAGCAATGTTCTGCGACTATCGATTATGATAATCTGGCTTTACGTTGCAAGTACGCTCACTCTTTGCCTGCGGACTTTTTACCACAGTCCTGTTTATTTTACTTAAATCATCTATGAAAATTAGGACTTTATCTAGAATAGAAATATAATCTTAATTATTTATTCAAATTTTAAATTCTATCTAAATTAAACGGACGGAGTCCTCAGTTTTTTAAATCATTTAATTGATCCTTCGGAACATATAAATAAGAAAACGTAACCTTAAATTTACTTATTGATAGGACATAACTGTTTCGTCAAACTCACCATTGTTAGTAGCGAATAAGTAGATTACTGCGGATTTGAAATCGTAATATTTCAAATGCAAAATGTACTACGTTATCATCACTAAGCTTATTATATTAAAATAATAAAATATCAAATGATTTAGCCAAAGAAAACCTTAAATTATAAATCATTATTGATTTGACCCATAAGTTTATCAATCATCCCTTCTGCATTTTTATTACCGACATTAACATTCAATGCTTTTTCATAATATAAAAGTGCCTGTTCCGTAGCTCCCTTTTTTTGATAACACTCTCCAATTAATTCATAGACATAAGAAAGGTCGCCTGTTTTAATTTTTAATAAAGATGCGATTTGATAAATAATGATCGCATCTTCGAACTTGCTACGGCGTTGCAGGTATTTTCCGGTAGATATCAAATCACTGACTTCAAAATTAAAATCATATTTATTCTGTTGAGTCGCTTTAATTTTCCGGTAAAAAGCGAGCCCTTGTTCTAAATTATCCAATACCTTATCCCTG
>JBDSHZ010000006.1:0-41961 GCA_039918235.1 Pelobium sp.
TTTCGGCTTGACCATAATGATTTTGAAGAGCGCCACCATATCAATTTTGAGACCTATGAATTGGGCAAAATGACATTAAATGATTATTTAAATCGAGTTGTATTTCATCAAACCAGAGATTTTTCTATCAATGATTTTAAAACATTTATGTTTCAGCAATCTTTACCTTATCCTAATATGATAGCCCTAATTATTCAACTGAAAAAGAAATATGGGTTAAAAATCGCTGTTATTAGTAATGAAGGGAGAGAACTGAATGAATACCGAATCAATAAATTTAAATTAAATGATTTTGTAGACTTTTTTATCTCATCTGCTTTTGTGAATTTAAGAAAGCCAGATACTGCTATTTTTACTTTAGCTTTTGATGTTGCACAAGTAAATTTAAGTGAAAGCATTTACATCGATAACCAACCTATGTTTGTGAAAATTGCACAAGGGTTTGGAATAAAAGGCATATCCCACACTGATTATGATTCTACTGTTGCACAACTAAAAGAATACGGCTTAACATTAACTCTTTCTACTCATGGATAGACTACCACGAAAATGTCTGCTGACCATTAACGGAGGATCGTCAAGTATAAAATATGCGCTTTATGAAGTTAAAGACCATTTAAATCAATTGATTTCTGGAGAAATAAAAGGTGTTGGAAGTAATGAAGCTCAACATCATTTTATACATTTTAAAGGGGAACAAAAACACACGTTAAATATCCCAGTTAAAAACCATACAGAAGCTGCAGAGTGGTTGGTTGCTTGGCTTAAAAAGGAAACGGAATTTATAAAGATTACAGCTATCGGTCATCGTTTAGTACAGGGAATGGAGCATACTGCTCCCGAAAAACTCACCGACGAATTATTAAATGAACTGAAAACAATCAGCGCCTTTGATCCTGAACATTTACCTGCGGAGATCAAATTGATTGAAGTTTTCAGAAAACATTATCCCGCAATAGATCAAGTAGCTTGTTTCGATACCGCTTTTCATACCACCATGCCGGACATCGCCAAATTGATTCCAATTCCTTTAGAATACAGGAACAAAGGAATAAAAAGATACGGTTTTCACGGCCTCTCCTACTCCTATATTATGGAAGAGTTTGAAAAACTTGAAGGCACCGAAAGAGCAAAAGGAAAGATTATCATCGCCCATTTAGGTAGCGGCGCAAGTATGGTTGCGGTAAACAACGGTAAAAGTGTGGATACCACAATGGGGTTTACGCCTGCATCTGGTTTAACCATGAGCACACGCACCGGAGATATTGACCCAGGAGTTGCTTGGCACCTACAAAAATTTGAAAAGTTGACGCCAAAACAATTCAATCATCTTGTTAATCACGAATCTGGCCTGCTGGCTATTTCAGGAAAAACCGCTGATATGAAACAGTTGCTAGAAATGCAACATGAAGACGAAAGGGCAGCCGAAGCAGTTGACTTTTTCTGTTATCAATGCATAAAATGGATTGGCGCATTTACCGCTGTGCTTGGTGGGTTAGATACCCTGATATTTTCTGGTGGCATTGGCGAACGTTCCCCCGAAATACGGGATAGAATTATAAAAGGACTTCAATTTTTGGGACTCAAAATCTGTCCACTTAAAAATCTTAACAACGAATCAATCATTTCAAATGGCGACGGCAATACAATGGTCAAAGTGATCCAAACCAATGAGGAATTAATGATCGCAAGATCTACCTGTACTACTTTGAATTACAATATAAAACATAAATAAAATGGACGAAGCATTAATAAGCCCAGAGGCTGAAACATTATCCCCAGATTTATTAAAAAAGATGGATGCCTATTGGCGAGCAGCCAATTATCTTTCTGTCGGGCAAATTTATTTGTATGATAATCCGCTTTTAAGAGACCCCTTAAAACTTGAACATGTAAAACCATTGGTTGTTGGGCATTGGGGCACAACGCCGGGTCAAAATTTCATATATGTTCATTTAAACCGGGTGATTAAAGCTTATGATTTAGATATGTTTTACATTGCAGGCCCCGGTCATGGCGGTCCGGCTTTGGTAGGAAATGTTTATTTAGAAGGTACTTGGACAGAGATTTATCCTGACAGCACACAAGATGAAGTTGGGATGAAAAAACTGTTTACCAAGTTTTCATTTCCCGGAGGTATTTCCAGCCATGTTGCCCCCACTACTCCTGGTTCTATTCATGAAGGCGGGGAACTAGGTTATTCCTTAAGTCATGCTTTTGGAGCGGCTTTCGATAATCCAGATTTAATTGTGGCCTGCGTAATTGGAGATGGCGAGGCAGAAACAGGCCCTTTAGCAACTGCCTGGCATTCAAATAAATTTCTAAACCCCATTACGGATGGTGCTGTATTGCCCATTCTACATTTAAACGGTTATAAAATTAGTAACCCTACCCTACTGGCAAGAATTGAACATGAAGAATTAGAACAATTTTTAAAAGGCTGTGGCTGGACACCCTACTTTGTGGAAGGCGATGACCCTGAAACCATGCATAAATTAATGGCTGAAACCTTGGATAAAGCTATTAAAGATATTAAGAGACACCAAAACAACGCAAGAGAAAACAAAGATAACAAGCGCCCACGCTGGCCTATGATTGTTTTAAGATCGCCAAAAGGTTGGACCGGCCCTAAAGAAGTAGACGGTTTGCCTAATGAGGGAACTTTCCGTTCGCATCAGGTGCCTATTTTGGTAGATAAAAAACACTCAAAAAACTTAGAACAGCTAGAAAGCTGGATGAGAAGCTACAAGCCAGAAGAGTTATTTGATAAAAACGGCACATTAATCTCTGAACTGGCAGAGCTAGCTCCAAAAGGCAACAAACGTATGGGTGCAAATCTGCATACCAATGGAGGTTTATTATTAAGAGATCTTCACATGCCAGATTTTAGGATTCATGCCGTAGCTATTCCTTCACCGGGTGCCGTTTCTTTAGGTGACACGCCAATACTGGGGAAATTCTTGAGAGATGTTATTGAACTCAACAAAGATAATTTCCGGGTGTTTGGGCCAGATGAAACACTCTCCAATTTATTAGGTGCTGTATTTGAAGTCAGCAATCGACAATGGGATGCAAGAGAAGAAACAAATGATGAGTTTTTAGCGCCATCCGGGAGGATAATGGATTCGCAATTGAGCGAACATCAATGCCAAGGTTGGCTGGAAGGTTATTTATTAACCGGGAGGCATGGTCTATTCAATAGTTACGAAGCTTTTATTCGTATTGTGGATTCCATGTTCAGTCAACATGCTAAATGGTTAAAAGTTACCAAAGAATTGCCATGGAGACGACCTATTGCTTCTTTAAATTATCTTTTAGCTTCTCATGTTTGGCAACAGGATCACAATGGCTTTACCCATCAAGATCCTGGTTTTTTAGACCATGTCATCAATAAAAAAGCAGACATTGTCCGTGTATATTTACCACCGGATGCCAATTGCCTTTTATCCGTTTTTGACCATTGCCTGCGTAGCAGAAATTATGTAAATGTGGTTGTTGCTGGTAAACACCCCTTACCGCAATGGCTAAATATGGATGCTGCCATTACACACTGTACAGAAGGCATTGGGATTTGGCAATGGGCCAGTAACGATCAGGGCACTGAACCCGATGTGATTTTAGCGAGTTGCGGAGATACGCCAACCTTAGAGATAATGGCTGCGGTTTCCATTCTTAGGGGACATTTGCCTGATTTAAAAGTGCGGGTAGTAAACGTGGTAGATTTAATGAAATTACAATCGGCAAGTGAGCACCCACATGGTTTAAGTGATTATGATTATGATTCGATATTTACCAAAGACAAACACATTGTTTTTGCCTTTCACGGTTATCCTTGGTTAATTCACCGTTTAACCTATCGTCGTAAAAATCGCAATTTACATGTAAGAGGCTATAAAGAAGAAGGTACCATCACTACTCCTTTTGATATCAGGGTACAAAACGATATTGACAGATTTCACTTGGTGCAGGATGTTATTGACCGCGTCCCAAACTTAGGTTCTAAAGGAGATTATCTGAAACAAATGATGAAAGATAAGTTGATAGCACATCAGCATTTCATCAGTGCGCATGGCGAAGATATGCCAGAAATTGTGAATTGGAAATGGAATAATAACAGTTAAACCATGAACAACAAACTCATAGCTACCACTAAAGCACTTATTGCCAATCACAAAGGTTTGCTGGCGATGGATGAAAGTATTGGCACCTGTAATAAACGCTTTGCCGAATTAGGCATACCGCAAACATTAGAATTGCGTAGAAAATACAGGGAACTTCTGGTGACTACGCCCGACCTAAATGAAGGTATTAGCGGAGTTATATTATTTGACGAAACCATCCGGCAACAAAAGTCTGATGGAACGCCATTTATTAAAGTTCTGCTAGATGCTGGTATTATTCCCGGCATCAAAGTAGATCTAGGTGCAAAACCCTTAGCTGGTTTTCCTGATGAAAAGATTACGGAAGGTCTGGATGGTTTACGTAAGCGACTTATAGGGTATAAAGAAATGGGGGCTGAATTTGCTAAATGGAGAGCCGTTATAAATATAAACGATGAGCTTCCAAGTTTAGGATGCGTCGCAGCAAATGCGCATGCTTTAGCCCGATACGCTGCGTTATGCCAAGAAGTTGGTTTAGTGCCTATTGTTGAACCCGAAGTTTTAATGGATGGCGATCATTCTTTAAAACGCTGTTTACAAGTAACAGACACCTTACTTCACACTGTATTCGATCAGCTTTATAAACAGCATGTTTTATTAGAAGGGATGCTTTTGAAACCTAATATGATATTGCCAGGCTTAGCTAGCAAAACGCAAGAAACTGTGGAAATTGTAGCGGAAGCAACCATAAAATGTTTATTAGGTGTTGTACCGGCAGCAGTACCAGGAATTGCATTTTTATCTGGCGGACAAACGGCAGAAATTGCTTCCGCTCATTTAAACGCAATGAACCAGTTATACAAATTGGATGTTCCATGGGCGCTTACTTTTTCTTTTGGCAGGGCTTTGCAACAACCCGCTTTAGAAATTTGGAATGGCGACGATTCGAATATAGCATCGGCACAAAAAGCATTATATAAGAGGGTGAAATTGAATAGAGATGCTTGTATGGGGATTTATAGGGAGGTGGCAGTTTAAATAAAAAAAATGAAAGCTGATTTAAATCAAGTTGAAGAAAAATTAAACTCCGGCAAAATTGTATCTGTTAGAGGTAGTGTTGTGGACGCTTGTTTTGAACATTCATTGCCACCTGTTTATGCTTTATTACATGCCGGAGAAAATCAGGAAATTGCAATTGAAGTATTATCCCAATTAGACGATAAAACGGTAAGGGGCATTGCCTTAACCCCTACCCAGGGCTTGGCTCGTGGAATGCAAATTGAAGCCAATGGCAAAGAATTAATGGTACCTGTTGGAAAGCGGACATTGGGCAGGATGTTCGATGTGTTTGGCAATACCATTGACCACTTAAAGTCGCTTGAGCCGGGTGAAAAACGGAATGTTCACCAAATGCCGCCGCCATTAAATCAACGCTCCACCCAATCTCAGGTATTTGAAACGGGCATTAAAGCGATAGATATTTTAATTCCCTTAGAACGTGGAGGAAAAGCTGGCTTATTCGGTGGAGCAGGTGTTGGCAAAACTGTTTTATTAACCGAAATGATTCATAACATGGTTGGTCAAAATAAAGGAGTGAGCATGTTTTGTGGCATCGGCGAACGCTGCCGAGAAGGTAATGAGCTTTATGAAGCTATGAAAGATGCGGGGTTATTGGAAAACATGATCATGATGTTTGGACAGATGAATGAACCTCCAGGTGCTAGATTTAGAGTTGGGCATGCAGCGTTAACCATGGCAGAATACTTTCGTGATGATGAACATAAAGATGTTCTATTGCTGATCGATAATATTTTCCGTTTTATACAGGCAGGTATGGAAGTCTCTGGTTTAATGGGACAAATGCCTTCACGATTAGGTTACCAACCTACGCTAGAGACAGAATTAGCTGCTTTGGAAGAACGAATTGCAAACACCAACAATGGTGCAATTACTTCAATACAAGCGGTATATGTACCAGCTGATGATTTAACTGATCCAGCAGCGGTACATGCGTTTTCCCATCTTTCGGCAACCATTGTGCTTTCGCGAGAAAGAGCAAGCGAGGGTCTTTATCCATCGATTGATTTTTTGCAATCCAATTCAAAAATGGCTACACCAGGAATTATCGGCGAAAGGCATTATCAGATTGCCCAACAAATTAGGCAAACATTGGCACAGTATGAAGATTTGAAAGATATCATTTCCATGTTAGGTATGGAACAATTATCAACTGGCGATAGGTTAGTTGTAAATAGAGCCAGAAGGTTAGAACGTTTTTTAACCCAACCATTTTTTGCTACAGAGCAATTTAGTGGCGTAAAAGGGAAAGTGGTAAACCTCAAAGACGCATTGGATGGTTGTGAACGTATTTTATCTGATGAATTTAAGGATTTACCTGAGAATGCTTTTTATATGATAGGTAATATTGAAGAAGCACTTAAAGATAGCAAGACCGAAAAAGAAAGCTCAAATGCCACAAAAGAATTGGTTGATCAATAGAATTTATGGAACTAAAAATTTTACTTCCTTATAAAGTATTCGCCGAGATAAAAAACGTTGATAATATTGTTGCGGAAACTAGCGAAGGATCAGTGGGCTTTTTGCCTCAAAGGCTAGATTGCGTTGCCGTACTAGTTGCAGGTGTGGTTAGTTATAAAACAGATAAAATAAATTATTTAGCTGTGGATGAAGGGCTGTTAGTCAAAACAGGATCGCAAGTCTTTATTTCTGTTAAAAATGCCATAGGTGGTGTGGATCTAGGAAAATTAGCTGATACTGTAAAAGATGAATTTATAAAAAATGATAATTATGAAGAGCAAGTAAAACACATGGTTTTAAAGCTTGAAAACGGTTTTCTTTCCAAATTAAAAAAATACCAAGAGCTATAGAATGGAAGAGCCAAAAAAAGATGACAATATTTTTGGTCGGATAATCTCCGAAAAGGAAAAAAGAAAATTAAAGGCGATAAACGAAAAAAAAAGAGCAGAGTGGTTTGGTTTCGGAATGTTTGGGATGGTGGGTTGGTCTATTACAGCACCAACTTTTCTAAGTACCATTGGTGGAATTTGGCTGGATAAAAATTATCCCCAAACCTTTTCTTGGACAGTAACCTGCTTGATTTTAGGTGTAGTGATTGGTTGTTTCATAGCTTGGAACTGGGTAATGAAAGAAGATAAATAACATATATAATGACGGTAATAGTAGCATTCACAATTGGATTATTAGCAGGTATAGCGTTTTTTGGAGGGTTATGGGTTACTGTAAACAAAACCCTAGGAAAGGCTTATGCAGCATTATATTTTGTAGGTAGTTCCATTATTCGTACAGCTATTGTTGTAACGGGTTTCTATTATGTTGCACAAAATGGCTTGTCTATTTTATTAATGAGCGTTGCAGGGTTTTTAATCGGTCGTTTTTTGGTTTTTTGGATTACCTATTACTATGAAAAAAAGCAAAAATTGTCATCTTCAAGTAACCAACAATGAATTTAACACCAGATCAAACCGTATTTTGGAGCAATGGTTTTATTACCATCAACCTTACCATTGTTATCACATGGGCGATTATGTTGTTTATGATTATTGGCGCAAAGTTGATTACAAGAAAACTGAAGACCACACATAAAATTTCTCGCTGGCAATGTATTTTAGAAATTATTGTAACAGGAATTAATGAGCAAATTCAAGAAGTTGGGTTAGAAAATCCCAGACGGTATATTGGTTTCATCGGTACCCTGTTCTTATTTATTGCAATCTCTAACTTTTGGATTGTACTGCCATGGTATGAACCACCAACCGGTTCGCTATCTACAACAGCGGCATTGGCTATCGCGGTTTTTTTAGCTGTTCCTTTTTTCGGAATTCAGCAAAGTGGTTTTTTGGCTTATTTAAAAACTTATATAAAACCAACCTTTATCATGTTGCCTTTTAACATCATCAGCGAACTTTCTAGGACTTTAGCACTAGCCATCAGGTTGTTTGGAAATATCATGAGCGGCGGGATGATAATAGCCATTTTATTGAGCATATCGCCATTATTTATTCCAATTGTTATGAAAGCACTTGGTTTACTTACAGGCATGGTGCAGGCGTATATATTCAGCATCCTAGCAACAGTTTACATTGCAGCAGCCGTTCAGGAGAAGGAAGTAGTTCGGGGTTAGGAATAAAGAACAAGGAGCAGTGACTAAAGAGTGATGGGGAAAAGAGCAAGGAGTAAAGAACAAGGAGTAAAGAATAAGTCGTAAAGAGTAAAAACTATCAATAATTAAAAAACTAAGAAAATGGATAATGTATCATCAATAGCAGTCGTATCAATTATTACTGCAGGGTTAACAACGGGGATAGGCTGTATGATTCCCGCTTTAAGCGAAGGAAAAGCAGTTGCTACCGCGTTAAATTCCATCGCACAACAGCCGGATGCGGCGCCTACCATCACGCGGACTTTGTTTGTTGGCTTGGCCATGATAGAATCTACTGCGATATATTGCTTTGTGGTTTCTATGATCCTGATTTTTGCCAACCCTTTTTGGACTTACATCATTGCTAAATAATAGCTCATGCAAATTAACTGGTTTACGGTAATAGCACAGCTTTTCAATTTTTTGGTGCTGGTTTGGTTGATGAAAAAATACTTGTACAAACCTATTTTAGATGCTATTGACAAGCGTGAATCTAAAATCGCCACCGAGCTTGCGGATGCCAAAAGCAAAGTAAGCGAGGCAAAAAAAGAGCAGGAAGATTTCCAAAAGAAAAATGATGCTTTTGATGCCGATAAAAAGAAAATGATGAACAAGGCGACCGCTGATGCAGAAAAGGAAAGACAAAAGTTACTGGATAAAGCTCAAACAGAGGCAGAAGCCCTGAAGAACAAGATGGAACAAGCTAGTAAAGAACTGCAAGAAAACTTAAACGCGGATTTGGTGCAAAAAACACAGCAACAAGTGTTGTCCATCGCTAAACAAGCCCTTGCCCAATTGGCTTCTACCACCTTAGAAGAACAGGCTGTCCATGTGTTTATCGCAAAAATAAAATCGCTAAGCGCTAAAGAGAAAACAAAGTTTACAGACGCTTTCCATTCTGCCACTAATCCGGTATCGATTAAAAGTGCTTTTGAATTATCCGATAAGGAACAAAAAAACATTAAGGCCTCCATTGCCGATTTACTGGGCGAAACAAGCGATTATGCGTTTGAAACACATCCTAAAACAATCAGCGGGATAGAACTGGCGTCCAATGGCTATAAACTTTCGTGGAATTTTTCGGCTTACATTGCTTCGTTGCAGAAAAGCCTAACCTCTCCCCTAGCTAATCTTCAAGAAACTGAGCGGAACTAATCTTATGCCAAGCAATATCTTAGAAAATAATATAAGCAACACTTTTGACCAGCTGGATCAGGACATAAAAAACTATGTATTTGATTTTGCGACGCGTGAAGTCGGCTATGTGAAAAGTGTGGCAAACGGTATAGTAAAGGTTTCGGGACTTAAAGGAGCGGGTTTTGAAGAATTACTGAAATTTTCGGAAGAACTATATGGCATTGCTTATAATTTAGATGCTGATGAAATTGGTGTAATACTTCTTGGTGAGGATATTTTATTAAATGCCGGCGATGAGGTAGAAAGAACGGGACGGGTGATGGATATTCCAGTTGGGAATGAACTTATTGGAAGAGTGATTGACCCAATGGGAATTCCTATTGATGATAAAGGCAGTATAAAAACGACCAAAAGATTACCTATTGAGCGCCCTTCGCCAGCAATTATGGACAGGACAGCGGTAAACGCTCCATTACAAACAGGAATAAAAGTAATTGACGCATTGATTCCGATTGGGCGTGGGCAGCGAGAATTAATAGTTGGTGACCGCCAAACTGGAAAAACACAGATAGCGGTAGATACCATCCTTAACCAAAAGGGGAAAGATGTAATCTGTATTTATTGTGCTATTGGGCAACGCTCTGCAGCGGTTGCAAAAGTAATTTCAACTTTAGAAAAACAAGGAGCAATGGCTTACACGGTCATCATGGTAGCAGAAGGAAATAGTGCTTCCGGCTTAAAATATATTGCACCCTATGCTGCCACAAGTATTGCCGAATACTTTATGGAAGAAGGTAGTAACGTATTAATTGTTTATGATGATTTGACACATCATGCCAGGGCCTATCGGGAGCTTTCACTGCTTTTGCGTCGGCCGCCAGGCAGGGAAGCATTTCCTGGTGATATCTTTTATATCCATTCTAGGTTATTAGAAAGGGCTACGCATTTGAGCGATAAATTGAAAGGCGGCTCATTAACAGCTTTACCGATTATTGAAACTGAAGCGCAAAATATTTCTGCTTATATCCCAACAAATTTAATTTCCATTACTGATGGGCAGATTTACCTTTCACCAAAATTATTTGAAGCGGGTAATTTACCGGCTGTTGATGTTGGTAAATCTGTTTCTCGGGTAGGTTCTAATGCGCAACTACCAGCATATAAATCAATAGTGAATTTAAAACTACAATATGCCCAATTTGAAGAGCTAGAAAACTTCTCTCGTTTTGGAACGAGGCTAGATGAAAATACTAAAAAAGTGATAGACCATGGCGAACGAATCCGAATCTGCTTGAAGCAAAATGAACTTCATCCATTTTCTGTTTCAGAGCAAATAGTGGTTTTATTGTCTTTAACTAATGGTCTTCTAGATAATATCGCTATTGATAAAATGGCTGATGCCGAGACTAGCCTATTCAAAAATATGGAAAAATTCCCTAAAGAAATTTTGAATCGTTTATTTGATGATAAACCTATTACAGATGCTGATAAAATGGAGATTATAAAAATTGCAACCGAAATTCTTATCCCATTCAACAAACAACCTGAGTCTGATTCTAGTAATTGATGGATACTTTAGAAGATTTAAACCGCAAACTGGAAGGCGCAAAAGATATTAAATCTGTAGTTAAAGCCATGAAAGCAATGGCAGCTGCAAATATCTCTCAATATGAAGCGGCTGTTGCATCAATTGGTGATTATTACAACACAGTATCCTTAGGAATCAAAGCATATCTTATTGCAGAAAAAGTTAAAACAATTATCGAAAAAAAAGGCAATCATAAAGAAGAAGACCAGAAAGTTTGTGTCATTGTTTTTGGATCAGACCTTGGTTTGGTAGGTCAGTTTAATGATATAATTGCCGAGTTCGTAGAAAAAGCTTTAAAAACTATTTCGGGAGAAAAAGAAATTTGGGTGATTGGTGAAAGGGTTCAAGCTCTTTTGGCAGATAAAGGGTTAATTATCACGAAATCATATCCTGTCCCAGGTTCCATAGATGCGGTAACTCCTTTGATTCAAAACTTGCTCTTAGCAATTGAAAAAAGCAGTGAAACAAAAAATATCAATCAGTTTTATATCATTCATAACCAGCCTAAAACTGGTTCAGGTTATAATCCTATTCAACAAAGGTTATTACCGTTAGACCAAAAATGGATGGATAATTTAATGTCTATACAATGGCCAACATTAATACTCCCAGAAGTAATAGGCAATCCCGTTACCACCCTAAGGGCATTAATTAATTCTTATTTATTTGTTTCGATATTTAGAGCCTGTACAGAATCTTTAGCTGCAGAAAATGCGAGTCGGTTAGTTGCTATGCAGCGAGCAGAAAAAAGTATAAGCGATATTCTTGAAAAACTAGGAAAAAAATTTCAAAGTTTACGACAGAGCATGATTGATGAAGAGCTTTTTGACGTGGTTTCAGGCTTTGAGGCTTTGAAGAAAGAAAAATATTAAACAAATTAAATTTAATAACAATATGAGTACGATTAAAAACATCCAACCTTTAAATGCAGAAGAACTTTATGACCTGCTAAAAAAAGAATTTGCAACTTATGTTGATGCAATTATACATTCGGGTTTAAACATTGAGTATGCTCACGTTTATGATGAAATTAATATTTCATTTCCAGATTTACTAACAGGAGCTGCCTTTACGATAACCGTTTCAGATAATGGAATTGCTGTTGAAAAGAATGAAGAAGATATAGATTACGATATGGAATTATTGGAAGGACATTTAATAGATTTCCTTAAAGAAAAATGTGAATAATGATATTTTAATTTGTAGAGACAAGGAATTCTTGTCTCTACAAATTATTGAAAATTAGGCAAAACATCAGGAATTTCCATTTTTGCAACCCCTATCCTATTATCCGCCATACCATAATAAACATCAATTCGGTTGGGTTGTCCAATATCACTACGGCAATCTATACCTGTCGGGAAAACTACATTTGCGATAGTTCCAATCGTTTCTTCTGGTAATTCTGGAATTAAAATGGGCTTTTGCGAGCGATAAATAACTTTTTGCGGATCATCTACGGATAAAATCATTACACCTGCAGAATAACATAATTTAGGTTTAGCATCCGTTGAACCTTCTAATGCATGTACGCCGTGATAAACAATAAGCCATCCAAGTTTTGTTAATAAAGGTGGCGCACCGGCACCTATTTTCAAGCTTTCCCAAGGTTCAATAGGAATTGCTAACCGGTGATTAGATGTAAATTTAGCATATTGAAAGTCGATGTCTTCCCCAAAATTATAATATGAAATCCAGATACTTTCTTTATGTGAATCTATTGTCCTACTCTTATTCTTATTGGTTTCCTCTGGTGTGGAACCAGGAAAAAGCGGGCGATGTAACATTCCAATAGAAGGGTGACCTTTGGGACTGATAATAGTGTATGGAAAAATGCTGGCATCTTTATTATTAATTCCATTAAAATTAATGCCTTTGTAAGGCGAGTATTTTACTAATCCTAAACGTTTCCATTTAATTAAATCTTTTGAACGAGCCACTGCAATACGTGGGCCATTTGGTCCAAAAGCTGTATAAGTCATAATGTATTCATTTAAAGGATCTACAAAAGTAACCCTTGCATCTTCACAACCTCCGCCACCATTTGGGCGTTTTTCATAATCGGCTTCTGGTTCTAATGCCATGCCCAAACGTTCTACACCAACGGGGTCACCGACTTCATTAAATTTTACTTTTGCAATGCCAATTCTGGAGAAATTATCTTTCGCCACCAAACGAGGAAAAAGATAAAGATCACCATCTGGTCCACGGGTTACCGCTGGGTTAAGTACGCCCTCAACCTCCATTTTATTGCTCGGTTCGGGTTCCATAATGGTACCAATACGTTCTAATTGAAATGGTTTCATGATTTATTACTTTTTATTTTCCGTTTAAGCAGGCAATGATGGTTTCAATTACTTTTTTTGTTTCTTCAGGATTATTAACCTGAATACAGGTTACACCTGTTTTTACTGCAGGATGATCATTTCCGCCTTCAAACAAAGCATCACCAACAAAAATCATTTCAGAAATTTTGGTGCTTAATACCTCCTCAAGTTTATGTATTCCGTAAGCTTTATCAATGCCGGGTTTAGTAATATCTACAGACGTAGTTCCTCCCATTGTTATCGAAAATTTCTGGAGAGATTCATCAAGTGTCATTTTAATCTTTTTTCTCTTGGAAAAATCATTATCCCAATCCTTTTTTTCTTCTATTGGAGCTTTTTGTCCCAATGCAGAAAAGGTAATTTGGCTGCCCCTATCTTCAATTTGATCTCCCCATGTTTTGTTGACATTCAATCCCGCGTCTTTAACTGCTTTGTTTAAGTTATCGATGATTTTCTTTTTTTCATCATCAGTAAAATTTTCGGCATACAGTTGCTTCCAACCTTTATTGTATTGATAAAATTTAGTGCCACAGGTGGGAAGTATGGAAAGTTTACGCTGCAAATCTTTTTTGGGTAAATGATCTAAAACCTGCTTTTCAAACTGTGGCCAATCGCCGCCAGATATGATTGCAACATGGGTAACCCTTAATAAAGCAGTTAAATAACCTGCCATTTCTTCGTCTATAGCAGATTTACTTTCTGCCAATGTCCCGTCTAAATCAAAAATAATTAGCTTTTTCATGATTGTTGTCCATTATTACAGGGTATTACTATTTGTAAAAGATTGATTTCATTATTAGGTTGAAGATTGCACACACCAACTGATGCAGGTATAAGCATAACATCGCTTTTATTGATTTGATAATCATTATTGTTCCAAATCAGTTTTCCATCTCCAGATAAACAAACTAAAATAGTTGGTTCATTTATAAAACCCAATTTAATAGGCAATTTATCTTTGATACGCTCTAGTATAAAATGCTCGTTATCAAATAATTTTTCTTTGTTTGGTTCAGAAGAATTTCTAATTGGTTCTACCGGTCCAATATTAACTTGATTGAAATCAATACAAGCTATTGCTTTATCAACTTGAAGATCTCTGGGTTTACCAGTTTTAGCATCTATCCGGTCCCAATCGTAAAGTCGGAAAGTAACATCACTGTTTTCCTGCACTTCAAAAACCACCGTTCCACCAAGCGTATGCACTGTACCAGAATGGATGAAGATAGCATCTCCCAACTTTGGTATAAAACTGTGAAGCTTATCTGCTACTTTATGGTTCTGAATAGCCTCATATAAATTTTCTTGATTCGTCCCCGGTTTTAAGCCCGCATAAATCCGACTATCTTTTCCTGTGTCTAAAACTACCCAAGCTTCAGTTTTTCCTGTATCACCTTTAGGGATATAATTTTTCTGATCATCAGCAGGATGAACTTGTACCGAAAGAACTTCCTTACAATCCAAAAATTTCAACAATAAAGGGAACCTATCAAAACGATTTGCCAGTTTACCCATCAATTCTTGTGGATAATCTTTCATCAATTGGGTAATGGTGCAACCTTTTAAAGCTCCTTCTGTAACCATACTTGCATGATCTTTCCTATCGCTCAAAATCCAAGCTTCGCCAATCGGTTCATTGCTTGGTAAAGGCTTAGAAAGCAGACTTTCTAGTTTTTCACCTCCCCAAAGGCGATATTGATAGATAGGCTCAAATTTTAAGGGATACAATTGCTTTCTCATAGAAATACTTTTTAGATGTGTATTTGTAAGTTAGCATTAAAGAAGTTTACAGTAATGATGAAGACAACAAAAATTATAGATCTGAGGTCATTTAATTTATTGAACACCTAGATTTTCTTATTTTTACTTTGCGATGTTTAGGCTAGGTAAAACCTATGGTTTTTATTTTTTCTCTGACTGCTTGTCCCTAATTTGTATCCTGCCCTGTACGGGATGTGAGAATTGAATTTTTACGTCTTTCATAACCGTATAATTAGTTAATCCAAATTAGGTATTATCTATTACCTAAATCCTGAAGATAGTCACAAATTTTATGATGTGGGGCTTATCTCAAAAGAATTAATTAGGATTAAGATTTATTTGTCTTCAGCAATTACTAAGTCAAAATAAACCATAAAATCATTACTTATATCCATGTATCTTACCAAATTTTTCGGCGGGCTTACTTCAAACGAACTCATTTTTAATGCTTGTGCTCCTGTTACACTTATTGTTCCATCTGGTTTAATCTCGAAAATTGCCTTAATTTTCGCAATTTGATTATAACCCGCTATTCCGAGATTTCCTTCAGACTCTACCAAATATTTTTTATAACCAGTTGGTGAAATCTTAAAATAAACCCCGTTAAAATATATCCTGTTTTGGTATCCTTTTAAAGCTTTATAAACTCTTTTATTCATTAATGGGTAATTGCTTTTTAGGTTTTTGGCTTCTATATAAAATCTTAGGGAATTAATTTTAGAAAGCCCAAAAGAATCAATCTCCATATTGGTTATCAAGGATATGCTATCTGTTTTAATTTCCCATTCCCTCACATTAGAAGTTCCTTGGGCACAAACATATCCGCTCGAAAAATAAAAATCTTGCGCTATCACGTTATTCACAAAAAGAAGAAAAATAAAAAGGAAGAAAAGTCTCATAGTGGCTATCTATTTTAGTCCTAAAGTGATTTTTAAAGGCTCATCTAAATGGTAAATATCTTTATAGGTATTCAAAATGCCATCCCTTACAACACAAGTAAAATATCCTATAAAAACAGGGAAGGGATGTTTTAAGGTCATCAATCTACTACCTTTTACATTAGTTGGTTTTACAGATAGATTATCCTGCCTTAACAGTAAATCAATCAAAGAATTTGAATTTTCTATAATTACAGACCCTGTACTTAATGCGCTATCTGTGTTTTTAAATAAACCTTTTATTGGGCTATTCTGTATGTTTATTCTAATTTGATTATCGATATTTAAAACAACACTATTTTGCTTATTGTAACCTGCTTTTTTAATGATATGATATTTAGAAATATTTTTTTGAACCAGCTTTAAATTATCAATTGTGGGCGATATCACTTTTCCATTATTGTTATAAATGATAAAATGATTTTGTTGGATATAAGAAAGATTTTTTCTTGCCTCTAAAAGAATTTCTTCTATTATAAAACTTTCATTGATATTCCATTCTGATGATGTTTTTACGGTTTTTATAGTACTAGTAATTAAAGGTGTAGGGGTTTTGGGCGAGCCTACAATTGCCTTAAAGATTTCTTTTTCACTCCCGTTACGATATTGTACTTCTAACGAAGGAATGTTTACCAGCAAATACGGAGTTTCCACACTGTTAAACCAACGCCATCTTTCCAAATTAAGTGCAATTAGTTTTTCTGTCTCTTCTGAACTTTCGTAACAATCTCCGGTATACTGCCCTACCATTAATCTCAAATATTCTTGCAACTGTTTATAGCTTTCGAAATTTGGTTGAACCTTTAAAATCTCCTCTTCAAAATTCTCATTTTTGATAGCTTTTAAAAGCACATTTTCAGCATTTAAACCATTAAACGATTCTTTATCTAAATTTTTTAAAGGAAAATTAGGGTTTGCTTTTCCATAATGGATTTGATAGATATAATTTAATAATCCATCGGTAAGGAATATATCTGCGGTGGTTTTATATTGATTTAAACCTTCTCTTAACAAGAGGTCGCTTAATAAACCAGCAGTAATTTTATCACAATGAAATTCAATGGGGTTTAAACCATTTTGTCCAGAGTTATACAACAAGCTATGTACTTTCCATATCAACTTTTGGTTGGTATTAAACCATAATAATTGATTTTCTTTATCTGCATAGACCTTTTTAGTTAGGTTTGGGAATTTTAATAGATGATCATCAGTAAGTTCTTTAAGTTGAATATTAAAGTTGTCTTTTACTGTTTTTTGAGCAAATAATTTATTACCAAAAATTGTTGATGTGATAATTACAAATAAGAATGCTTTAAATAAATGCTTTTTCATAACAACTAGATTTACAACACAAAGTTGAAATTATTGTAGCCCAAAAAGTAGGACATTAATCACTTTTTTAAATGATTTAGGTTTTTTATATTAATTAATCAAATTTTATGGCCTTTTGTATTTCTGTAGGTGTTAATGATTATCATTACTCAATAACTAATTCATTGTTTTCTGCCAAAACACCTGGCGCATTCCATACAATTTTTGAAGTTTTTAATAAAGGAGCCCTTTAAATACATGTTGAATATCTTCTCCAAATCAAGGTCACTTTTCATCTAATATTACTGTACTTATCAATTGTAAAGATCATAATTAAGCTAGCCTGTTTGTTACGTAATTATATCTTTATGTTACATTACTTTCATCAATTGAGCGATCGCATATCCCTTTAAAGTGCCATCAACAACTTTGCTTGCATGATCTTTCCTATCGCTCAAAATCCAAGCTTCGCCAATAGTTTCTTCTTTTGGCAGTGGTTTAGAAAGTAAGTGCTCTAATTTTCTGCCTCCCCAAAGCCGATATTGGTAAATAGCTTCAAACTTTAAAGGATACCATTTAAGTGCCATAACCTCTAATTCAATTAATTACAAAAAACATCCTGTTAAGCCAATTCAAGTTTATTTCGGGTTAAAAGGGCGACAGTATTTTCTTCTTCTATCAATAGCTTTTCTAAAGTTAGTCTGGCCATTAAATAACTAACTGTCGACTCCGCTCCTTGGTTAAGGTTCACATTGTGTTCTTCCAATCCATCATAACAACCTCCGGTACAAGGGTTATAAATAATTTGGTTTAAATGATTATTTCCTAAGAACCAATCAAAAGAAAGACTGATTTTTTTCCTGTAATTTTCATCTTTAAACTCATGATAAAATCTTTTTAATGCTATTATAGCATAAGCAATATCTATTGGTTGTTCGCCACCTGCCTTTCTTTTTACAACTGCAGCATCTTTATGTAACCAACCCTGATTAGAAATTACTTTAATTCTATTTTTCGTAAATGTTTTAGCTATTAAAAAATCAAAAGATTGTTTTGAAATTGTTCTATAAATTGGGTTGCCAATAGCTAACCAAGCGCATAACATGGCCTCGGGAATGATGCTATTGCCATAAGTTAAATACGTTTCATACCAATGCCAATTTTTCTTTTCTTCGTGTCTGTACATTTGCACTAACCTATCTGCAAGTTCTCTTATTATATAGATATGGAGTGCTAACTTATATTTAGTATAAGCATAATATAAACCTTTAATAATAAAAGCCATGGCTCTTGTTGAGTGAATTTTATTTACACCCGACATTGATTTTTCTAAAACAATTTCGGCCTCTATGATTAAATCTTCAGGTAAAATATCTCCGATAGAAATAAGGTATCCCAAAGCCCATATAGCTCTGCCGTTAGCATCTTCTAAATTAACCTCACTATTTTGATTTGTAAATGTTTTGGTTTCATCTACATAATTCAAGAAATCTCCTTTGGGTTGCTGGCAGTATTTAATAAAATTAAAATAGATGTATATATACTTTAAGTCTTTACTATTTTGTGTCAATTCAAAATGCTGACAAATAGCAACCATGGCTCTGGCATTATCATCTAAAGTATATCCTGAATCCATATCTGGTTGATTGATTTTAGAGAACTGGATCATCCCAAAACTAGTAGTTAACTTTTTAATATGATTTAGGTTAACTATTGGAATTTTATATTGAAGCGTTAGTTTATCATCTTCAAGTTTTTTGAACAGCATTGCATGGGCAATAGCAGAATTTTCCCAAGCAGTAGTAGCCATTAACTGTAAGCCTGTTGAAGCAATATTTAACCTTAACTGTTTGTTATTTAGCAGGTTGATTACTGCTTCACCTAATTGATTTGAATTATTAAAATCAACAATAATCCCTGCACCATTTCTAAGTACTTCAACAGCGTGTGGTATTGGCGTTGAAATTACTGGGCAACCACAACTTATAGCATAAGAAAATGTTCCGCTTACCGCTTGATTTGGGTTATTTGAAGTAAATAAATAAATATCGGTAAGTTGTAAATACTCTAAAAGTATTGGCAGGGGCAAAAAGTAGTTTACAAATTCAACGTAAGGCTGTAATTGTAAGTTGTTAATTATTTCTTGAAGCAGATTTCTGTATTTTTCGCCCTCCTGTTTTTCTACCGTAGGATGTGTTTTACCTATAATTAGAAATAAAACATTTGGAAATTTTTTAATGATTTGAGGTAAAGCCAACAAAGTAGTTTCAATGCTTTTACCCGAGCTTAATAAACCAAATGTTGAAAGTACCATTCTCCCTGTATACTTATAGTTCTCTTTCAGCAGTTCTTTTTGAACATGAGGCACCAAATGAGTACCATGTGGGATTACCCTAATTTTGCTCTTTAAAACACCATAAGCTTCTTCTAATAGAATCTCAGAAGTATTGGTCATCACTATAATATTGGTAGAAGCGTCAACAATTTGTTTTACATTCAATTTTAATGCTTCATTAGGATGGGGCAGCACTGTATGAAAAACCGTTATAATTGGTTTGTTTAATGTTTCAAGAAAACAAACAAAACTTTGTTCGTTTGTTTTAAATAAGCCAAACTCATGCTGAATCACTATAAGCTTAATTTCATCATTACTATTTATTTGTTTTGCTAAATTAATATACGAATCAGCTTCATCTGTATTAAGAATATAATTAACCCCAGCTGCATATTGGTGCTTTTCATTTTCAGATTCTAACGCACAAATTTGTAAGCAAAAAGATTTTTCAAATTTATTATTTAAAGCCTTTATTAAATCTTGCGAATAAGTTGCTATTCCACATTCTCTTGGTGGAAATGTAGTTAAAACTAGAATTTGAGGCAAGCCACAGCTAGAATTTACCGAGTTGATTTTGATGTGGTTAGGAATGTGATTTCGTTGAATTTTATAGGGCATCATATTTCTTATTAAGCATTAATTCTTTAATAAGTACCGATATACTAACAGCAACACAAATAATTTGCTCGTTGGCATCACCGTATCGGTTTTTATTTTAAACCGATGGGCTTGATACTTATGATGCTAAATGTATTGTAACCTTTTGATATTAGGAGTAATGAGGGTCATCTACAATCATGTTTTTAGTCACAGCGGTTTTTAGTAATAATCCTGAACTTCAACAAATTAAATTATACTGTTATGGATACTATAGAAAAAAAACAATTAGGATTAGAACTACAGGAACTTTATTTAGAAAATAAAGGTTGGCTATCTGATGTTCTTTTTATGGAAGACGAAATTCGCTTTTTTAGGAAGCTATTTGATAAAGTAATCTCTTTGGCAATTGTTGAAGAAAAAGTTAAAAAGCTTTATCCTGTAACCCAACATTTAGAAAGTTTGGATAAAAAACGGGAAACACTTAAAGCGCTAATTATCAAAAACCAACATTTACTAGAATCTTTAATTAAAGATGCTAAAAAAGTATTTAGTTTAGAACTGGTGATAGAAAATGCAGAAATTGTTAAAAACATTAGAGCACTTTTTACTGAAGAAAAACAACTTAGAAAAGACTTATATATTTTAGCAGAAGAAGTTTTTGAACTAGAACATAAAGGCCATCTATTAGGTGAATAATACATAAACGGACGATGAAAAACTGGCGTATTATAATTCTTGCCTTTTTGTTGCTAAATGTTTCATTAAGCAGTTGCGGGCAACCCCATCTGCCAGAAACACAGCAAGATTTTGCAAAAAAAAATTGGGATGCAAGTATCTCAGGAAGTTTTGTTGCGCAAAATGAGCTCACTTTTGATAGTTTAGTCCTTAAATCCTTTTTTAAAAGTCATCCTCAACTTAAACAAGTTGAGGATGATGTAGTCCTTTTTTATCGCAGTAGGAACTTTGCTTATGCCTGGTTTGATGATGGAAAATTAATTGAACAGGCCGGAAACCTTTACAATAGGGTAATCAATTTACAAAATGAAGGTGTCAGCAAAAAGATTCCTTATCAAGCCTCGCTCGATTCTTTATTTAACCTCTTTGAAGTAGAAGAGCATCAAAAAAAACCTAACATTTTATTAGAGTTGATGCTTACGGCAGATTATTTTGTATTTTCTAAACTAAGTTGGGAAGGTGTAGATCAATCGGTAAGTGAATCTTTAAAATGGCACCTGCCACGTAAAAAAGTAAACTATGAGCATTATTTAGATAGTATTTTAGAAAACACCAATGCTAAAAACACCATTAAAGAACCTGTTTACAGGCAATATGACTTGTTAAAAACCTATCTAAAAAAATATAAAGATTTAGAACGTAAGGAGATTTGGACAGCTCTTCAATACACCAAAAATGGCAGCCAGCTAGGCGACACTTCCCTACTCATTGCTCAAATTAAAAAAAGGCTTTTTTTGTTAAATGATTTCAAAGGAGACACCAGCAATGCTATTTTTGATCTCAGCTTTTATAATGCGCTCAAAGTATTTCAGCAACGTAACGGCTTAACTGTTGATGGTTTAATTGGAAATGAAACCATCAAAATTTTAAATATCCCTTTAAAGAGTAGAATTAGGCAAATCATCGTAAATATGGAGCGTAACCGCTGGTTGCCTATTGCCGAATATGAAGATGTGCTGGCCGTAAATATCCCCGATTTTAAACTCCATGTATTTCATAAAGACAGCCTGTTGTGGAGCTGCAAAGTGGTAGTTGGGCAAAGTATACATCCAACAACAGTTTTTTTCGGAGAAGTACAAAATGTAGTATTTAGCCCTTACTGGAATGTACCTGAAAGTATTGTAAGAAATGAAATTTTACCTCAAATACGGAAACATGCAAACTATTTGGCTACACATGATATGGAAATTACAGGCTATAGCAATGGTTTACCTAATGTGCGCCAAAAACCAGGACCTAACAATGCTTTAGGCTTGGTGAAATTTCTTTTTCCCAATATTTATAACACCTATTTACATGACACGCCAGCTAAATCTTTATTTGGCGAAACATCCAGAGCATTTAGTCATGGCTGTATCCGAGTAGAAGAACCTGTTAAACTAGCTAATTTTTTGCTCCGTAATCAAACAGCATGGACACCCGAAAAAATCAATTCGGCCATGCATAGCGGTCATGAAAAATATGTAAAATTAAATACCAAAGTCCCTGTGTTTATTGCCTATTTCACCGCTTTTGTAGGGCAAAACAACCAGCTTAATTTCAGGAAAGACATTTATAATTTAGATGAGCATTTAGCGGATATGCTATTAGAGGAAGAATAAAACTCTAAAATATTTTTTTGAAAATCACCGCTCATTCAATTTTTTTATTACTTATAAGAACACTGATTTGTAACTTGTCTCTAAGAAGCTGTCTAAATTTTCTAACAATGTTATTAATCTTAAATGTATTGCCATAAAACAGGTATCCTTCCGCTGTCGCTATTGTGTGGACACAAATTTACATGCGAAATAAATTGATTTTCTCAATAATCAACTTAACATAAAATCTTTAAATTAAATTTATTTGAGTGTTTAAAACATTCAATTTGAAATTGTTAACTTCTTTTCCATTGATGAAAAGAAGCAAAAATCTAGGCTACTGAATATTTGTTTGGTAAGCCTCAATAAATCTTTAACAAGCAAAAAGAAGCGGCGGTAACAAAGGAAGTGCTTAAACAAAGTATTTGCAACGCTCAACTTTTTGCTAAAGCCTGTACTTTAAATTCAGTTTATGCAAGCAAGATTTATTGGCCTTCCCTTCCAAATTTTCAGAGGCCAGCCCTGCAAGCCGGAATGTCCACTCTGAATATCAACCTTGAAAGGCTGAGATAACCATGATCATTGTTTAACCGTTAGTGCTGGGAAAATCAAAAATTTGTAGTGAAGAACTTAATAGAAGCACTTCCGAGCCTATAGCGAAGCGGTTTTACGACCTTAACCGAATAACTTTATTAAAAGGTATACAGAGTTAATAAGCACAAAATTTACTTAATTGCAAAATGCCGAGTAAAAATCAGCGATGTAAAATTTTTGTTTGAGGGCAATGCCTTGTGCGGCAAAAGCACATGATACAAAAAAAGATTTATTCATTTGCTCTTATTTTGTTTAGGTATTCATGTATTCGCAAGCTCGGGTTTGGTTCTTTTCATCTGAAAAGAATGAAACTAAAATATTAGAAAAGATGTGTCTAAACTATAGCCGCTTGCGGGGGGTTGGTTAGCCATAAAACAAGTAAAATTCATCATTCAAAATACAGAACCTCCCTCTTAATCTCCCTCCAGAGGGAGACAAGCGTGGCTTAATAAATCCTATTTTTCTCCCTCACTTTTCAGTCTGGTTTTCAGTTTTACCAACTCAAACCATATTACAGCAACAAAACCTACTCCAACACAAGTTAATAATTTAGGAATATTAAGCCTTTCAAATTCAAAGAAGGTGGTTAAAGGCGGAACAAATAATAGCAATCCGGTAATCCCTAAAGTAATGGCAATAATTAATAAAATCAGGTTGTTTTTATAACGGATGGTGGTGAATATAGAATAGTAAAATGAGCGGTTTACCAATGTTAAAACAATATTTGAAACGATTAAAACGGTAAATACCATGGTACGGGTATGGGCCTCGTCAAAAGATTGATATACCGAGTATTGATAGATAAATAAAGTTCCGACTGTAATGGCTAAACCTTGAACAATGCTGGTAGTGAGTTCTTTCCAATTGAAAAATGAGGCGGTAAATGGCCGTGGTTTTTGCAGCATGGTGTTTTTTTCCATCGGCTCGTTCTCGTAAATGATAGAACATGTTGGCCCCATAATCAATTCTAAAAATATGATATGTACTGGCGAGAATATATTAGGATAAATCCAACCTAAAGCCAAAGGAATAAATACGGTTAATACAATAGGAATATGAATAGAGATGATGTATTGAATGGCTTTTTTAAGATTGGTGTAAATGCGCCTGCCCATGGCTACAGCCTCTACCATTTTAGATAAATCGTCTTCCAATAAAATTAGCGATGCCGCTTGTTTGGCAATTTCGGTTCCCTTTTTACCCATAGCAATGCCAATATGTGCCGCTTTAAGTGCAGGGCCATCATTCACGCCATCGCCGGTCATGGCAACAATTTCATTTTGGGCTTTCAATGCATTAATGATTCTTAATTTAGCATCCGGAAACATACGGGTAAAAATACTGGTCTCTTTTACACATTTACTCAGCTCTTGGTCATTCAGCTTCATCAGGTCTTCGCCGTTAATACATTTATCGGCATTTTTAAAATCAATTTGATGCGCTATTGCTGCGGTGGTTAGGGCATTGTCTCCAGTAACAATTTTCACATCAATTCCAGCTTTGTAAAAAGCCTGTAATACGGTTTTAATATTTTCTTTTGGAGGATCGTAAAAAGCCACCAATCCCTTAAATATAAATTGAAACTCTTGTTGCGTTGCAGGAAAGTCATTTCCATTAAAGGAAGCTGTCGCTACGCCTAAAACCCGATACCCATCGTTTGCTAGTTTGGCTATAGCATTGTTAATCTGGCTTTTTTCCACCTCATTTAAATTACAAATATTAATTAAAGCTTCGGGCGCTCCCTTGGCGGCAATGATTCTATCTCCGTTTTTATTTTCGAATAAATGGGTCATCATTGGAGGCTTCCCTCCTAGCGGATACTCATGAATCATTCTATAATCATTTCTTTCATCATCAATATCGCTTTCTGCATAAGCTTCATGGAGGGCAATCTCCATCGGATCGAAAGGAATAGGCTCGCTGGCCCACATGGCTGTTCTAATTAAATCCTTATCGGGTTGGTCTAATTCTTCTGTATTTTTAATTTGATTGGTTTTAAGAACAAAAAGTTGAGCCAAGCTCATTTTATTTTGGGTGATGGTTCCGGTTTTATCGGTACAGATGACTGAGGCACTGCCCAAAGTCTCCACAGTTTTCATTTGTTTCACTACAATGCCCATTTTCATTAAACGCCAAGCACCTATGGCCATAAAAGTGGCAAAAGCAACAGGAATCTCTTCTGGCAGAATACTCATGGCCAGCGTTAATGCTTTAATTAAGCTGTCTAAAATATCTTGGGAACGAAAGTAATTGATGCCCCAAACCACTAAGAAAACGATAGCGCCAACCATCACCATCTTTTTTACAAAATTATTGATCTGTAATTCTAGCGGTGTTTTCTCTTCGGCTATACTTTCCAGGCTTTCGCCGATTTTACCTAATCTAGTCTGATTACCAATTGCAGTAATGGTAGCAATTGCCAGTCCGCTTGCTACAGTTGTTCCGTGGAAAATTAAATGGTCTGTAGCCATCGCATCTTTGTAAACCGCTAAAGATTCACCAGTAAGAATGCTTTCGTTGACAGAAAAATCATTAGAATGAATAATGGTTCCATCGGCAGTAATAGAAGTCCCCTCTTCCACCATTAGGCTATCGCCAACCACTAAATCTTCGCTATTAATTTCAACCAAAACGCCATTTCTAATGACTTTACATTTGGGCTGAGAAAAATCTTTTAGTTTTTCTAAAGCATTTCTGCTTCTGGCGTCTTGAAGTAAAGAAATGCCAGCAACCAATACAATTGCCGCTGCTAAAAATATACCATCGCCAGTTTTACCGCTCACAAAGTAAATTGCCGATGCCACCAGCAACAGAATAACCATAGGTTCTTTTGCCAATGATTTTACAGCATCTATAAAACCATTTTCCTTTTTATAATTGAGCTGGTTTATTCCGTGTTTTTTTCTCGATTCGATGACTTCCGCATCATTTAAACCAGTGGTGTAAGTGCTGTAATTTGTGTTTGCTGTTGCCGATAGGTTTGCGGTAAATACTTTAGGATGCTGATTTTCCATACACTGATATTCTTTTAAATGTAGAAATGGAGATCAATAAAGATAGGTTTGTTAAGGTTGATTTTTCGGGCTATGTTAAATTATTAAACAAAGCCAGTGATGTACAATTTGAAAATCAGTACTTTAATCTATTAATATTTTAATGGGAAATTAAACCCATTTTCATTTACCTTACAATGGTTCCATGTTTTCATTAAGCATGGTAAAATGCCTTTCCAGCATAAATAGCTGATTGTTGTACTCCCAATCCATAAACGCTGTCCAATCTCCATCATCTAAACCTTGTAAACTAATTTTCACGTTAAAATCTTTATCACTTCTAAATTTTGAAATTTTGAATCTGTTCTTCATTTCATCCTTCCTGAATTGAACTCTTCCGGTGACAGCATGTGTAAATTGGATATTTAAATTTTCCATAAGATCGTTTAATTGATATCCAAATCTGAATAAAAAACAGCAAATGAGAAATGATGAAGATCATCCCATTGTATGATTTGAATTTATTTTACAAATGGACCAACCTTGACTACCAAAAAATACTTTATTCCACCACCAACTCATTATTTACAGCCAAAACACCCGGAGCATTCCACGCGATCTTTTCCGCCTCTTCTTTTTGATAAAGAGATTCTACTGTACCATTTAGATCTATCGTATTACCTGCTACTTTAACCCTTATATTTTGATTAGCTGTGGCAGCATATCTTAAAAGAGCATGTTCAATAATTCTTTTTTCTACATTGTCTTTTGTTTCTGAAACCAATTCAAGATTATTTGTAAATACCGTTACCCCTTTCACGCTTCCAACACATTTTTTCGCATCTTCTTTTTGGAAATTATAAGTCACTTCGCCATTGAGCGTTACATGCCCCTCTTCTGCCTTAACTTTAATACGATCTATAGGAATCCATTTTAATCTTAAACATTTAAGTACATTCTTTTCAATTTCATGATCGGTGGTTTCATTTTCCAAAACAGCCTTAACTGTAATATGATCAAGAATTGACTTTACGCCATTAATGCTTTTAGCAATGCTTTCTGCATGAAGTTTTTCTTGATAACTTTGGACTTCACCAGTTAAAGTTACCAACCCTTCATGTACATTTACGGTTAATGCTACATGCTTTAAGAGCGGATCCCATTTAAAGGCATCTTGAACATCTTTTTCTAAATTGCGATCAGTCTTCATTTGATGATGAGCTATTGTTGAATGATAAAGTTCAGAATTTAACCACACCGGTATGTTATATAATTCTATAATTAAGTTGCATCATTCACACCTTTAATTCCAACCACATGCTTTAATAAGCATTTAATGCCTTATTATTCAAATTACAATCAATTTTCAATTGATTAAATATCGCATTCAGAATAAACTCAGCGTATGCCAACAATAATTTAGTTACATTTATGAAGGATTGTAAAGCTAGTCTACACTCCTTTTAATTAAATAATCATGGCTAAAATTATTGATCAACAGTATATTATAGCTATAGGCGCTTCGGCCGGTGGCTTAGAAGCAATCTCCGCTTTTTTTGATTATACCCCTCTTGATGCGGTTTCCTATATTTTAATACAGCACCTATCTTCTGATTTTAAAAGTCAGATGGTGCATATTCTAGAGCAACATAGCAAACTGGAAGTTGTTGAAGCTGTAGAAAACGTTGATATTAAACCGAATACAGTTTACCTTATTCCCAGTTCTAAGTTTATGACTGTGGAAAACGGAAGACTATTGCTATCCGACAAAAAAGATAAATCTAGGCCATATATGACCATAGATTATTTTTTTGCCTCTCTGGCAAAAGAGCGTGGTGATAGAGCAATAGGCGTTATTTTATCGGGTACTGGTAATGATGGTTCGCGTGGTGCAGAAGCGATTAAAAATGCCGGAGGACTTGTTTTGGTGCAAAATCCTGAAAGTGCTAGCTATAACGGAATGCCACTGGCAGCCATAGCAACAGATTGTGTAGACCTGGTGCTCTCACCTGAGGAAATGCCACAAGTGATTGAAAATTATGTTAAAGAGGGAAAACTTTCCTTTCCTAATGGACAAAAATCTGAAGAAATTACAGAGGAGGAACTCGCACAAATATTCATCCTGATTAAAGTGAATTTACCACTTGATTTTTCAGACTATAAACGCCCTACCATTATTAGAAGAATTGCTAGGCGAATGGCAGAGCACAATTTTAACCAGATTAGCAGCTATTACAATTATTTAAAAAACAATGCGTCGGAAGTAGAATTACTGGCTAATGACTTTTTAATCAATGTGACTTCTTTCTTCCGGGATTCGGATGCCTTTAAAATTATTGGAGAAAAGGTAATTCCAGAAATTATAAATAATAGTGCTGAAGTATTAAAAATATGGGTAGCCGGTTGTGCAACTGGCGAAGAAGCTTATTCTATTGCTATCTTGGTAAAAGAGTATTTAACCAAACATCCAAAAGACCTTGAAATTAAAATATTTGCCACTGATATTAGTAAAGCTGTTTTAGATAGGGCTTCTAAGGGCATTTATTCAGACATTATAGAGAAAACGGTTTCAAAAGAAAGACTGGACAAATATTTCAGTAAAGATGGAACAAATTATAAAGTGAAACACGATATCAGAAAAATGTTGGTATTTGCACAGCATGATTTGGTTAAAAATCCACCTTATTGCAATGTCGATTTAATTAGTTGTCGTAACCTATTGATTTACCTCAATTTAGTGCTTCAAAAAAAGGTGTTTACCATGTTGCATTTTGGATTAAAAAAGAATGGTTACCTCTTTTTAGGCCCAAGCGAAAATGCTGGAGCTTTAAAAGAGGATTTTGATGAGGTGAGCAAAAAATGGAATATCTTCAAAAGTAATAAAACGGGCCACGCCGTAAAGTTTGATGCTTTTTCTTCTCATGTGATGGAAGAAATAAAAAGCACTAAAACCGAATTGGGTAAAAAAACACTCATGCCTGCTTCAAAATCTGCTTTAACAGAAGAAATTGATTCATTTTTATATCAAGAATCTGGTCTTAGTGGCGTATGTACCAATGAAAATTTGGTTGTAGTGCAATCTTTCGGAGATGTTACCTCCTATTTAAAGAACGAGAATTTTAATTTCAATCTTAATGAACTTTTGCCAGAAAGCATTGCTATGGTTTTTAAGGCCGCAGCACATAAAGCTTTAATGCTAGATGAAAGAGTATTGTTGAAAGATGTTACGATGGAAGGCAACAAAACTGAAAAAAAACGATTGGTAAACATCACCATCAGTCCTTTCTATCTTCATCATTCAGAAGCAAGAATGTTGCTCATCGTGTTTTCAGACGCTAAAGCTAAAAAATCAGACCATCATGTGATAAACATTGCAGATGTTAACGAGGTAAAAAAAGAACACTTAATTAGTCTGGAAATAGAGAATGCAGAATTAAAACACAACTTGGCGGTTGCTAATGAACGAATAGAATCATCGAATGAAAATATGCAGTCTTTTAACGAAGAGTTACAATCTGCCAACGAAGAAATGCAATCTTCTAACGAGGAAATGCAAAGCACCAATGAAGAGTTACAATCGGTAAATGAAGAACTGCAGACCATTAATAAAGAACACCAAACCACCATTAATGAATTAACAGATTTAAATGATGATTTGAACAATTACTTTAGAAGCAATACCAACGGTCAGCTTTTTGTTGATCGTGAGCTATTGTTAAAAAGATATTCTCCTGGTGCAGTAAAGCATATCAATATTAGGGAAAGTGATATTGGTCGCCCGCTCAGCAATATTACCACCAATATAAAGTTTGAAACGTTAAATGAAGACATTAAAAAGGTAATTAAAGATGAAACAACGATCACCAGAGAAGCGGAATCTGTTGACGGTAAAATTTATCAGGTAATGACAATGCCTTATTTGAAAAAGGGCAGCAAAAAACCAGATGGCGCTATTGTTACTTTTTATGATATTTCTGAGCTTAAAAAACTGCTGAACGAATTAGATATTTCTAATGTCAGTTTACAGCAATCAATAAAAACTGCAGAGGATGGAAAAGATAAAGTGAGCCAATCTTTAGAGAAAGAAAAAGAACTGGGTATTTTAAAAAGTCGCTTTGTATCTATGGCGTCACACGAGTTTAGAACACCGCTAAGTTCAATACAATTATCCACATCGCTAATTGATAAATATGCAAAGGCTTATGAAAACTCAAATATTGAAAACCATATTGGTAAAATAAAAGTATCGGTTGGTAACCTCACCGCAATCTTAAATGATTTTTTATCATTAGACAAACTGGAAGGCGGAAAAGTTGAAGCCTTAAAAACTGTATTTGACATCGTAGAATTTGGTAAAAATATTACTGAAGAAATGCAGATGATTGCCAAAAAAACTCAAAAAATTATTTTCAAACACACTGGCATAATTAATAAGATAAAATTAGACGAATGCTTGTTGAAAAACTGTTTGGTTAACCTGATTAGTAATGCCATTAAATATTCTGGCGTAAACACTTTTATTGAATTCAATACAACTGTTGAAAACTCGCTTTTAACAATTGTGATTAAAGACAATGGCATAGGTATTCCTGATGAAGATCAAAAACACTTATTTGAGGCATTTTTTAGAGCCCATAATACAGGAACTGTTCCAGGTACTGGCTTGGGACTTAACATAGTGACCCGTTATACGGAATTGATGAACGGACAAATTAAATTTTACAGTAAAATAAATGAAGGAACCGTTTTTACGCTCACTTTTCCACTTTCAGCCTAATGATTTTGTGATCTAAAAATTTTTTTTTAATTGCTTTTAAAGCTGATGATAAACATGATTACTAATGTAAAAACCCAGTGCTTAAAAACATCTATTGAAATGCTTTTAATCATTTTTTGCTCATTAGCTAGTAATTAGCTTTGTTCATAGAAGTTTATACTTTACGCTATAAACTAATGCTCTACCATTAGTAAAGTTCATTAGCATTTATTATTCATTTAAAAAACGGTAGGGCTAAATCAACCAAATAACCTAATAATAATGCAAGAAGATAAAATATTGGTTTCATCTACAATTACTAAAGATAGCTTTTATCACAAAGGTCAAGTGGCTGTGCTAGAAGCAGCTGGGCTAAGTGGCGTTTGCACCGATGAAAACTTGATGGTTGTACTTTCTTTTGGCGATAATGTTGATTATTTAAGAAAGCAAAACTTTAATCGTAACCTTTGCGATTTGTTGCCAGACCAATTATCCGTAAAAATTAAAGTGGCTGCCAGTCATGCTTTTCAATCAAAACATCAGGTTACTTTAAATGGAATATCCTTTGAAAACGAGCAAACTTCTGCAAAATATTCGGCAAATGTGGTCATCAATCCTTATCTAAATATTGAATCTAACGAACCTCTATTATTAATTCTTTTTACAACTATAGGAACTCAAAATAAAGATTTAGGCTTACTTGTGCCAGAAGAATTAAAGCAACTGACTAGAAAGCACCTCGTTAACTTAGAGCAGGAGCTTGAAACTACCAAACAAAATTTGGATGTGGCTTATCAAATGATTGATGCGTCAAATGAAAATGTACAATCTTTTAATGAGGAGCTGCAATCTGCTAACGAAGAAATGCAAAGTGCAAACGAAGAACTGCAATCTGTTAATGAGGAGTTACAAACCATTAATAAAGAGCAACATGACACCAATGTTGAATTAACCGAATCGAACGATAATTTGAATAATTACTTCCGTAGCAATACCAATGGACAATTATTTGTTGACCATAATTTGTTTTTAAAAAAATATTCGCCCGGGGCAGTGAAGTTGATTAACTTACAGGAGAGTGATATTGGCAGACCCTTAGCTCATATTACCACGAATATCAAATTTGAAACGCTAATAGAAGATATTAAAAAAGTGATATTGGATGGAAAGTCTATTATCCGCGAAGCAGAATCATCTGACGGGAAAATATACCAAGTAATGACCATGCCCTATATTCGTGAAAATGATCATCTAACAGACGGGGCAATTATCAGTTTTTATGATATTACAGAACTAAAACAATTACTCTCTGCATTAGATATCAGCAATAAAAGGCTGACAGATAACATGATGGAGATTGAATTAAGTAAAGAGCAGGTAAGCTTGTCTTTAGAAAAAGAGAAACACCTAAATTTGATGAAAAGCCGTTTTGTTTCCATGGCTTCACATGAATTTAAAACGCCGCTTACCTCCATTCAGTTATCTGCCGAATTAATTGGACGGCTTGCCGTACAGTTGGATCAACCAGTTATTAAGAAATATACACTTTCTATAAAAAATGCTTCTAAAAACCTGAATAATATTTTAAACGATTATTTATCGCTTGAGCTACTGGAAACAGGCAAAATCAATCCTATTTTAAGTGAGTTTGATATTGTAAAATTTGCTCAGGATCTTATAGATGACATGAGTTCTTTAGCAAAACCCAACCAACAACTCCTATACAGTCATAGCGGAAAACAGCATTTAGTTACACTAAACCCATCATTGCTAAAAAACTGTATCATCAACTTAATTAGTAATGCCATTAAATACTCTGGTCCAGATTCTAACATTGAGTGTCATACAAAAACCACGAGTAAAGAACTGATGATTATCATCAGCGATAATGGCATTGGTATTCCCAAAAAAGATCAAAAGCATTTATTTGAAGCATTCTTCCGGGCGCACAATACAGGCAATATTCCGGGAACAGGATTAGGATTAAATATTGTAACGAGATACACCGAGCTGATGAAAGGTAAAATAAGGTTTAAAAGCCAAGAAGGTAAGGGAACTACTTTTACCATTAATTTTCCTATCCGTCCAAATATTCAGGCTTCAGGTATTGTTAAAAATTGATTTTTGTTTTTAAAGCAAAAACCTATTAAGAAATAATGCTAAGAAATACTGAGTAATGTTTCTGATTCTTAATCAAAATTCTATAGCTCCTTCTTTGATGACACACATCAACCTTTAAACAAACTTGCATCACTCTTTTGCAATCCGCTTACACCGACCTTTAAAATTATTAAAACATGAGGACATGACTGGCTTTTAGCTAATGCTAATGAGGTCAGGATAATAATTAATGATACAATTTAATTTTAAAATCGTGACTTACAAAGGTTATCAATTTTTGATATGATATGGTTAGCATGAATATATCCCTTCAGCTAGGCTGGCTTTTTATTTTAGCCATCCCCATTGCCTGCATAGCTTGGACGGTTACCCATGAAGAGGTCTTTCGTGAACCAAGAGAATACTTTGCTAAACGAAGCCATGAAGGTAAAACCTTACTGGAAAGAAAGTTTTTCTATCTGTTTACCTGTGAGTATTGCTTCAGCCATTATGTAACCATCTTGATATTGATTTTTTCAAAGTATCATTTATTGTTTGTTGATTGGCTTGGCTATGTAATTGCAGCTTTTTCTTTAGTGTGGATAGCTAATGTTTATATGAGTTTATTTGCTTTAATCAGGGCTGAGTTGAAAAAAGATAATACTGAAATTAAGGAAATGGACAAAAGATCCCAAAAAAAGCCAACACAAGAAAAATGAGCATCAAGATGATGAGCAGTAAATGATATTGAATTATCACAAAGCTCTTCAATAAATTAGGTTTAATTAATATCAATCAAAACGTATATGAAAACGATAGCAGTATTAACAGATTTCTCTAAGGTGGCGGAAAACGCAGCCAAATACGCAATGCATTTAGCAGTGCATTTAAATGCCAATATCAAATTGTATCATTCTTTTTTTGTAGCTACCGAGCATCCTGTGTCTGCTGGAATTGTTTGGCCAGTAGAAAACTATAAGGAGTTAAAGCTGGATAGTATGCGCCAACTTGAACTACTGGGTGCTGAATTAAAAAAAGAATCTTCAAAGAAAATTACCGATGACTTTAAACCACAAATTGAATGTCAAAGTCATGAGGGAGATTTTACATCTTTTATAAAAGCAATACAAGAAGAAAAAGATTTGGTACTTCTGGTCATGGGGAATCACGAAGAAAATACAAGGAACTGGTTAAAAGATAACCATGTAAATAATTTGATGGATAAAGTTTCTTTACCTGTATTGATCATCTCTGAAGACCAAAAACCCATGAAAATCGACAAAATAGCTTTTGCTACTGATTTGAACATGGAAGATGTAGTAAAAATCCATTCCTTAGCAGGTTTAGCCAGAGCATTTCATTCAGAAATTTTAGTTGTACATGTAGTGGATGGAAAGTATAATGAACAAGAATTGAAAGAAAAAGAAGACGAACTTTTGGGTGCAATTTCGTCAAATTTAGATTTCCCAAAGGTTTATTACCGTCGTATTAAAAGTAGTGATGCTGAACATGGATTAGACTGGTTTAAGACGCATGGACAAATTGATATGTTGGTAATGGTACATCGTCATCATACATTTCTTCAAGAATTATTTGGAGGAAGTGTAAGTAAAGAGATGGCGAAAAAAGTTGAGCTTCCATTGCTTATTTACCCTGTTTCATCTTCAGTTCCTTTTTTCTAAAATTTACTTTTTAATCGTTTTATAAATAATTCAATAATGTCTATTCAAACAATAAATCCCAACAACAACCAAGTAGTAAAATCATTTACCGAAATGACACCAGATGCAGTTGAAAGCGCTCTTGTACAAGCAGAAAAAGCTTTTGCCGTTTGGCGAAAAACCACTTACGACCACAGGGCAAACCTTTTGCACATGGTAGCTATTATTATGCGTTCGCGTAAAGAAGAACTGGCGGCAATGATTACCCTCGAAATGGGAAAACTGCTTGATCAAAGTCGTGGCGAAATTGATTTGAGTGCAGCTATATTTGATTATTATGCAATGAATGGAGAGAATTTTTTGGATGACAAAATTCTTGACCCTAAACAGGGACAAGCCTTTATTCGCCATTCGCCTATTGGGATTTTATTAGGTGTTGAACCTTGGAATTTCCCGTTTTATCAGGTCGCCCGATTTGCTGCACCAAACATCATGATTGGTAATGTAGTACTGGTTAAACACGCGTCTAATGTACCGCAATGTGGAATCGTAATTGAAGAAATATTTAGACTGGCAGGTGCAGAAATAGGAATTTACACCAATTTATTAATTTCTGGACCAAGGGCATCTACATTGGCGGCTGATGACCGTATCAAAGGCGTATCGCTAACCGGAAGTGAAGCAGCAGGAAGCAGCATTGCGGCTATAGCCGGAAAAAACCTAAAAAAATCTGTATTAGAGCTTGGTGGTAATGACGCTTTCATTGTTTTGGAAGATGCAGATATCGATCAGGCAGTGAATTGGGCGGTGATTGGAAGAATGAACAATACTGGACAATGCTGTGTTGCAGCTAAGCGTTTTATTGTAGTAGAAAGCGTTGCCGATGAATTTTTATCCAAATTTAAAGCAAAACTAACTGATTTGAAGGTGGGCGACCCTATGGATGCAGAAACAGAATTAGGACCTTTGAGTAGCGAAAAAGCGGCAGCAGATCTTGCCGATCAGGTAAAAAGATCAGTTGATGCTGGCGCAAAAGTAGCGCTTGGTGGTAAAAGATTAGAAAGACCCGGAGCATTTATGGCCGCTACCATCTTAACTGATTTAAAACCAGGCATGGCAGCTTATAGTGAAGAATTGTTTGGTCCCGTAGCTTCATTTTACCGAGTAAAAGACGAGGATGAAGCCATTAAATTGGCAAACGATTCCTCTTTTGGTTTAGGTGGCTCGGTATTTACCAATGATATTGAACGTGGTAAAAGAGTTGCTGACCAAATTGACACTGGAATGGTATTTATTAATCATCCAACATGGACAGCACCTGAATTACCATTTGGAGGGACTAAGCATTCTGGCTACGGCAGAGAATTATCTAGCTTGGGTATAGATGAATTTGTTAACAAAAAATTGATTAGGGTGAGTGCACTTACTGATGGTTTTTAAAAATTTCAATACGCCAGTTGCCTGTCTGTTAAACTACATCAGGTAGCTGGTTTTATATCAAAAAAATGAAGATTCCAGAAACAATGAACGCAATGGTAATGGTAAAAACCAGGCATCCTCTGGTTTATAAAAGATTAGCTGTTCCAGTAGCAAGCGGTCAAAAAGTGCTCATCAAAGTAATAGCCTGCGGAATTTGCCGAACAGACCTTCACGTGATTGATGGCGAATTAAAACAAGCAAAACTACCTTTAGTTCCCGGGCATGAAATTATTGGGAAAGTAGTGGCTGTTGGAGCAGAAGTAACGAACCTTAAAGTAGGTGATGCTATTGGTGTTCCGTGGTTAGGCTATACCTGCGGGCAATGTAAGTTTTGCTTGGAAGGAAAAGAAAATCTTTGTGACCATGCAAAATTTACAGGTTATGATATTGACGGAGGGTTTGCAGAATATACACTGGCAGATTCTCGTTTTTGCATTCCACTTGCTGGCGAATATATAAAACCCGCTGCTGCACCTTTACTTTGTGCTGGTTTAATAGGTTTTAGATCATATAATATGATTGATAAATCGGCAAAGAAAATAGGAATGTACGGTTTTGGGGCAGCTGCCCATATCATTACTCAAATAGCAAAATCTCAAGGAAAAACAATTTTCGCTTTTACCCGTGAAGAAGATAAGAAAGCGCAGCTTTTTGCACTAAGAATGGGTGCAGAATGGGCTGGTGGAACTAATGAAAACCCACCAGAAAAGCTGGATGCTGCTATCATTTTTGCGCCAGCTGGAGAATTAATTCCTAAAGCATTAAAGGATGTGGACAAAGCTGGTCAGGTAATTTGTGGTGGCATACACATGAGTAATATCCCTAACTTTCCCTATCAATTATTATGGGAAGAAAGAAGCTTACAATCTGTCGCCAATATGACTCGTCAAGATGGAAAGGATTTTTTTAAGATTTTAAAAGCAACACCTGTTCATACACAAACGCAACTATTCAAACTGAGCCAAGCTAATGAAGCTATTGATGATTTAAGACAGGGAAAAATTCATGGAGCAGCAGTATTGCTAATGGATTAGCTTTTTGATTTTTAACGTTTAAATTGGATTTAATTATTTGTAATTTGCTGAGTGCTTGTTTAATGATCACCCCTAGCGTATTAAAAATATTAATCAAAAATAAAAAAACCAAAACACACTATTAGTTTTTCATTTTTATCAGCCTCTCCATATTTAAAATTTGAATAATGTTGTTTTTTTTATCAACTAGTCCTTCATCTTTAAAATCTGTTAATGTACGGCTTACCGTTTCTGTGGCTATCCCGGCCATAGAAGCTAATTCCTCCCTATTAATTTTGAACTGATTATCTAATGTTTTTTTAGCCAATCTAATCAATACCTTTGCTAAACGCCTTCTAACAGAATGGTAGGCCAATTCCAAAAGCTGATCCTCTTTTTCTCGAACGTTATTTGATAAAATGGTGATAAACTGCTGAGCTATATCTGGATATTGATTCAATAGAGAAATAAGTGAATCTTTTGGAAGCATACAAATTGAAGAGTCTTCCAATGCTTCAGCAGTTTCATTAAGTGTTTCGTCCAATAGCAAAGCACTAATACCCAAATAGTCGTCTACTTTAAACAATCCGGTCATTAATTCCCTACCATCATCTGTCAGTTTGATAGTTTTAAGACTCCCTTCCAAAACAACATATATCCCTAAGGGTTGGTCGCCCTCATAATATAAGATTTGCTTTTTCTTTAACTGGCGAATTTTACGTCCTGCAATTAATGCTTTAAGTTCAGTAGTACCATTACCAACTACTGCTGTTAGCCTTTCTAGGTTTTGTATTGTTTTGCTGAAATTTACTTTTTGCTTTTCATTTTTATCCAGCCTACTTTGTACGGTTTGGAGCAGTTCCATATCATCAAAAGGTTTGGTTAAATAATCATCTGCGCCCATTTGCATTCCTTTTCTGAAATCCAGTCGCTCGGCTTTTGCAGTTAAAAATATAAAAGGGATTGATGAGGTCTCGGGATTTTTATTTAACATATACAAAACGCCGTAACCATCTAGCTCGGGCATCATGATGTCACAAAGAATCAGATCAGGTCTGTGCTTTATCGCCAATTTTACGCCATTTTTCCCATCGCTTGCTTTCAAGGTTTTAAAGCCATCTAGTTGTAGTATTTCTGCTGTGCTGTCTCTGATGTGCGTATTGTCTTCAATAATTAAAATGGTTTTATTCATGATAGATGGAACATTTATTTACATCAGATTCCTAATTTCCCGATGTGATGCAATCTAAATACAATAATGTTATTTATTTATGACGAGTATCACTATTCCTAAGTTTATCAGACACTTGCATCTAATTTCTAGTAAATACTTTTGTGATGAGTGATGTTTGTTGGCATGGGTTAGGTTTACTTGATCTGAATACATGATAAGCATATCTAATTGTCCGACCCTACAAAAAATCTCATCAACAAAAAGAAATGATTAATTACAACAGCTACCTATGTTAAAAGAAAATACTATCAACATTGAATATCCTGTTAAAGCAGCATATTCCTTAAAGTTAGCTACGCTAATAAATACCTTATCAACAGATACAAACGAAGGAATTAGCCATGCTGAGGCTTCAAAACGTTCTATCAAATTTGGACTTAACAGCTATAAAAGCCAAAAACAGAAAAGTCTTTGGAAAATGGCTTTAGCGCAGTTTAACAGCCCCATTGTTTATCTTCTTTTTGCTGCAGTGTTCGCTTCCCTGTATTTTAAAAACACGATAGAGGCAATTTCCATACTGATTGTTATTTTGGTTAATGCCTTAATCGGTTTTTTTATGGAGTTGCAGGCTCGAAGCTCTATGCTGGCTTTAAAAAAAATGGATGTCAGCTATTCTAAAGTAATTAGAGGAGGCAAAATGCATGAAATCCCATCCGAGCATCTTGTTCCTGGAGATTTGCTTTTATTGGAAGCTGGTGATATGGTTTCTGGTGATGGAAGAATTGTTTTCTCAAATGGACTTCAGGCTGATGAATCTTCTCTTACCGGAGAATCTTTTCCCATTTTTAAAACTGATGAAACCCTGACGGAAAAAACTGAATCGGCTCATGCTTTAAATATGGTTTATAAGGGCACTGCTGTAATTAATGGAAATGCTAAAGTAATTGTAACTGGTATTGCCGAAAATACAGAGCTTGGAAAAATCAGTGAAATGGTGGGAAGCTCGGCTTCTAAAAAAACGCCACTCGACCTAAAAATAAGCAAGCTGACTAAAAGACTGATATGGATTACGCTTGTGATGACTGGTTTATTTGCCATCTCGGGTTTAATAGAAGGTAGGCCTTGGTTACAGATCTTAAAAACATCTATTGCGTTGGCAGTTGCCGCTTTTCCAGAAGGCCTTCCTATTGTAGCAACGGTGGCACTGGCTTACGGAATGTTACTGATGGCGAAGAAGAATGCGATTGTTAAAAAACTCTCCTCGGTAGAAACGCTGGGATCAGTAAATGTGATACTCACTGATAAAACCGGAACATTGACAGAAAATAAGATTTATGTAGAAGTGCTTTCTTTTCCAGAGGAGGAATTGAATGTTTCTATAAAGGATGGAAAGCTTGATTTTAAGGGAGTTACGATTGAAAAAAGCCAGCAAAATCTGGAACTGCTGGTCAGGATTGGAACGCTTTGCAATAATGCACCATTGGAGCCATCTGCTAAAGCCGAAAAAGTTTATGGCGACCCTATTGAAATTGCACTTTTACTGCTGGCTGATGCTACAGGATTTCCAGCAAAAAAGACGGTTGCAGAATTTAGTCGAGTATCTGAAATTCCTTTCAGCTCGGAGACCAAGGTGATGGGAACGCTCCACAAAAACGGTGACGATCTATTCATCTCTGCAAAGGGTGCTGTAGGAAAATTGTTAGCTAAGTGTACCAGCATTCAGTTAAGCGATGTTATTACTGATTTGAGTGAAGCCGAAAGAAAAAAAACACTTGCAAATGCAGAGCGACTTTCGGCCTTAGGATTGAGGCTATTGGCATTTGCCTACCTTAAACCTAATCAAATGCCAGGAGATGATTATTTAGAGAAACTGACTTACGTTGGCTTGGTTAGTTTTTTGGATCCACCAAGATCGGATATTAAAGATGCAATCACTACCTGCCGGTCAGCGGGAATCAAAATTGTTATGATTACTGGCGACCATCCTATGACAGCTTTAAATATCGCTAAACAAGTAGGGATAACAGACGAGAAAGACGATAAGGTCATCTCAGGAAATGAACTCCCTGAAAAGGAAGTGCTAACAAACGATTGGAACGAAAGGATTTTAGCCACAACTGTATTTGCCAGAACTACTCCAAAGCAGAAACTGGAAATTGTAGCAATTTATCAAAAAGCGGGATTTATTGTAGCCATGACAGGAGACGGTGTGAACGATGCACCTGCATTAAAAAAGGCGGATGTTGGTATTGCAATGGGATTAAGAGGAACACAGGTTGCCAAAGAAACGGCAAGTATTGTGTTAAAAGACGATTCTTTCAGCTCCATTACGCAAGCGGTGCAACATGGACGAGAGATATTTCAAAACATTCAACGCTTTGTAATTTATCTGGTGTCCTGTAACCTTAGTGAGATTTTTATTGTCACGCTTTTAGGTTTTATAGCACCCGCCTCTATGCTTTTACCATTACAAATTTTGTTTCTTAACATGGTGACTGATGTTTTTCCGGCGCTGGCATTGGGGATTGGTAAAGGAGATAAAACTGTGATGCTAAGAGCACCTAGAGATCCTAAAATTAATATCATCTCAAAGCAAAATTGGCTGGTTATTTTTATCTATGCCATGATGATGACCGCATGTATTGTTCTGGCTATATTTCTTTGTCGTGTTTATGTGTCTGCTGATGTGATGTTGATCAATAATGTTGCATTCATCACACTTGCCTTTTCTCAGTTATTTCATGTTTTTAACATGTCATCGGTACATTCTGATATGATTAAAAATGAGGTCACCAAAAATAAATTTGTTTGGATCGCCATTCTTCTTTGTGTTTTTTTAATTTTAGGAGTATATGCTTTCCCACAAACCAGGTTAGCACTTAATTTTGAAATTATTCCATTATCAGCATGGTTTATAGCAATACTTACCAGCATGCTTCCTTTACTATGTGTACAAGGATATAAATTGTCAAGAAGGACTTTTCAAAAGGGATGAGCCACAAATCAATTATTAGAATCTAAATAAAACAAAACATGATTTCAAATACGGAGATAATATTAAGGTTTTCACTTGCATTAATATGGGGAGGACTAGTAGGTGCAGAACAGGAATTAAGAGGAAAGAGTGCCGGTTTTCGTACGACCATTATGATTTCATTAGGTGCTTGCTTTTTCACTTTGATGTCTATTGCTTTGGGTGGAACTGACCATATAGACCGTATTGCAGCCAATATTGTAACAGGAGTTGGTTTTTTAGGTGCAGGGGTCATATTTAAATACGAGAACCGGATCAATGGAATTACCACTGCCGCAACTATTTGGGCAGTTGCTGCTGTAGGCATGGGCATTGGAGCTGGCTTTTATTTCCCATCAGCTTATGCCAGCCTTCTTATTTTATTCACCTTAGGCGTTTTGCCTTATGTAGAAAAATCAATATCTAAAATCAATCATTTCAGAGTGGTTAACGTTACGTGTTCGCATACTGATGATATTTTAAAATCAATAGAAGATGCCATTGAAGCATCGGACTTAAAATTTAATTTGATGAGCCAAAGGTGGGATAAGGAAATGGTTACATTTTCTTGGAGAATTAGAGGAAG
>JBDSHZ010000007.1:0-38695 GCA_039918235.1 Pelobium sp.
TTTACCCTTGGTGTCTACATTGGCAATGGAAATTACATGGTCTTTTCCAGTAACCAACATTCCTGAAAGCTTATCGCCTTCGGGCATCTTAACGCCTACATAAGAATCAAAAACATGGTAAGGCATAGAAAAATTATCGATACTGAAATTTCCTCCTGGTTCAAATACTTTTGTGGTAAAGTTTGCCATTAAAACTCCTGGGGCACTTTCTGATGATGTTAAAGATGCATTTACGGTAGCCACACCATTTTCATTCAATGTTCCCTCAAACAGGTTTTTGCTTTCGGTTTCAAAAGCACTGGTAGGGTCATCAAAAGTATAAGCCTTAAATTTGTCGAATACTGTTTTAGAAGGCACTAAAGTAGCGTCAACTTTGGCTTTGAGATTTTTTGCCGTAGCACCAAATAACCATTTAGCGGTTAATGTACCTTTGGTACCATGTCCTTTTCCCAATTCTTTTTCTCCCCCAAAATCTAAATTGATTTTTAAGCGGTTGGGCATAATGGTTTCTATTTTGATGGATTTGCTGAAAACAGCTCCACCAACTTTAACCTTAGAAAGCCAATTTCCGGTAGGGTCGCCATTTTCTGTTTTAAAACGAAAGCTGTAAAACCCATTTAATCCTTTTGAAGAGATGAGTTTTTTATTTAACTGTCCTTGAGGATTATATAGTTCGAAAATAACTGGAAGATCTGGGGGTAAAGTTTTGGCTTTATCCTCTAAAATAAAACTCACATATACAGAATCTCCAGGACGCCAAACACCTCTTTCTCCGTAGATAAAACCTTTAATGCCATTTTGTACCACGTCGCCACTTACGTTAAAGCGGCTGAGCGGAAGGGAAGAACCATCATCTAGTTTTAAATAACCTCTTTGTGCATCTTTTTTAGCTAAGAGTAAATAGGGTTTACGTTTGGTATCGAAATGTGCAATTCCTTCTCCATCTGTTGTTGCAGTGGCAATCAGTTGATTCTGGTAATCCATGATCTTGATTTCCACCCCTTCCATGGTATTTGTGTTTAAAATATTTGTTGCAAACACCGTAAGAGAATTATCATTTCCTCTTTTGGTGATCAGCCCTATGTTAGAGGCAATGACATTGCGGGAAACCCAACGATCCTTGTTATAGTATGAATTACTACATGGATCATCTTTTTCATCCCAGCTAAATCCGCTAGGATAATAAGAATTATAACGTTGCCAAAAGCCATCATCTTCATCAATATTATCGCCATAATATTCGTCGTAATAATTATAATCATCTTCTTCATCACCAGAAGAGGCTTTGTTGCTTTTTCCATCACAACCGTAAAGGGAATACTCTTTTCTGAAACCTATGGTGATGCGGTAAATGGCACCCGGTTCGGTTTTGATCATCTGATCAATATCTAAAGCAAAACGATTTCTTTTTTTCAGGTTGAGTGATTTGTCTTCATCTAGCTGAATGGTTTTTTCTATCAGGGGTTTTCCTACTCTACGCAATTCCTGATCGCCATTAGGGCCATTTTTTTGCAAAAACTGAGGGATGTTGTTTTCGTAGATTTTGATAATGGTGACATCTACTGCCTTCAAGTTGATGGCTTCAAAAGGGTAGGTGAGCTTGCCCGAGTCGGGAATGATGGATCCTTTGCCGGGGATAATTATTTTAGGCTCTACATTTTCAAAATTGACATTTGCATTAAAGCTTTCCTTTAATTTTTGGCCAACAATATTTTGGATTCCTGAATTGATTTTTATCGCATAATTTCCCTCCAGCTTATCTGGCCCATAAACCTTTACCTCACTGCCCTCAATGGTAAACTGAACTTCTGATACATTGCCGATACTGATGAGACCTGATAAGTCTTGCGCCACCATAATTGGGTTCGAAAACTGAACCAGTAGATATTGCTCTGGTTCCTGAACAGCTTTAACATTCAAAACTTTGAAAACCCCTTTTGCAGGAACTTCAATCTCCTCATCTCCTGAAACATCAGAATCAATAGGTTTCCCATTCCAGCTTAATTTTAATTTTTGTGCATCGCTGCCCATTTTTAAGCTGTCAACAGTGTATTTTGAGGTAAGCGTAGTGCTATTGTGTATCCATTTAAGCTTTTTGGTTTCCCCGGCGTAAGTTGCAGTAAGGAGTTTTTCTATGTCTTTTGAATCTTCCACATCTGAGGTATACAGGCTTCCGGTCAGTTTCAGGTAATCTAATGAAGAACTATTGATAGATTTTAAACCATCTTCTTCAACTTTAAAAGAGGGCTTTATCACTTGAAAAGAAAAACTGAAAGTTTCAAATTCCTTTGGCACTTCGGTAATTTTTTGAAGATTCAGAACTGCATTGTACGCTTCTCCAGGTTCTAAATCCTCGTCAGGTTTAAATTCAATAGTTCTTTCATCAACCCAAAATGCTTTTCCTTTAATACTTGGACTAAAATCTAAAACGTCTTTTCCAACTTCTTGGTTAAGCGTATGTAAGGTTTTAATCTGTCCTGCAAGCTGTATTCTAATGCTTGCCTTTTTAGATATGATACCAGAAGTGTAAGCTTCTATATATTGGGCAAAACCAGGATTGTTCTCGTCATTGCTTTTGGTCTTTAAACATAAATAAAGAATGGTGCCTATTAGAAGCACCGCAATTGAGGAAGCTATCAATATAATAGCTTTTTTTCTGGGCAAAGAATTAAAAATCATGGTAAAAGTTTTTGATAAGCTGAATCTAACAATAAAATCTTTAATCGTGTATCCTTTTTTTAAATTGAAAGCAGATTGATTAATAAAATCGATTGCAGATTAGCTTAAACATAAGAGAGATAAATATTTAGATAAATTAGAAAAAATCACGACTGAATTCACGGAAATAGAATGGTCGTTAAAAGAAATTGAAATTATAGGTGAGCGGTTAAAAAGGCTGGTTAAATTTTATTTCCCAACCATCACACCCGGTTTGTTTACCAAAGGGATTTTAATGAAGTTATCATCTACAATACTTTCTGGCAGGAATATGAATTTCTTGTCAAAAATGTCTTTACCGATGTAATAGCTGAGCCAAAATTCATTATTTAGGCCGAAAACTTCTTCATCTATCGCTTCTATTTTTGCAAATCCATGAGCTTTTACCAATGGGATCACATGGCGTAGGGTTGATGTTTTTACATCTTCCCCATTTCTTGTTCCATAGCCTTTAGAAGTAATCAGCACTGTTTCAATGTCAACCTCCTTCATGTTGATAAGGTAAACACTCCATGATTTACTCTCAGGAGTTTCTGCTTCCAAAACCACTGCAATGGATATTTCCTCCACAATATTTTCGGCAAGATCCTTTTTCATTTTATTTTTTCTTTGCAGGTGCTTTCTTTGCAACTGGTTTTTTTGCCGGAGCCTTTTTAGCTGTTTTCGATTTTGTTTTCGCTTCAAAAGCATCAGGAACCTGAACAGTGATGAATTTTTTCACCTCCTCTAAAGAAATAGTAGCGAGGTCTTCAGCAACATATTTTTCGCCTGTTGCAGGATTCTTTCCTAATTTTAACATCTGCTTTCCAAAGCGGATGAAAGGTCCCCATCTGCCATTTTCAACCGCAATTTTTTCTTTTTCCCATTGCTGGATGTATCTGTTGGCTTCTTTTTCAACTTTAGCGGCAATCAGTTCATTGATTTCTTGTTGAGAAAGATTTTCAAAATCATACCTCACCGGTACATTCACAAATAAATCTTTCCATTTTAAAAAGGGGCCAAATCTTCCTTTTCCTTTGGTTACCGGCTCTCCTTTAAATGATGCTACAGGTGCATCAGCTTCAATTTTTTCTTCGATAATTTCCTGTGCTCTCTTGTCATTCACCGCCAAAGCATCCTCGTTTTTCGGGATGGAGATATAAGTATCGCCCCATTTCACATAAGGACCAAAGCGACCAACACCCACAGAAACTTCTTTTCCCTTATATTCATTTAAAGAAAAAGGAAGTTTAAACAGTTCCAAAGCATCTGCTAGTATAATCGACTCGATAGATTGAGATTTCATTAAACTGGCATAAGTTGGCTTTTCTTCATCATCTGCTTCACCAATCTGCACCATTGGGCCAAATTTGCCCACACGGGTGTAAACATTTTTTCCAGATTTTGGATCAACGCCTAATAGTCGCTCTCCGCTGGCCCTATCTGCATTTGCTAAGGTGTCTTCAACTTCAAGGTGAAAAGGCTTGTAGAAGTCTTTTAACATGGTTGTCCACTCTTTTAAGCCATGGGCAATCTCATCAAATTCCTTCTCTACGTTTGCGGTAAAGTGAAAATCAACAATACCTTTAAAATGCTCTACTAAAAAGTCATTTACTACCGCACCAATATCAGTTGGGAAAAGCTTCCCTTTATCAGCTCCGGTAATTTCAGTTTTAGTCTGCTTAATAATTTCTCCCTTTTTCAAGGTTAAAACCTGATAATTTCTTTGTTTGCCATCTCTTTCTTCTTTAATCACATAACCACGGTTTTGAACTGTAGAAATGGTAGGAGCATAGGTAGAAGGTCTTCCAATGCCTAATTCTTCCAGTTTTTTAACTAAAGCGGCTTCTGAATATCTTGCTGGAGGTCTTGAAAAACGCTCCGTAGCGTTCATTTCTTCCAAGTTTACTTTTTGGCCCGGGGCTAATGGAGGCAAAATGGCATTGTCGGATTTCTCGTCCAATGTATCATTTTCTTCATCGTTATCTTCTAAATAAACCTTTAGAAAACCATCAAACTTGATGACCTCACCATTGGCTGTTAATTCTTCTTTTCTGGTGCTGATGCCAATTTTAGCAGTTGTTTTCTCTATTTGGGCCTCACTCATCTGAGAGGCAATGGCTCTTTTCCAGATCAGCTCATATAAACGTTTTTCAGAAGCGTCACCGTCAGTTAGCGAGTGCCACTCAAAATGAGTAGGGCGGATGGCTTCATGGGCTTCCTGTGCACTTGCCGACTTTGTTTTAAACTTTCTGGGTTCTAAATATTTTTGCCCGTAAGCAGATTTGATTTCTGTAGCAGCAGCATCTAATGCGGTATCAGATAAGTTTACCGAATCTGTACGCATATAAGTGATTTTTCCAGTCTCATAAAGCTTCTGTGCCACGGTCATGGTTCTGGAAACAGAAAAACCCAACTTTCTACTGGCTTCCTGCTGTAGCGTAGAAGTGGTGAAAGGTGCAGCCGGATTTCTTTTCAGCGGTTTTACATCCAAAGTATTTACTTTGAACGTTGCTGCGGTACAATCGTTTAAAAAAGATTGGGCATCAGCTTCTTTATCAAACTTGGCAGAAAGTTCTGCTTTAAATATTTCTTTTTTATCTGTGGAGAAAATAGCTACTACTCTAAAAGCTGGAACACTTTTGAAAGCATTCACTTCTCTTTCTCTATCTACAATTAGTCTTACAGCAACAGATTGTACACGCCCTGCGGAAAGGGATGGTTTTACTTTCTTCCACAAAACCGGGGAGAGCTCAAAACCAACTAATCTGTCTAAAACTCTACGGGCCTGCTGTGCGTTTACTAAATCGTAATTTATTTTTCTGGGATTTTCTATGGCTCTTAAAATGGCCGGTTTAGTGATTTCATGAAACACAATTCTCCGGGTATTTTCTTCTTTTAATCCTAATGACTCATATAAATGCCATGATATCGCTTCTCCCTCGCGGTCCTCGTCGGACGCTAGCCATACTATCTCTGCTTCCTTTGCTAATTTCTTTAATTCACTTACTAACTGCTTTTTATCTGAGGATATCTCATAGTGTTGTTTAAATCCATTGTCAACTTCAATGGCACTATCGTCTTTTCTTAAATCACGGATGTGCCCGTAGCTTGATTTTACTAAAAAGTCTTTTCCAAGATAACCTTCAATTGTTTTTGCTTTCGCTGGAGATTCTACAATAAGTAAATTTTTAGCCATTCAGATTAAGATTTTAAACGCAAATAAAGGATAATATATTTAGTAATCCCAAATTTTAAAGATTAATGCTGTTTTTATTTGCTAAACGCTTTAGAGATTGAGGGGTATTTTTTTTGGTACTGAGCAAGTAATGTATTTTATAATTTGACCATCTAAAGCTTCTTAATACTTATTTATAAAGCTTTTAAAATGATTATACCGTACCTTATAAATAGCAGAAATTAAGATGAGTAGGCTAAAAAGAATTGCAGTTTTCTTCTTTTAACAAAAAAGAAAATTTTTGGATTTAGCTATAAGCAATTCTGAAGTTATAAAAGTCTACATTAAAAAACCACCGCCCAATAAATCATTACCTTCATAAAACACTGCAGACTGACCTGGTGCAATGCCAGAAACTGCGTGATGGAAGTTAACTTTCATATTGCCGCCAATTTGTTGAATGTGGCTCATCGCTCCAGCATCCTTGTATCTTATTTTTGTAGTCGCTTCTAAAGGCTCGGCAATTGATTCGTATTTTATGAGGTTTAGGTTCCTCACTAAAGCTTCAGTTCTTTGCAACTCATCTTGAGTACCTAAAACTACGGTATTGCTTTCTGGCATAATCTGCGTAACAAACATGGGATGCCCAAAAGCTACCCCCAATCCTTTACGTTGCCCAATGGTATAAAAAGGATAGCCTTTGTGCCTGCCTACTTTTGTGCCGTCTGTCAAAACGAAATCCCCACCGTCAACTTCTGCCTCCAAAGAAGGAACGCGGTGCTTTAAAAAAGACCTATAGTCGTTCTCGGGAACAAAGCATATTTCGTAACTTTCACTTTTATTGGCCAATTCCTGTTGCCCCATGTCTAAAGCCATCTGCCTAATTTCCGGTTTAGAGAAAGATCCCAAAGGAAACCTTGTTCTAGATAGATTTTGTTGAGAAACGCCCCAAAGTACATAAGATTGATCCTTATTCTCGTCTTTCCCTTTAGAGATCACGTATCTGCCACTATCCTGTAAACGGATATTTGCGTAGTGACCAGTTGCTATAAATTCACAGTCCAATTTATCGGCTCTTTTCAGTAAAGCTTCCCATTTAATGTGCGTATTACATAATACACAAGGATTTGGCGTTCTTCCAGCAAGATATTCATCTACAAAATTATCAATGACAAAATCACCAAACTCATCTCTGATATCTAAAATATAATGTGGCATCCCATAACCTACGGCTAAAGCCCTCGCATCGTTAATGGAATCTAAACTGCAACAACCTGTTTCTTTTGAATTTGACCCAGAAGAAGCATAATCCCACGTTTTCATGGTCAGGCCTATCACCTCATAACCTTGCTCATGCAACATTACTGCAGCAACAGAACTATCCACTCCACCGCTCATCGCCACTAATATTCTCCCGTGTTTACTCATTTCATCAATTCATTAAAACGTTGCAAAGATAATTTTTAATTTTTGTATAGGGAAGAAGGGGGCGGTCAGAGGCTTGTAAGATTCTTTAGATTTTTAAGTTGTAGGTTATAAGTGGTAAGTTGTAGGTTGAAAGTATAAAGTTAAAAGAGGCAAGCTATTGTGATTTTTTTTCCGATTTCTACAGTGACATAATAAGACAAGATGACTTTTTTTTGTGAATTTATAACGCTAAAACACAATCAATCAGCTGTATTTTTTGTGTTTCTTTAAAGTTAATTAATATTGTATATCAGTAGTTTAAGTAATTTTAGCTAATTAATAACTTTAGTTTATCAGGTAGGTCTTCATAAATGTCAATATCTGATAAAACTGGAGTAGTGGCATAATCAATACCTAAGTTTTTCAATGCTTTTAGCGTTGCTGGAAATACCTCTTGTGTGCTCCATTTTACTCCAGAAAACAATTCAGGAATCATTCTGGTTAAACCTAATAAATAATAACCGCCATCTTTAGCAGGGCCTATCACCACTTCTTTGTTTTCAAGCTTTAAAAAGGCTTCTTCAATGATTTCTTTACTGAGTTCATAGCAGTCAGATCCTATAATTACTACGCGTTCATATCCCTTGTTAAACAGTTGTTCAAATGCGTTGCTCATCCTCAATCCTAAATCGCCTTCTAGTTGATAAGCTGTATGGTATTTTTCTTCATTCCAAGGCATTTTTTTGGCTGTCACCTTGTCATAAAACAAGTATTTATCAAAATTTAAATCTTTAGAAATCAAGTGCGTATGTTCTAAGAGCTCTTTATAAACTTCAAGTGCTTTTTCATCGCCAATGGTAGCTGCTAATCTTGTTTTTGAACGACCTAATTCAGGGTATTTTAAGAATACAATGATGGCTTTTTTCTGCATTTCGTAATTATATCAAATATTTTGTGCCTAATTATTGGCATTATACGATGATAAACATTTTTTTGTAATTCAGATAAATCCTTAATCGATTTTGGAAAGTAGTTCCAATACTCTTTCCTTAATCTCATTCCTGATGTAATTAAATGCTTCACCTTCTAAATGTCTGGGATCTGGTAACTGCCAATCTTCACGGTTTTTAGCGTTAACCAAAGGGCATTCATCTCCACAGCCCATGGTAATGGCATATTCATATTCAATTTTCGGAATTTCATCTAAGGATTTAGAATCATGGCTGGATAAATCATACCCTAATTCTTTCATTGCCATAATGGCTTTTGGATTTATTTTTCCTGATGGTTTTGAGCCTGAACTATAAGCTTTTACTTTATCAGCACCATAAATGGTGGCGAATGCCTGCGCCATCTGGCTTCGGTTAGAGTTTTCTATACAAACGAATAAGATATTTTTCATTTTTTTAAGTTATAGGTATTAGGTGGTAAGTTTTAGGTTGTAAATTTATATGAAATACTAGTTTTGTTGGGCTAGGGATTATTCCTTAACTATCGGGACGGCATCTCCTGATAATTTATCGGGAATAAAGCGCTCATATTATTTTATACTGAATTTATCCTGTTGTTTTAATGCAAATTTCACCATTAAGATCAGCACAGGAACTTCTATTAATGGTCCAATTACGGTTGCAAATGCCACTCCGGAGTTGATCCCGAAAACTGCAATAGCCACGGCAATTCCTAATTCAAAATTATTTCCTGCAGCGGTAAAGGCTAATGAAGTAGATTTTTCATAACCTGCACCTGCTTTTTTTGCTATGTAAAATGCGGCAAAAAACATTATGCTAAAATAAAATACTAGTGGAACTGCAATACGTAAGACATCTACTGGAAGTGCGATGATTTGATTTCCTTTTAAACTGAACATCACTAAAATGGTAAATAGTAGTGCAATTAAGGTAATAGGGCTAATTGCTGGAATAAATTGAGATTCATACCAGTTTTTCCCTTTAGCCTTGATGAGAAAATACCTAGTCAGCATGCCGGTAATAAACGGGATTCCGAGATAAATAAAAACACTCTTCGCTATTTCAGAAATAGAAATATTAACCTCAAAGCCTTCTAAACCAAACATTGGAGGCAATTTAGTGACAAATATCCAAGCGTAAAAACTGTAGAAAAATACTTGAAAAATAGAGTTGAATGCCACTAGTCCAGCAGTATAAAGCGTGTCTCCTTTTGCCAAATCATTCCACACAATGACCATTGCAATACAACGGGCAATGCCAATCATGATTAAGCCGGTCATGTATGCTGGATAATCTCTAAGAAAGATGACGGCTAGCAAAAACATTAATAATGGACCTACCACCCAGTTTTGAATTAAAGATATTCCTAGGATTTTCTTGTTCTGAAAAACCTTGTGCATCTCTTCATATTTCACTTTTGCCAATGGGGGAAACATCATCAGAATTAAACCGATTGCAATTGGAATATTGGTTGTACCTACATTAAATTGATTGATAAAACTTTCGGTAGAAGGGATGAAATATCCTAATCCGACGCCAATGCCCATGGCTAAAAAAATCCATAAAGTTAAATTCCGGTCTAAAAAGGATAGTTTATTCATTAGATTCCAACAGTTTTGCTTCTTCTTTCTAACAAAATAATATTATGCCATTGTTTATGGAGCTGGCCAAGATTTTCGCGATAACCAACCTCTCTGAAACCGGTTTTTTTATGCAACCTTATACTGCTTTTGTTTTCTTCAAAAATGCCAGCCTGTAAAGTCCAAATTCCGTTCTTCTCGCTTTCGCTGATGACATGCTCCATTAAAACAAAACCCATTCCTAAGCCTTTAAATGATGGATGAATATAAACGCTGATTTCTGCTACGCCACTATAAACACATCTGCCAGAAACTGGTGAAAGTGCTATCCAACCTGCAACACGGCTATCAATCTCACAAACCAAACGGGAGTGAGGAAGGTGGTTTTTATCCCAAATTTCCCATTCAGGAACAGTAGTTTCAAAAGTTGCTGTTTTGGTAGCAATGCCTAATTCGTAAATTTTCTTTACGGCTTCCCAATGTTCTGGAAGCATATCTTTAATAACCATAATTAACTAGCAACAACCTGCGCCAGGTTCGCAATTAGGTTTTTCCGCATAAACGGTAATACTAAAAATACCTGTTTCACTATTTTTAAAAGCTATAATTTCTTCCGAATTTAAATAATTTGATAAGATTTCATCTGGAATAATAATCGCTTTTTCCTTTTGAATAGTAATGTTTTTAAAATGATTCAGTTTAATGATTTCTAAATACACTTCTTTTTGTAGTGCCCCAGAAACACAACCTGCATACATCTCGGAATCTTTTAATAAGTTATTCGGTAAATTCCCTACTAATACTATATCTGAAATACTGAAATGGCCTCCTGGCTTTAAAACTCTTTGGATTTCTGAAATGGCTTTGTTCTTATCAGGAACTAAATTTAATACGCAATTACTTACCACTACATCTACAGAGTTAGAAGTTAAGGGTAGATTTTCTATATCTCCTTGTCTAAATTCTAAATTATGAAAACCTAGCTTTTCTGCATTCAGCCTAGCTTTTTCAATCATAGCAGGAGTAAAATCAACCCCAATTACCTTTCCTTCAGTTCCGGTTTCATGTCTGGCAACAAAGCAATCATTTCCAGCCCCAGCACCCAAATCTAAAACTACATCGCCTTTTTTGATTTTGGCAAACTGTGTAGGTAAACCACAGCCCAAACCTAAATCTGCATCAGTATGATAACCTTTTAATTCATCATAATCTTCGCTCATTATATTATAAACTTCAGTTGAGCAAGAATTAGTTGCACCACAGCATGATGTGCTATTGGTGTTTTTATCTTGTAAAGCAATCTCACTGTACTTTTGCTTTACCATTTCTTTGATATTTTCTGAATTTTCCATCTTTATAATTTAACAACAATTCTGATTTTCTAAATGAATAAATAGTGCATTAAAAGCATCCTGAAATTTCACAAATCTTTCTTGATTGATACAGTAGCATGATCTTGGACCTGAGATGGTTCCTTTAATCAATCCAGCATTTTTTAATTCTTTTAAATGCTGGGATACAGTGGATTGTGCAAGTGGTAAAACCTTCACAATTTCTCCGCAGATACAAGATTTTTTTTCGGCTAAAACTTTTAAAATAGCTATTCTGGCAGGGTGAGCAATTGCTTTGGCAAATTCAGCAAGTTCTTGATCTATAGTTTCAAATGCTTCTTTTTTATTGATTGCCATATTCTTTAATTATATATCGTAAATATACGATATAATCAAATCAAGAAACAAATTTATTTTGAAAACGCTTCCTATTTATTTGATATAAACAGTTTTAATATTTACAAATTCATGAATTCCAAAAGTTCCCAATTCTCGGCCAAAGCCAGATTGATTGATGCCGCCAAAAGGTAAACGAGGATCTGACTTTACAAAATCATTCACAAAGGCACTTCCGGCCTGAAGTTCTTCTTTTGCAATTCGCTCCCCTTTTTGAAGATCTTGAGTAAAGACTGCGGAACCTAACCCGAAAACAGAATCATTGGCTATTCTTATGGCATCTTTTTCATCTTTAGCAGAAATGATGGAAGCAACTGGCCCAAACAATTCATCATCATAAGCAGGCATTCCTTTATTTACTTGAGTTAAAATAGTGGCAGGATAAAAAGCGCCTTTCCCTTCCGGGATTTCACCACCTAAAATACATTTTGCTCCCTTTTTCATGGATTCTTTTACCTGCTCATGCAGTTCGTCTCTTAAATCTGTCCGGGCTTGTGGGCCAAGGTCTGTGCTATTGTCCATTGGATCTCCCATCACCTTTGCCATCATTTTTTCTTTAAATAATTGGGTAAACTCTTTTTCTACCGATTTAACCACGATGAATCTTTTGGCAGCAATACAGCTTTGCCCGTTATTGATCATTCTTGAATTCACACATGCTTCAGCTGCTTTGTCTAAGTCAGCGTCTTCTAAAATGATATAAGGATCACTTCCTCCCAATTCTAATACGCACTTTTTTAAAACTGAACCAGCTTTTTCGGCTACCATTTTTCCTGCAGCAGTACTCCCAGTTAACGTAACCGCTTTTATAAATGGATTTTCTATAATTGGACCTACATTTTTACCGCTGACTAATAAGGTTTGAAAAACGTGGTAAGGAAAGCCAGCTTCTTTTACCATATCTTCAATAGCTAAGGCACACCCACTAACATTGGAAGCATGTTTTAAAATTCCGCAATTGCCAGCCATTAATCCTGGGGCTAAAAACCTAAAAACTTGCCAAAAAGGAAAATTCCATGGCATAATAGCTAACACTACACCAATCGGCTGAAAAGCCACAAAACTTTTACGGGCTTCGGTTTTAACTTCTTGATCTTTCAAAAATGCTGCTGCATTTTCTGCATAATATTCACATACCAAAGCGCATTTCTCTGCTTCTGTAATACCTGCTTTATATGGTTTTCCCATTTCTTCAGTCATCAGCTTTGCTAATTCTTCTTTTTTTGATGTTAAAACTTTCACAAGATTATTCATCAATGAAGCCCTTTCTTTAAAAGAAGTATTTTTCCACTTTAACCAAGCTTCATGCGTTTGTTCAATTTTTTTATTGCTCTCTTTTAAAGTATGTTCTTTATATGTCTTTATGGTTTTTCCGTCAAACGGATTAATGCTTTTTAAAGTCATGTTTTATTTTTTTAATGCAATTTATATTAGATACTAAGCTTAGGAATTTAAATTGGTTAAATTTACAATCAACAGAAAATTCTATTTTAAATATATGGGAATAAAGAAAAGACTACAATACGCATACCGAAAAGCTGATTACACTGTCATTTTAAAAGAATTTATTTTTATATCATTAGGTATTTTATCTGCGTCTTTTGGGTTAAAGAGTTTTTTATTGCCTAATCATTTTTTAGATGGCGGTGCAATGGGGATTTCCCTTTTACTGAATATTAAAACTGGATATTCTTTAGGTGCTTTGGTTGTTTTGATAAATATTCCATTTGTGTTATTGGGTTCAAGGCAGATTTCAAAAATGTTTGCAGTAAAAACTGTAACTGCTATTGCTTGTTTGGCATTAATGCTTTCATTTGATTTTTATCCTATAATCACTTCAGATAAACTATTGATAGCCGTATTTGGGGGTTTCTTTTTAGGTGCGGGAATAGGTTTGGCAATTAGGGGAGGAGCGGTGATTGATGGAACAGAAGTTTTAGCTTTATTTATCTCGAGAAAAATAAGCTTAAGCGTAGGAGATATCATATTGCTATTTAATATTGTGATTTTTGGTGTTGCGGCTTACATTATTGATATACCAACAGCATTATATGCTATTTTAACCTACCTATCTGCTTCTAAAACTGTTGATTTTATCATTCACGGCGTTGAAGAGTATATAGGTGTAACAATTATTTCTGGCGAGAATGAAGAAATTAGAAAGGCCATTACCAAAATTTTAGGCAGGGCAGTCACCATTTATAAAGGGGAAAGAGGGTACACCAAGAATCTAAATCCTGATGAAATAGACATGAAAATTGTATTTACTGTAGTTACCCGTTTAGAGGTGACTAAATTGAGGAATTTAGTAAAGAATATTGATAAACAGGCTTTTATAGTAATGCACACGGTAGATGATACTTATGGAGGAATGGTAAAGCAAAGGCCATTGCACAGTTAAGGCTTCAATTAAGATTTATTTTTTAATAAATCCATCACTCTCTGTACATCCTCCGGCATATCAATTGCTAAACTTTCTTTTTTAGTAATGGCTACTTTAATTTTATAGCCATTTTCTATCCAGCGGAGCTGTTCCAGCATTTCTGATTTTTCCAAAGTAGAAATTGGTAGTTTGGAAATAATGCCTAAAGTGGTGGTTCTGTAACCGTAAATACCAATGTGCTTATAAAAAGTATGCTTCTTTAAAAAATCTTCAGCTTCAACATTTCTTAGGTAAGGAATTAGCTGTCGGCTAAAATAAATGGCTTCCGAATTTTTATTGATAATTACTTTTGGAGTATTATAATTGAACAGTTCTTCTGGAGTTTCAATCTTCTTTATCAAAGTTGCCAGTTCTGTAGAAATATCATTAAAGCAACTGGCTAATAAATTAATCTGTTTAGGGTCAATTAAAGGTTCATCACCCTGAATATTGATAATGGCATCAAAACCGATCATTTTTTTGGAAACTTCTTCACAGCGGTCGGTACCACTTTGGTGCTTATCCGAAGTCATGATCACATTGCCTTTAAAAGCTTTTACAGATTTGAAGATTCTTTCATCATCGGTTGCTACCACAACATCTGATAAGGCGGATGCTTTTTTAGCTTGCTCATAAACCCGCTGAATCATTGTTTTTCCGGCAAGGTCTATTAATGGTTTTCCCGGAAATCTGCTCGATTGGTATCTGGCAGGTATAATTCCTAGAATTTTCATAGCTTATGATGATTTAGAACAATCCGTTAATTTCTCTTTCTATGCTTTCAATAATAAAAGCCAAATCATCAGGATTGTTTGCGAAATCTAATCTGTCTTTGTCAAGAATCAATAATTTGCCTTCTCTATATCCTTTAATCCACTTCTCATACTTCTCATTTAATTTCTGAAGATAATCTAAACGGATACCCGCTTCGTATTCTCTGCCTCTTCGCTGAATGTTTTCTACCAATGTAGGTACAGAAGCTTTTAGGTAAATTAAAAGATGAGGCGGATTGATATAGGAGGTGATATTTTCGAAAATAGAACGGTAATTGTCATGATCTCTGGAAGTCATTAAACCCATTTCATGCAAATTCTCTGCAAAGATGTGGGCATCTTCATAAATGGTTCTATCCTGAATAATATTCTTTGTGCCTTTCTGTATCTCTCTAATCTGTTGGAAACGGCTGTTAAGAAAATAAATCTGGAGATTAAAGCTCCATCTTTTCATATCGCTATAAAAATCCTCTAAATAAGGATTCTGATCTACCGCTTCATACATGGCTTCCCAGCTATAATTCTTTGCTAACAATTCTGTAAGGGTAGTTTTACCGGCTCCTATGTTTCCAACTATGGCTATATGCATATTTTTTAAACTGCTGTTATTTTAATCTCGATTCTAAAGCTAATATTAAAAAGACTTAAAGCCAATAATTTCTCTAACTTCTTTAATTGTTTTTGATGCGCTTTCTCTCGCTTTTATGGCACCATGCTTTGCAACTTGTCGTAATAACTTGCTGTCTTGCGAGATATCTTCTATTTTTTCTCTGATAGGCTGTGTTGCGATGATCATATCTTCAGCTAAAGCTTTTTTGAAATCGCCATACCTAATTTGACATTTATTATAAAGTTCATTAAAATGTACCAAGGTATCAGGTGATGAAACTACTTTCATTAAATCAAATAGATTTTGAATTTCCTGTGGCTTTACTTGGTTTTCTACTGTTGGGCCAGCGTCTGTAACGGCTTTCATCACCTTTTTTCTGATCACTTCAGGAGAATCAGCAAGGTAAACCGCATTCATCTCTCCTTCAGATTTTCCCATTTTCCCTTTACCGTCCAAGCCTGGGATTTTCACCAGATCATTGGTATAGTTAAAAGCAAAAGGTTCTTTAAAATACGGAGTTTCATAAAGGTTATTGAAACGATTTCCAAACGTCCTGCTCATCTCTAAATGTTGTTCCTGATCTTTTCCTACAGGTACTTTGGTGGCGTGATGGATTAAAATATCAGCGGCCATTAAAACCGGATAAGTCAAAAGGCCGGCATTCACATTATCAGGATTAGAGCGAACTTTATCTTTAAAAGAAGTGCTTCTTTCCAGTTCTCCCAAATAAGCGTTCATATTCATGTACAAATATAGCTCAGCAATTTCTGGAACATCAGATTGGATATACAAGGTGCATTTCTCAGGGTCTAAACCTGCCGCAAGATATTCTACCAATACCTGTTTAATGTTTCCGTGAAGGTTTTCAGGCGTAGGATGAGTGGTTAAAGAATGATAATCTGCAATAAAGAAATAGCAGTTGTAATCATGTTGCATTTTAACAAAATTACTTACTGCTCCGTAGTAGTTTCCAAGATGTAATTTTCCGGTCGACCGGATTCCGCTGACAACAGTTTCCATAATGTGGCGAAAGTACAGAAAATTTCTATTTTTGGTGACGATGATAAGAATTTTGAGAAAAGGACTGCGCTTTTGGTATCATATGATGGTTGTGTTGGTTTTCGTACTCACTTATCCTTTTGTTTATTATTATTCCAGGAAACCGAGTAGATACCGAAAATTAAATTCTGTTAGAAAATTATGTTCATTCTTGCCATCAGCATTAAGTGGTATTTATTATAAATGTGAGTTTGAAACAAAAATAGATTGGAGTAAAACTTATATTGTTTGCCCTAATCACTCCTCAAACTTAGATGTTTTTGCCATGAGCATGGTGATGAAAAACAACTTCTTCTTTTTGGGGAAGGATGAGCTTTTAAAAAATCCAATAACGGCCACCTACTTTAAAACAATTGATATTCCCATTAAAAGAGATAGTAAAATCTCAGCATTTAGAGCATTTAAGAAAACATCAGAACGTATTTCTGAAGGGATGTCTCCTGTTATATTTCCAGAAGGAATAATAGGAGAGGAGTACCCTCCAATTTTACATTCTTTTAAAAGCGGACCTTTTAGATTGGCCATAGAACATAAAATACCAATCATCCCCGTTACAATTAAAGATAATTGGAAAATTTTATGGGATGATGGAACAATATATGGATGCAAGCCAGGAGTTTCGCATATTTGTATCCATAAGCCAATACCAACAGATCATTTTGATTTGAAAGATGATGATCTTTTACGAGATTTGGTTTATCAAAAAATCAGTTCAAAATTAGACTATAAATTATAGACTTAGGGTGACAGCCTTTAGATTAAGGATTAAATTATGAAAATAGATAAAGAGACAGTAGATAAAATTGCTCATTTAGCCAGATTAGAGCTTACTGAGGCTGAAAAAGAGCGTTCAATAGAAGAACTGAGTGAGATTTTAAGTTTTATGGCTAAATTGAACGAATTAGACACTGCGGGTGTTGAACCCCTAATTTATATGAATGATGCCACAAATGTGCTGAGGAAAGATGAAGTGATTCAGGAAATGACCAGAGAAGAAGCTTTATTGAATGCACCTTTAAAAACTGAAGAATATTTTAAGGTTTCGAAAGTAATTCAGAAATAAAAGCAAAAGAATTTCATTTTATTTGTAACAAAAATTGATAGTTCACAGTCTTAAATCAAAACAGCCAAAATGCAGTCATTAATACATATCAAAGATTTAGGAAGAAAATACGTAATCGGAGCAGAAACAATTCATGCACTAAAGTCTGTTTCTTTAGATATCAATAAAGGAGAATTTGTGGCTTTAATGGGTCCTTCTGGTTCTGGAAAGTCAACTCTAATGAATCTGTTAGGCTGTTTAGATACGCCTACAAAAGGGGATTATGTATTAAACGGGATTAATGTTAGCCAAATGACAGATAGTGAACTGGCTACCGTTAGAAATAAAGAAATTGGTTTCGTTTTTCAAACATTTAACCTTTTACCAAGATCATCTGCACAGGATAATGTGGCTTTACCACTAATTTACGCAGGTATTAAAAAGAAAGATAGGGATATAAGATCTGTACAGGCATTGGAAAATGTTGGTTTAGGAAATAGGGTTCATCATAAGCCAAATGAACTTTCTGGAGGGCAAAGACAAAGGGTAGCTGTAGCAAGAGCCTTAATTAATAATCCATCTATTATATTAGCAGATGAGCCTACAGGGAACTTGGATACTAAAACATCTATAGAGATTATGGGGTTAATTGAAGAAATTCATGCTAAAGGAAATACAATTATCATTGTAACTCACGAAGAAGACATTGCACAACACGCACACCGGATTGTAAGAATGAGGGACGGATTGATTGAAGAGGATTATTTGAATAAAGACATTAAAACGGTATCCTCAAAATTAGCAACATTATAAAAGCTTTATTTTTTAAAAAAAGGGTGAGCTGCTATGGCTCACCTTTTTTTGTTAAAAAATTTTGAGGAGTGCTGTGTTTATGTTATCATTAAATTTTGAGGAGGAGTTAAATAATAATTAATGAAAATATATACAAAAACTGGAGATAAAGGACTTACTTCATTAATTGGAGGGACAAGAGTTCCAAAACATCATATCAGAATTGAATCTTATGGAACTGTTGATGAATTGAATTCTTATATCGGTTTAATCAGAGATCAGGAAATTGAAGCTTCAGATAAAAATTTCCTAAAAGAAGTTCAGGACAGATTATTTACCATAGGTTCAACTTTGGCTTCAGATCCTGAAAGATCAAGAATGAAGATTCCAGACCTTCATTTGACTGATATAGAATTTTTAGAAAAGGAGATGGATAAGATGAATGAATTTTTACCAGAACTGAAACATTTCATCTTACCTGGTGGAAATCCAATCGCATCATATTGCCATATTGCAAGATGCGTATGCCGTAGAGCAGAACGTATTGTTGTGCATTTGGCAGATTTAGAGCCCGTAGAAGAAAAGGTGATCATTTACCTAAACAGGCTTTCCGACTATCTTTTTACCCTAAGTAGGAAAGTGGTTTACGTAAATAAAAATGAGGAAAACAACTGGTTTCCAAGAGTTTAAAAATTGTTGAAAACTTTTTTAGTTACTGTTAAATATTAATATAGCTTTGCAAAATATAAAAAATAATAAAATTCTAAGATTATGTATTGGACATTAGAATTAGCATCCCATTTGGAAGACGCCCCTTGGCCAGCTACTAAAGACGAATTAATTGATTATGGCATTCGTTCTGGTGCACCTGTTGAAGTAATTGAAAACTTGCAGGCACTGGAAGATGACGGTGAGCCATATGAAAATATTGAAGAGATTTGGCCAGACTATCCAACAAAGGATGATTTCTTCTTTAACGAAGATGAATACTAAAAAAAAGACTCAATTTTAATTGAGTCTTTTTTTTGTACCAAAAAAAGTACATTATATTTTGCATTAAAGGACTTTAAAATGATAATTGTACCTTTTACGCAAGATTTTTGCAATTGGTGTGGTTTTAGATAAAAGTTTATTAAATAATCATTTGTTAAATCTTATAAAAAAATCAAAATCATGGGAAATTTACTTTATCTAATTGCGGTCATCTTAATTATTGTTTGGATTTTTGGAGCTTTTGTATCTCCATTTGGTGGAGGGTTAATCCATATCCTTTTAGTAATTGCTATTATAGCTGTCTTATTGAGAGTTATTAGAGGAGCTTAGGTTCTAAAAAAAATCAATTTGATGAAAAGGAGGTTAACGACGTTAATCTCCTTTTTTTTATTTATGATTTATAAATATAAATTGTAAATTTGTTAAAATTAGAAATAGCGATGACAACATTTACAAGCACACTTCCTGATGATTTGATGGGCCTGCTTTCAGAAATGGCTACAAAATTGAAATTACCTAAAAATAGGCTGATTGAAAAAGCGTTGCGTATTTATCTTGATCAATTAATTAAAGCAGAATATATAAAATCTTATAAAACTTCTAACTCTGATCATGATATTCTAATGATTGCGGAAGAAGGTATGGAGGATTATTTTAAACAGATTGATATTGAAACAAGGTGAGATTTGGTACGCATCTTTAGATCCAATAAAAGGAAGTGAACAATCGGGATATAGGCCAATTGTAATCCTAAGCGGTAATCTTTTAAATACTTATCTGAATGTAGTCATTACAGCTCCTTTAACTACAAAAATCAAGAATTATAAGGGAAACCCAATCCTTAACCCCAATGATGTTAATGGTTTGGAAGAAATATCCGAATTATTGGTCTTTCATATCAGATCAGTATCAAAAGACAGGCTAATTAAACGTATTGGTTACATCTCAAAGTCAGAATTGAACTTGGCCGTTCAAACATTGAATGATATCCTGAGATATTAATTACTATTTTTCAACAGTACTTCTGCTATGATCAAATCCTCAGGAAAGGTTATTTTTATATTAAATTGATCTCCATCCACTAATTTCACTTGAAACCCAGCTTTTTCAATTACAGAAGCATCATCTGTAAAATTTTCTGAAAATTCTTGTTCATAAGCTTTGAGGAGTTGTTGATATTGAAAAGTTTGAGGGGTTTGAATGAGGTAGATTTCAGACCGATTCAAAGACACAGATAAACCTTTTTTTAAGCTTCTCACTGAATCTTTAGAGGGCACAGCGGCAATTGCGTTCCCATTAGCAACGGCTTGTTTAAAACAGTTAGAGATTGTCTTTTGAGACACCAAAGGTCTTACTGCATCATGAATAGCAATTATAGCATTCTGATTACTGATGCATGCTAACCCGTTTTTAACAGAATCAAATCTTTCTTTTCCACCAAAAACAACATGATGAGGTATGGTGAATTGATGTGAAGCTATTAATTCCTTCCAATAATACTCATCGGCTTTGGCCAACACCAAAATTATTTCTGGTTGATATTTATTCTCAGAAAATGCTTCAATAGTGTGCATAAGAATAGGCTTTCCGTTCAATTCTATAAATTGCTTAGGAATTGAAGCATCCATTCTGGTACCATTGCCACCAGCAACTATAATTGTATAAAAGGTTTTTTCAGAAATCATCAGAAAGCTAATTAAACAAAAAAGACCGAAATTTTCGGTCTTTTTTGTTTTTAGATGATCAACATGGCATCGCCATAGCTGTAGAATCTGTATTTTTCTTTTACTGCCTGCTCATAAGCATTCATTACATAATCATAATTACCAAATGCAGCAACCATCATTAACAATGTTGATTCTGGCGTATGGAAATTGGTGATCATCGCATTAGCAATGCTAAAATCATAAGGAGGGAAAATGAATTTTGATGTCCAGTCATTAACCGGTTTTAAATGATGATTTGCTGATACTGCAGACTCAATGGCTCTCATTGCTGTAGTTCCAACGGCACAAACTCTTCTTTTTTCATCAATTCCTTTGTTTACCATATCCACAGCAGGCTGTTCGATAATGATTTGCTCAGAATCCATTTTGTGCTTGGTTAAATCTTCAACTTCAACCTGGCGGAAAGTACCTAAACCAACATGCAAAGTTACCTCTGCAAAGTCAACTCCTTTAAGTTCCAATCTTTTTAATAATTCTCTACTAAAATGTAAACCGGCAGTAGGAGCTGCTACAGCACCTTCATTTTTCGCGAAAATAGTTTGATAACGTTCTTTATCCTCAGCAGTTGGCTTACGCTTAATGTATTTAGGAAGAGGAGTTTCTCCTAAAATTTCAATATTCTGTCTAAATTCTTCGTCAGTACCGTCAAAAAGAAAACGGATAGTTCTCCCTCTTGACGTAGTATTGTCAACTACTTCAGCAACTAAAAGGTCATCATCACCAAAATAAAGTTTATTTCCTACTCTTATTTTTCTAGCTGGATCAACCAAAACGTCCCAAAGGCGTAATTCTTTATTCAGTTCTCTTAATAAAAAAACTTCTATAGTAGCACCGGTTTTTTCTTTATTGCCATATAAGCGGGCAGGAAAAACTTTGGTGTTATTTAAAATCATTACATCTTTCTCTTCAAAATAGCCAAGTACGTCTTTAAAAATCTTATGTTCTATCTTACCGGTTTTTTTATCTAAAACCATTAAACGTGACTCGTCACGGTTTTCAGTGGGAGTATGAGCAATAAGAGATTCGGGTAAATGGAATTTAAATTGTGATAATTTCATATGTTTTTAAACAATAATTTGGAGCGCAAATTTAGGAAAAATATATTCAAATATGGAACTTCATGATTTTGACTTATAATCATCAAATTAATCCTTATAAAGCATTCATTTTTTAATACAAAGCAGAAAGCAAATAATTGTTTTTTTAGCATCACAAGATAATTACCTTTGTCTGTAACTTAATTCACAATTAAGTGTCTAAATTGTAATATGCTATTTTTAAAACTCTTTCGCGAAAGTTTCATTTTTGCTTTTGATGCCTTAAGGCAGAATAAAACCAGAACCTTTCTATCTCTTTTAGGGATTACCATTGGTATTTTTACCATCATCACTGTTTTTGCCGGTGTAGATACCTTTAGGGGAAATCTGCAAAGCAGCGTAGATAAGTTAGGTAGTAAAACCATTTACATTCAAAAATGGCCTTGGACATTTGGAAGTGATTTCCCTTGGTGGAAATATATGCAACGCCCTCAGCCAAGTTTAAGAGACTATGAACAGTTGAAGGAAAGGGTAACCACTGCAGAAGGACTTTGTTATGAGGTGAGCTTATCTAACCGTACTTTAAAATATAAAAGCAATAGTATAGAAGGTGCTCAGGTTGCTGCGGCTTCTCATGATTATAATAAAACAAAGAATTTTGATCTTTCAGAAGGAAGATATTTTACTGATAACGAATCTAATAGTGGTTCACCAGTTTGTTTGATTGGAGCTGAACTTGCAGAGGGGCTATTCCCTAATCAGACAGCGACAGGGAAAGATGTAAAAGTTTTAGGAAGAAATGTTCAGGTTATTGGCGTTTTTGCAACTGAAGGTGAAGATTTATTAGGGGTATCTTCTGATAAAACTTTATTGCTCCCATTAAATTTTGCCAGAAACTTGGTGGATGTTGAAAGTGAACGTTATGGTCCGCAGATTACAGTTAGAGGAAAAGATCAATATTCAGTAACTGATGTAGAAAGTGAACTAAGAGGACTAATGCGCTCTATCAGAAGAACAAGACCGGTTGATGAAGACGATTTTGCATTGAACAAAACTACCATTTTAACGGCTCAATTAGATCAGCTATTTGGCATAGTAGATGTTGCCGGATGGATTATAGGTGGCTTCTCAATTTTGGTAGGAGGCTTTGGTATTGCAAACATTATGTTTGTTTCTGTAAAAGAACGTACCAATATTATAGGGATACAAAAGTCTTTAGGGGCAAAAAACTACTTTATTTTAATGCAATTTCTTTTTGAGGCCATTGCTTTATGCTTAATTGGTGGTTTCATTGGATTAGGAGTAGTGTATTTAGGAACTTTAGTGGCCACTTATGGCTTTGATGTAAAGATAGTTCTTGACAGGGGAAATGTGATCAGAGGAATCAGTATATCTGTAATTATTGGGGTAATATCCGGTTTTTGGCCAGCATTTTCAGCAGCCAGATTAGACCCAGTAGAAGCAATCAGGTCTAAATAATTAAGCTATTATTCAATAATGATATCTAAGTGGTTTAATAAACCTATTACTTCCTGAGAGGAGAATCGAGCTTTCTTTAGCTGATTTAAAGCCGGATTAATAGCATAGTGATAAGCCGTTCTGAAATCTGCTTTTTCTAAATTGGTTTGTTCAAAAATAGCTTGTGATAAGTCGCAGTTGTTGAATTGAACATTACTCAGGTCAGCTTCTGTAAAATCTACCTCGCAAAGTTTACAATCTTTAAATGATGTGCTTTTGATGGTTAATTGATAAAATGAAGCCATGTTCAATTGGCAATTGGTAAAAGAGAAAGCCAATAAGAAAGTTTTACAATGGCTAAAATTTAATCCTAATAACTTGCAGTTTTTAAATTCAACAGACTTTAAGGCAGTACCATCAAGCTTTGCCAAGCTTAAATCACAGTTTATAAAAACACAATCTGTAAAAGTAAGTTTATTTAAATTTTGGTTTGATAAATTACAATCCTTAAATGTACAGTTCTCATAATCTGCCATTTCAAAATTTTGACTGCTAAAATCAATTCCGGTAAAAGTTTTATCCTCTATAATATCTTCCATAATTTTTTATTGAAATTGAATTAGTGAAATTTAAGATTCGATTATTTATTGATTTAGAACGAATTACAAATCAAAAACTTGTGAATTATTGTAGCTAGGCAAAATAATTAATGAAGATGGTGGCGAGTCCCGAATCTAGTTTTTAAAATTACTTCTGCTACATCATTAATAGTGTAATTATCATTCTTGTTTTTTAAAGACTGGTTTAAATAGCCACTCTCCAAATCAACTGATGGACTAAATCTGTAGCCTAATGAAAGATATGCCCTGTTTTGGTCAAAGAAGTGATTGTTAAGTTGTTTTTTATGTTGGATATTAAAAAAAACTTCATTTTGAATCCCTAAATAAAATACTTTTTCAAACTTCTGATCGTTTAATTTCTGTAATGGAATTTGTAATTGCAATGTATACCTCAATCTTTCAGAAAAAATATTGTCATTCAATTGCTCTATAAATCTTTGTTCCAATCTGAATCGGTTTAAAACAGAAATGCTATTAAATTTAGCATTATAAGCAACTTGTTCCCAAATCGCGTTTTCGTTTAACCTTGACTTGGTGATTACAGGTCTTAAATAATTTTGTTGGTAAATATATCCAACACCTAAACTTAATTTTTTGTTGAGTGAATAATTAATGATTGGCTTAAAAACAATACCCTTAACATAATTATAATCATGAGCTGTCCTCAACTGAAATTCGGCTCCGATTGACCATTTATCCGAAATTTTCTGATTATGGGAATAAACAAACCAAGCAGTATTTTGATGTGTATTTTGGGATTTAGAGAAATATGGGAGGCAAAACAGAAATAATATGCCCATAAGGCATCTTTTCATATTTTTAGTGCCTCTTTTAATAATAAAACCTTTTGAACAGGCACTACACCAACTTCTTCACAAACTAAACCACCGGCAAGATTTCCTAATTTTGAAGCGGTGAAAATATCTGTTCCGGCTGCAATGCAGGTTGCCACCACACTGATTACGGTATCACCAGCACCAGAAACATCTGCAATGGAGCGGATATGAGCAGGAGTGAGGCAGTTCTTCTCATTGTCCATCACAAAAACGCCCAGCTCAGAAAGGGTTAGCAAAATACTTTTCGCTTCTATCTTATCTTTTAAAAGTTTAACGGTATTTTGGAGCTGTTCAGGATTTTTTTGATCAAATTCTAATTTAAGCCCTTCTTTTAACTCTTTTAAATTTGGCTTAAAAACATCAACTCCTTTATAGGAAAGGAAATTCCGTTTTTTAGGATCAACAATAACCGGAATGCTTTTAATTTTAGCGGATTTAATCACCTCTTCAATTAAATAAGGCGTAATCAATCCTTTATCATAATCCTGAAAGATGATAGCATGAACAGGTTGATTTTCTAAAATGAGCTTGAACTTGTTTAAAACTAAATTGCTCTCGTTTAAACTAATTTCTAAATCTGTTTCTGAATCAATTCTAACAATCTGCTGGTTTTGAGCAATTACTCTTGTTTTAACTGTAGTTTTTCTACCAGAAATTTTAACTAAACTTTCAGAACTGATCTGTTCTTTTTCAAGAAGCTGCATCAACTCTTCGCCATCGGTATCATCTCCAATTATTGAACAGATCATGGGATGAGCTTCCAAGGCTTTAATATTTAAAGCAACATTGCCGGCTCCTCCCAATCTTGATTCTTTGTATTTTACATTAACTATCGGCACCGGAGCTTCAGGAGAAATACGGTCTACTTTCCCCCACAGGTAAGCGTCCATCATCACATCCCCAATAATGAGGATGTTTAGATTTTTAAAACTGTCGAATAGTTCTTTGTACAATTTGAATTTACTTATTTCAGATTATCCAATGCATTTGCAATACGCTTGCAGGCTTCTCTCAATTCGTCTTCAGAAGCGGCATAAGAAATACGTATACATTTTTCGTTACCAAAAGCTTCGCCAGTTACTGTAGAAACATGTGCGGTATTCAATAAATACAATGAAATATCTTCTGCATTATTTAAAGTTTTACCTTCAACAGATTTTCCGAAGAAGGATGAAACATCAGGAAAGAAGTAGAAAGCACCGTCAGGTAAATTTACTTTTACACCATCAATATTACTTAGCAAATCATAAACAATTCCTCTTCTTTTCAAAAAAGCATCACGCATTTCATGTACTTCCTTTAAACCTCCGTTTAATGCGGCAACACCAGCTTTTTGAGTAATGGAACTGGTTCCTGAAGTAATTTGACCTTGTAGTTTATCCGCAGCATCAGAGATTTCTTTCGGAGCTGCTAAGTAACCAATCCTCCAACCTGTCATGGCGTAAGCTTTAGAAAAGCCGTTTACTAAAATTACCCTTTCTTTTACAGATGGAAATTCAGCAATAGAAACATGTCCTCCAATAAAATTGATGTGCTCATAAATTTCATCAGAAAGGATATAGATATTTGGATGTTTTTCAAATACTGTCACTAAAGCTGCCAATTCTTCTCTGCTGTAAACGCTACCGGTTGGGTTGCATGGCGAAGAAAACATAAACATTTTAGTTTTTGGAGTAATTGCAGCTTCTAATTCTGAGGCTGTAATTTTAAAGTTATTTTCAGCAGTGGCATTAATGAATACTGATTCTCCTTCTGCCAATTTCACCATTTCTGAATAGGAAACCCAATATGGAGTAGGAATAATCACTTCATCACCTGGATTTAGCATCACCATTAAAGCATTGGCCAAAGCCTGTTTAGCACCTGTAGAAACCACAATCTGATCAAAATTAAAGTCAAGATTGTTTTCTCTTTTCAGCTTATCTGCAATGGCTTTTCTTAAATCGGGATAGCCAGAAACTGGCGTGTAGTAGGTGAAGTTTTTTTCCATTGCTTCAGCTGCCGCATCCTTAATAAATTGTGGCGTGTTAAAATCAGGCTCGCCAAAACTTAGGTTGATCACATTAATTCCTTTTGCGGAAAGTTCGCGGCCTAGTTTGGCCATTTTAATCGTCTGACTTTCTGCCAGATTGTTGATTCTGTTGGATAAGATACTCATGGTTTAAGTTAATGGCGCAAATATATAAAAATACTTTTCTATGGGAAATGAGAAGGGAGTTTCTGAGATTTTAAAAGAAAAAAATATTTCATTGATTTGGTTTTTTATCTCATATTTAAGACTTTGAAATCAATAGGTTATGATGCTGAGGAAAATATTTTTTGTGCTTTTATTTATAGTGCCCTTTCTTCTTAAAGGTCAATCAAAAAATGAATTGATACTATTAGAAAAAGCTAAGAACGAGATTAGTGCTAAAAATTATCCTCAAGCAAGAAAATTTTTGGAAGGGATTGATAGTAACTCATTTAAGCCAAATCAATTAGAAAAAGGATTTTACTATCAACAATTTGCAAGATTGGCTTATTATGATACTTATGAGGATGCGAAAGCTGTTAATTATTATTATAAAGCCTTAAAAATTTATGAAATCAATAATTCAAATGAAGACTTAGGCATTGCATATTCAAATATTGTTGGCATCCTAACAGATTTAAAAAGGTATAAGGAGGCAGAAGTCGCCATTAAAAAATCTCTTCCTTATGTTAAAAATGATAAGATTAGGTACGGAAATGCACTAGTGAATTATTCGCGATTAATGGAAGCTATCGGTAATTACCCTAAAGCAGTTTCTTTAAGTTTAGATGCATTAAAACTATACGAAGAAAGTGGTGATCAGGCTAAGATTGGCTCAGGAAATTTCCAAACAGGTTTAGTACTGGAAACTTCTAAACAATTTGATAAAGCTATTGAGTATTACAATACAGCTTTATCAATTAGGAAAGCAATAAAAGATTCTTTAGGGATGTCTAATGTTTACAATAATTTGGGAATCATTTACAAAAACCAAAAAAAGTTTGATTTGGCTATAAATAGTTATCAAAATGCTTATTCTTTAGCTATTCAAATGGGCAGGCCTGTATTAAGTATAAACCCTTTAATAAACTTAGGTGTTGTTTTAAATAAGCAGAATAAAAACGAAAAGGCTATAGAAAAATATGAGCAGGCATTGGTAATTGCTAATAAGTTTAACAAAGAAAATGCAATTAATACCATAGAAACCAATTTGGTTTTATTGTATTTGAATACCGATCAATTTGAAAAAGCTTTGCCACTGGCTCAAAAAGCTTATAATTATGGCGAAAAGGAAGGAACCCTTGAAGAAAAGATGGTTTTCAATTATAATTTAGCTGAAACACTTGACGGTTTAAATAGGTCTAAAGAAGCATTTCCGTATATGCAAACGGCAATGAAACTAAAAGATTCATTAAACAACACGCAAAGCACTGGTGCCATTGCGGAAATGCTCACGCGTTTTGAAACTGAGAAAAAAGAACAGCGGATTAAATTATTGGGTAAAGAAAACAATTTACAAAAACTGAGTATAGAAAATCAGGAATTGAGTTTGAGCCAAAGAGCTTTAGAAATTGACAATAGAGATTTTAGCATCAATTTAAAAAATAAAGAAATTGAATCTCAAAAATTAAAATCATTTCAACAGCTACAGCAACTTAAACTATTTGCTAATGAAAAGGAAATAAAGGATTTAGAACTTAGGCAGAAAAACATCTATTTATTTATTGCTGCTCTAATTTTAGTTGGACTAGGATTTTTTGGATTTCAATTTTATAAAAGAAGACAGCTAAACGAGAGAAACCGGATGCAGGAAGAAAAAATACGTATTTCCAGAGAGTTACATGATAATATTGGGGCTCAATTAAGTTTTATTAACGGTTCCATACAAAACATGGTGTCTCAGGATCTACAAAATGAAGAGCTGCAACAAACTCAAAAAATTACTCAAAATACCATTAAAGAATTAAGAAGTACAGTTTGGTTAATTAATCAACAAGAGTTCAGTTTAGAAGAATTTGTAGTTAAGCTAAGAGAATATTTAAAACCTTACTATGGTGGAAAACCGCAAATCAACATTGTAAACAATAGCGATCAAGATTATATTTTAGCCCCAATAATAGCAACCAACTTATTCAGGATTGTACAGGAAGCTGTTAACAATGCGTTAAAATATGCTGAAGCCGAATCAATAAATGTGAGTTTATTGGCTAAAGAAAATAATATGAAAGTTTCCATTGAAGATGATGGAAAGGGATATGATATAAATGCAAAATCTACCGGCTACGGTTTAAAGAATATGCAGGCAAGGGTAAATACAATAAATGGCATTTATAAGGTTGAAAGTAAGATAAATAATGGTACGCTTATTAATTTGTCTGTTCCTTTATCATAAAAGACTATTTTATTATTCTTTCTATACATTTAAACAGTGTGAAATTAGATGCGCATTTATTAGCAATTGATTAATATGACAAAAAAAATAATTTTAATTTCAATTTTCTGTTTGCTTTACAGCTGTGTGGTTGCACAAAAACCTGCAAAAGATAGCTTGTTGAAAATTGCAATTGCCAACAAATTAGATTCCCCAACTGTTAGTGCATTTCTAAATCTTGGTAATATTTATAAGAATAATCAAGATTCTTCAAATTCGGCAGATTATTTTTTTAAAGCTTTAAATCTTTCAAAAAAAATAGATTTTAAAAGAGGGATTGTTCGTAGTTATACTCAATTGGGTTATTTGTTTGAGGTGACCCAAGATTTGCCAAAGGCAAAAATTTACTATAACTACGCCATCCAATACGCTAAGAAAAACGGATTTAAGAAAGAGCTTGCTTTGGCATATTCTTACATGTATTTTATTTATTCTGCCAAAAGCGAATTTTCTAATGCAATAATTTATGCAGATTCTGCCTTAACTATTTTTTCGCAATTAAATAGAAAACCTGATATAGCAAACCAGTTGAATAATATTGGTATAATGAATTGGAAGCTTCATAAAAATTTAGAAGCTATTAAATATCTACAGAAAACCTTAGCAGTTTATGATCAAATAGGTGCCACGGCCGAAGTAAATAAATTAAATACTTATCTAAATATAGGATTGGTTTTCGAGGATTTAAAAAGCCATGATAAAGCTGTAGAATATTTCACAAAGGTTATCCCTTTGGCAAAAAAATATAATGAAATTAAAACTTTAGGAGATGCCTATAATGATTTGGGTAATGTATATCTAAATACCAAAAAGTATGAGAGTGCACTTTACTATTATCGTTTAAGTTTACCATTGGCTTTAAAATCAGATCAGCCACTAAAAAAGGGTATAGCCTATGCTAATATTGCAACTACACTTGTTGAATTAAAGCGTTATGAAGAGGCTGAGAAATTTATGAAACTTTCTAATAAAGAGTACCAGTCTATTGATAATAAAGAAGGGATAGCTACAAATTTAGTTAATTCCGCAAAATTATTAACAGAAACAAAAAGATTAAATGAAGCTGATATTACTTTGAAGAAAGCCATGGATATTGCAAATAAAAATAATTTCATGGTCTTAAAACAAAATATTTTTGAATCAATGGCCGAAGTAAATAAGCTAAAGGGAGAGTTTACAGAAGCTTATTTGAAACAAGATTCTGCCTATCAGTTACAAAACAAGAATTTCAATTTTGAGACCAACAAACAGATTGCCAATTTAGAAGTAAAATATAAAACTGCAGAAAAGGAAAAAGAAATACTTAAAAATAAAACAGAACTACTCATTGCCGGTTCGCAAATTCAAAAGAGAAATTATTGGCTTATTATTAGCTGTTTAGGGATATTTCTTCTGGCAGTAGCAACTATCTTAATCGTTAGGAATTCAAAATTAAAGCGACAAAAATTAGAGGAAGAAAATACGTTTAAGCTTAATATTGCTAAAGAACAGGCAAAGAATGAGGTACAAGAAGAAAAACTGCGTATTTCCAGAGAGTTACATGATAATATTGGAGCGCAATTAAGTTTTATTAATGGTTCTATCCAAAAAATGGTAGCTCATGATGAGCAAAACGAGGAGCTACAGCAAACTCAAAAAATAACCCAAAATACCATTAAAGAATTAAGGAGCACTGTGTGGTTAATTAACCAGCAAGAGTTCAGTTTAGAAGAATTTGTAGTTAAGCTAAGAGAATATTTAAAACCTTATTATGGTGGAAAACCACAAATCAACATTGTGGATGATAGTGATAAAGATTACATTTTAGCACCTATAATAGCCACGAATTTATTCAGGATTGTTCAGGAAGCTGTTAACAATTCTTTAAAATATGCTGAAGCCGAATCAATAGATGTGAGTTTACTGGCTAAAGAAAATAATTTAAAAGTTGTTATTAATGATGATGGGAAGGGATATGATGCAAATGGAATAGCTTCAGGATATGGATTAAAAAATATGCAGGCAAGAGTGATGAGCGTAAAAGGGAGTTACAATGTTGATACAAAAAAAGACGAAGGCACCCAAATTACTTTAATAATTCCAATTTAAATTATACGAAGAATATCGTATTTCAATCAACTTAAAAAATCATGATGTTTGATAAAAATATAAAATTGCCGATAACCATTGCCATTGCCGAAGACAACAGCCTTGCTTTAAAATCTTGCTTGGATAAACTTGCGCCACACCGTGAGTTTAAAGTGGTAATGAATGCTTTTAACGGGACAGAACTTTTGGCTGACATTAACCAGCATCAGGTTGATTTAATTTTAATGGACATCCAAATGCCGGGAATGAACGGCATAGAAGCTACAAAACTGATCAAGCAACAATACCCTCAGTTAAAAGTGTTAATGCTCACTACTTTTGACGACGATGAAAATATTTTTAAAGCCATTATGGCGGGTGCAAATGGTTATTTATTGAAAGAAGAAAATACTGAAAACCTTCGCCAATCAATTATAGAAACATTATCTGGTGGTGCCGCCATGTCCGCAGGTGTAGCATTGCGTGTTTTAAATTTATTAAGAAATCCTTTGCAAACTACAGCAAATGAAACGCAGGATTATGGTTTAACGAAAAGAGAAATTGAACTGCTTACCCAACTCAAAAACGGACTGAGTTATGAGAAAATTGCGACTAACCTTTTTATCAGCTATGGCACAGTGCGCAAGCATATAGAAAATATTTACCGTAAATTACAAGTGAACAATAAAGTTAGCGCTGTTGACGTGGCTACTAAAAACAGGTTGATTTAAACCTTTAGCAATTCTCATTTTCTTTTAATCTGCACTAATATTCAAACTGTAAGACATCATTCTTTCTAACCAAAAAATACGAAGTTCTTCGTATAGTTTTGAAATTTATTTTTCCTTCTTTTTGTGTATCAATCAAAAAGAAAAAACCATGAACAGAAAAATGATTTATGCAACAACAATACTTGTTGCATTCAGCTTCAGCTCTTATGCCCAATTCGGGAAATTAAAAGGCATGATGGGCAAAAAAGACTCTACAAAAACCGAAGAAACAAAAACAGACGAACCCAAAAAACAAGGTGGTGGATCTGGTGGTGGAATAATGAATAAAGTAATTTCAAAAGTTGCAAAATTAGCAGGATCAGTTGGTGGGAGTGTCATGGGAATGACAGGTACAACTGACGACTTAAACTCGGTTGTGGCTGATCCTTCTTTCATGAACAACTTACATCCTTTAGAAGTACAGGAAGTTGGGCAAGATTTTTTTAATGGGTGGGAACCTGGTGGAAATGCTTTTATTATTGGTTTTAGTTCAAAGGGGAAACAGCAATTTAACAAAATAGAAGGTTCTGTTTTAGTTGATGGCAAGCCGGCAAACTATGTGGCAATGGGTTTCTATTCTTCTTTCTCTAAAGAAAATACGCCTAAAAAAGTTGAGGTCACTACCAACTCAGGACAAAAATCATCTTTTACAGTAAATCCGCCTCAGCAAACTATAAAAATTGTGAGTGTAAACGGTCAAAAAGATAATATCTCTGTTGACTTGACAAAAGATATAGTGATTGAACTTGAGCCAATGAAGGACACTAAAACTCCTGTAGTGGTTTATTTAACAGGAACTACTATTGGCATTAAAACTTTATACGACGTTGGCTGGTTTCCGGCAGGTAATAAAATTACCGTTCCGGCAGCATCTTTCAGAAACATGAATGGTTCACAAAGTAACATTGGTTTCGGTGGCTGTTACTTGCAAGTTTCTCGTTTAGTTAAAGAAAAGGCAACTGATGTATCAGGAGTTTATCCGGAAGTTGAATATGCAAATGCAATCTCAGATGGAAGATTTTTAACCGTTACAGCAAAACCTGTGTTTAACAAAGGTTTGGAGGCAAAAGGAACAGAGGCTGGAGCTAATTACGTAGCAAACAAAACAAATGCAATGTTTGCACCTGCTTTTGGTCATATGAAAACTTTGGGTGTAATGGGATTTGCAGCGTTAGGTAAAACCTCTTATTATGATGTTAAAACTAAACAATTTCAAGGAGTAGAGGTCACTAAAACAGCCACCTTTCCACAGTTTCCTGATGATGTTTGGCAAAATATTTTAGATAAAACTTATGCTGCAATTACACAGGCTTTAAAAGATGAATTAAAAGTAGATGTATTGCCTTTAGAAAAAGTAACCAGTTCTGCTGCTTATCAAAAAGCAAATTCTTACACAACTGAAGAAGCAAATACAACAGAGAATTTTAAATTAGCTTACAAAAGCACCAAAATGTTTTCAGGAAAACGTCCGATAAGTGAATTAACCGGGACAAAAAGTCCAGAATATGCCATTATGAAAGAATCAGGTGCGAATGCATTGTTAAATTTTACGCTTCATCTCGATTTAAATTATGAAAGTTCTAAAGCAATCATGATTCCACGCATCACCTATACTATTGCAGGCGAAACTTTAGGTGAATATTATAATACTGTTTATTTAACTGGCGAAGCTGTGGGAGCGTCATACGCTCTTAAAAATAATCAGGCTATTACCCCTCAAATATTAGAAAACACCGTAATTAACTTACCTTCCCTAATTGCCGCGTTTAAAAAATCTATTCAGGATATAAATGCTAAAGAAAAAGCAAACGGAGATTATGATATTGTTTGGAAAGCAATGTATACCCAGCAGTAAATATTAAAAATTCCTTTTTTTTAAAAAAGTCGCAATCTATTTTAAGGTTAGCGACTTTTTTATGAGGTGAAAAATACGCATTTCTTCGTATGGTAAACCTGATCAAAGACCTCTAATTTTACAATACATAAATTAAACAATCATGAAAAAATATTTTCTTTACTTCACTGTCGTTTTATTTGCTTTTTTATCTTGTTCAAAAAATGATGACTCTACAGGAACTCCATCCGGTATTAAAGGAGAAAGCACAACTGTTTTTTATACCGATACATTTAAAATTTATAGTACCGATTTAAAAGGCGGTAACAGAAAGTTAGTAGTGGATGAAGGACCCAATAACAGTAGTAGCAACAATTATATATACTCAACAGCTTATGTACCAACCGCAAACAAGTTAGTATATATTTACACAGAATTTTACGACAAACCGTTCTTTTTAAAAACCTGTAATTTGGATGGAACTGATAAAAAAATAATCAAAACATTTCCTGCATTTACAAACGTTGGCTTAGTAAAAGCAACTAGCGACGGACAAATTTTTTACACTTTACCCGGAAAACCATTTCCTAACCAAACTCCTTCAAAAACTTTTTCTATTAAGGCAGATGGAACTGGAGAAACAGAAGTTACTCAACAATTTTATGTTAACATTACAGATCCGAATCTGATTAGTACAGATGGCAAAGGTATTTTAAGTCCAAGTGGTTATTTTGGAGTATTGGTTAACGGCACTTTTGATGAGCGAAACAGTTTTAATTTATTGTTAAACGAAGAAAAAGACAAAACAAAATACAAAAGCATCATATTGTCAGCAGATGCAACAAAAGCAGCTTTTTTACTATCAACAAGTACAATAGGTAAATTTGAAGTAAGAATCAAAAACGTTAAAAAAGACGAACCGACATCTACTGTTTTATACACTTTAAACATTCCAGCAGATGCAAATCAGTACGGAGGAACTATCCGTTTTGTAAATGGCACAAAGAATATTTTGATTTATTACGGAAAATTTACTGGGCCAAAAGGTTCTTCAAATGATTATACAAATTGTGAATTAATAGACGTTGCTACAGGCAAAGTAACACAAACTTGGAAGTTTACAGGTGACGAAATTTATAATGTGGTTGTTGATTAATGAATAGAGTTTGATGATTTATAAAGTCGTAAGCATAATGTTTACGGCTTTTTTTGTTGATATATTTTTCAAATCAGTAATGATTTACTGAAAATAATATTGGTTCTGGGTTTAAGCTAGACAGTTTGCTTTCTATAGCTTTAGCCATATTTATCATTTATAAAGGCTACCATTTAACGCGTAAATGTTTAGGTGGCTTAATGGATGAATCTGATTTAGGATTGATAAAAGATATTGTCAATTATCTTAATAGCAATCGATATGAGGAATGGATAGATGGGGAGGCTTTAATTGCCGCGTTTAAAAATCTATTCAAGATATAAATGCAAAAGAAAAACCAAACGGAGATTATAATATTGTTTGTAAAGCAATGTATACCCAGCAGTAAATATTAAAAATTCCTTTTTTATGAAGTCAAAAATACGCATTTCTACGTATGGTTTAGCTCTTTAAATCCAACCATCTTTACAATATATATTTATAAAAACAATTATGAAAAAGACACTCTTTTATCTGGCTATTGCCAGCCTTTCATTTTTAGGTTGTTCTAAAAATGAAGACAATTTACCATCTAGTATTAGCAACTTGCCGGTAAAAATTGTATTGATAAGCAATTACGCTACTGTTTCTTCCACTTCTACCTTGTACGAATTTGAGTATAATGATAAAAGGGAAGTGAAAACAATAAAATACAACAATGCAGATTCAGTTTATAGTTCAATAAGCTATGATGCAAATGGAAGGTTGACGAAAATGGGGACTGCTAAAAACCCTAATGCAATTAAAGTGGAGTATAATGCTGACGGAGGTGTAAGTAAAGTTACAGAATCTACTCGTGGAGTAAAGGGGTTAGAAGAAAATTATAGAACTTATGATTACTCAAATTCACAGCTTACAAAAACTAATTATTATAATAGTGCTAACACTTTGCTTCGTTCTATAACTTACACTACAGATCCAAAAGGGAATTTAACCACTGCTATATATGCGCAAGGGCAAGCAACTTCTGGTAATACAGCAACCTTAACTTATGATGATAAAGCAAACCCACTTTATAATATTAAAGTAAACCCTGCATTGGCATTTTTGCCACAAGGTTTATGGACGAATATCGAATTTATACTGTTTTCTAAAAATTTGATCAATCAGTTTGCTTATACAGGTGATGGCACACGTCAATACTCTTATGAGTTTGATGTTAAAAACCGAATCAGTAAAATTTTTATTGGTGTAAAATCAACTACCGGATATCAGCAGACTTACGAGATTACTTACTTAGATTAAGTCAAAATATTTTTCATACTATTTCCTTTTGCTAAACGAATTAAAAAACCTTGCCTTATAGCGTAAGGTTTTTTGATTTAAATTTTGAAGAATTTCAAAAAATACTCAACTCGTCTTATGATTTGGCTTTTCAAATCCAAACATATTTAAAACATCATGAAAAAACATTTTTCTACCTAGCTATTGCCAGCATTTCTATTTTGGCCTGTTCTAAAAATGACGATCCAAATCCTTCTTCCTCTTTCTAAGAAAGACCAACAGTTTTTTATATCTATACATTTAAAATTCAAAGTAACGATTGAAAGGAAGGAACAGACAATTTAATTTTTTTGATAAGTTTTCGCCAAATCAGCAATGATGCACTGAAAATAATATTGGCTCTGGGTTTAAAATTATTATTTTTGAGCAAATCCTATGCTTTTGCAACCCAAAATCAAAATTATACTTACTTCATTAATTGTTAGCATTGTTTTGATGCTGTTGAAGTTTCTTGCTTATTTTATTACGCAGTCTAATGCAATTTTAACGGATGCTGCAGAAAGTATAGTGAACGTAATAGCCAGTGCTTTTGCATTTTACAGTATTTATTTAGCGGCACTTCCAAAAGATCAGAATCACCCTTATGGGCATGGAAAAGTAGAATTTTTCTCCGCTTTTGTAGAAGGGACCTTAATTATGCTGGCAGGAATTGTTATCATTTTTAAGTCTGCCTATAATCTGTTCTATCCTCAAGAAGTTAAAGAATTGATCAATGGTGCTTATATCATCGGGATAACAGGAATGATAAATGGTGGCTTAGGTTGGTATATGGTTAAAAAAAGCAAAACTTTAAACTCATTAACTATAAATGCTGATGGCAAACATTTAGTGACCGATGCTGTTAGCAGTTTTGCATTGGTTTTAGGGTTAATTTTGATCTATTTCACTAAAGTTAATTGGTTAGACAGTTTGCTTTCTATGGCGATAGCCATATTTATCATTTATAATGGCTACCGTTTAACGCGTAAATCTGTAGGTGGCTTAATGGATGAATCTGATTTAGGAGTGATCAAAGATATTGTCACTTATCTTAACAGCAATCGAAATGAGGAATGGATAGATGTCCATAATTTAAGAGCGCAACGTTACGGTGCTCAAATCCATATTGATTGTCACGTTACCTTGCCTTATTATTTTGATCTTAATAAAGTACATCAGGAAGTTACAGATATTGATCATATCATCAATAAAAATGTTAATGCTGAAACCGAATTTTTTATTCATGCTGATCCTTGTGTACCACAATGTTGCCATTATTGTAATGTGAAAAATTGTCAAGTCAGAAGCGAGCCGAAAACAAAGGATATTTTATGGAGTTTGGAAAATGTAACCTCCAATCATAAGCATTATGAACACTAGGAATTTTAATATAAGGGTTTACGGGCTGTTAATCAACAATAAGAATGAAGTTCTTTTGAGTGATGAAGAGGAACATGGAATAAGATTCATCAAATTCCCAGGTGGAGGTTTAGAATATGGAGAGGGGTTAATTGATGCTTTAAAGAGAGAATTTATAGAAGAATGTGAATTGAATATTGAAGTAACTGAGCATTTTTATACTACTGATTTTTTTGTAGAATCAGCTTTTGGAAGTGGTCAGCTCATTTCTGTATATTATTTGATAAAACCTTTACAAGATTTTGGTTTCAATTTGGGCAAATGTGAATATGATTTTGAAGATCAGACTGGAGACACCAAACAATGCTTTCGGTTTGTAGCTATTGATACTTTAACAGAAGAAAAAGTCACATTTCCGGTTGATAAATATGTTGTTAAATTATTGAAAGATAGATATTTATGAGTGATTTAATAAAAGAAGATTTAGAGGTCATCTGGCATCCTTATACACAGATGAAAACGGCCAAAAAGCCAATTCCAATTGTTAGAGGTGAAGGAGCTTATTTATTTACTGAGAAAGGGGAGAAACTGATAGATGCTGTTTCTTCTTGGTGGGTAAACATTCATGGACATAGCCATCCATACATTGCACAAAAGGTTTTTGAACAGTTACAGGTTTTAGAGCATGTGATTTTTGCAGGTTTTACTCATCCGCAAGCTGTTAAACTGGCTAAAAATTTATTGAGTATCATTCCAGAAAACCAAGCAAAGATTTTTTATTCTGATAATGGTTCTACCGCTGTGGAAGTTGCCCTTAAAATGTGCTTACAGTATTG
>JBDSHZ010000008.1:0-3376 GCA_039918235.1 Pelobium sp.
TGATGAGTAACTGATTGGTTATTTGAAATGTGCCAAAGATCAAAAATATAGAAAGCGCTTAATATTTGAAATAATAGTAAAATAAAGGAACCGACAATAGAAGTAAAGAAGCAATAAAAATGATTCCCGTATTTCGCAATTTCACTTGCTTCTTTGTATGAAATTTATAGATTTCATAAATTAAAAACGAAATAAATAAAATCACAAAAACTAAACTAAGTCTAGTGAACATCTCACCTTCTGCCAGGAAACCAAATTTGGAGTTGAGCATTTCATCAGGGACTAAATAGTGTGCTACATTCCAGAATATTCCGATCATCACCACTAGAATGATGATCCTTATGATGAGGTATTTAAAAATTTTCATTTCAAATTAATTTCTGAATTAATTTATTGACTTGTACCTAATTAAAACCCTAAGAATCTGCTCCAGCCATAATTAACCGCTCCACAATTTCATTAAAACCTTTTTCTGATGCATAATGTAAAGCAGATTGTTGGTCGTTGTCTTTCTCATTAACGGATGCACCATGGCCAATTAAAATTTCTGTAATTTCATTGCAACCACACATACTTGCCACAATTAGCGGAGTTGCTCCTTCATCGTTCTTCACATTTACATCCATACCTTTTTCAAGGAGTAATTTTACAATCTCTTTATTTCCTCTGCCACACACAAAATGAAGCACTGTATTTCCGTCTAATCTTCTCAAAGCTAAATCTGCTCCAGCATCAACTAATAATTGTGCAATTCTGAGGTTGTTATTCATACAAGCCATTATCAAGGCGCTTTCGCCGTTGTCGTTTAGCGTATCAATTTTTATCGCTCCTGTTTTAACCAACTCGTTTACTACTTCGGCATTATTGTTATAAACTGCCTGATGAAGTGCTGTATTTCCTTGGCTGTTTTTCTCGTCGCTTTCGCCCATTAACAAGGCAACGGTATCTCTCAAACCTCTACTGGTGGCATAATCTAATGCGCTATGTCCATCGTTGTCTTTGATACTTTTATCCGCACCTTTTGAGAGCAGAAATTTTGTAAACTCAGTTCTTCCTTCAGAAATGGAATAAATCAAGGGCGATTTTCCTTCTTTGTCTGTGGCATTGATATCTGCGCCAGCTTCTAATAAAACCGCCACAATTTCTTTATTTCCGCTTTGCGAAAGAATATGTAAAGGCGTTGTGCTGTGGTTATTTGCCAAATTCACATCGGCTCCGCCTTCTACTAAAAGCTTAACAATGTCTCTTGCACCTTTCTGACTGGCGTAAAATAATGGCGTATTGCCCATTGCATCACGTTTATCGAGATTGATTCCGCCTTTTTTAAGGAACGTTTGTACAATTCCTTTTTGATTGTTTTTGCAGGCATTTAAAAATATAGCATCCATTTGTTTTGTGTTTTATTAAGGTTGTTGTGATTTTAAATTTTGAACTTTAGTTACTGTCTTTCTAATAACCAAGCTACCAAATTCTCATTGTCTTTTTCTACCGCATAATCCAAGGCAGATTTCTCTGAATTGTCTTTGGCGTTGACTAATATATCGCCGAATTGTTCTAATAATTCGCAATAGGTTTTAGCCGTAGATTTTTCTGAATTATTAGTGGCGTAGATGAGTGCTGTTTTTCCATCTTTATCTTTTAAATCTGTTTTTGCACCTTGCTCTAAAATCATTAAAAATTCTTTCTCTGCTCGCCTTAAATCTGTTAAGCCTAAATACATTAAAGCAGAAATTCCATCTCTATTGGTTTTGTTCACATCTGCATCAGCAAAAATGGCTTCCTCAATGATTACTTTAGCCATAGAATTTCCATTGAACAATTGTAAACTATCCGCGTTTTTTGCAGAAAGGGTAAGCAACGTATGTTCATCATCATCCATTAAGGTATTGATATCAAAACCTGCTATAACAAAAGCTTTCAATATTTTTTGGAAGGTTTTATCCTCAAACTGGTTAGAATTGGTGTTGATAGTGGAATCGACTGCGTAAAGGTATCGTAACGGATGCCAAGATTTACTATCCATCAAATGAGCATCGGCACCATTTTTCAGCAATAAATCCACAGTTTTAAAATCGTGAAGAACTATGGCGATGGCAAGTGGCAACATCCCGTGGTAGCGGTCGCCTTCTTTATCGTATTCCTCATTTACATTTTCACCGAGTTTAATCAAAGCTTCCATCGCTTCTACATCCTGATTGATGCAAGCATGGAAAATATTTTGTCCACCAGCTTGAATATATAAATTAGCATTTTCTTCATTTGATAAATCATCTCCTTTTAAAAGCGCACCGGCAATTTTTGATTTAACCTTAACGGCAAAATCTACCGCAGTTTCACCATAATTATTTTTTTGAAAAGGATCTAGGCCTGCACTAATTCCCATAGAAATGAAATTCATAAAGTCTGATAAGCGGTTTTGTTTCAGTTGATACCTCCATTCTAATTCTCCTTTTTTATTTACATCTCTTGTACTGTTTTCATCAAAATGCGGGGCTTGCACAAATTCTACATATTCATATTGTGCGGATGTTAAGTCAACATCTAATGGTCCAGAACTTTCTGCACAAAGGTGCAATAAGGTATTGCCGTCGCCATCTATCCAATCTAGTTTAACTCCTGCTTCGTGATAGGCTTGGAGCATTTCAAAATAACCCGCTTTAGCACCCAACATTAAAGCGGTAAAGCCTTCACTGTTTTTCCGTATCGGACTTACTTTATTGGCCAACAATCTTTTGGTGGTTTCATAAATCTGTCCTTCGCTCATGGTGTAAGAGCGGTCAAATTCCGCTTCGGTCATGATATGCAATAAATTGTTGCCGTACTTATCTTCCACGCCCATTGCTCTCCAACCTTTTGCAATCAGTTCATCAATCATTTCGAAATTGCCGAAAGCACATACTTGTTTCCACAACTCCAATTGCTCGTCTTCCGTTAGTTCTCCTGCATCCAATCCACTTTTATAGGTTTGATTGATTTCTTCCATTGGAGTTCTTTGTTGGTAAGCGCTTTGTATTTCGTATAAATTCATAAGGTTTTTAAGAATTATTATTGTTTTTGAGCTATGGCCACCGCATCAATTACATTTGTACATTTTTCCAGATCGGGTAAAGATGCTAAGCGAATCACTTCTTGCCAATGCTCTGCTTTCACATTTGCATCCACCAATAACCTGCGGATTCTCAATTTAACTATTGCAGGGTTTGTATTAAAAACCGTCTCTGTCAGTGCAAAATGATGAGCTTTGGTTTCATATTCTGCCAACAATAATGGCTGTGGTAAATTACTTGCGTAATTTGATAAACTAGAAGGTTTAACTATTTTTTGCAAGGATTCATTTAACACTGTAATGCTCTTCACATATTCTTCCGCATAGAAA
>JBDSHZ010000009.1:0-18035 GCA_039918235.1 Pelobium sp.
ATCGGGATGAGATGTGAGTATTGAGATTACTTGCAAACTTAAAACTTTAAAAAATCCTCATCTTTAATTAGATGGGGATTTTTGTTTTAAAGAACTTGAATTAATGTATTTTTATTCTGTGTAGAGATTCTTTCTTTAATATTTTGAAAAGCTATATTCCCAGCTCTGTGAACTTTGTGGTTAAATTTCAAAAAGGGTTTTGCAAAAAGATATTAAATTAACTGTGCCCTCCGCGATTAAAAAAAAATCTACAAATTTGAACAATGAAAATCGCCATAAAAGCCAAAACAATTTATAACAACCAGGAAATATACAAAGATCAGATCCTTTTAATAGAAGACGGAATCATTACTGACTTAGACGCCAAACAAATCCCTAATGGGTTTAAAAAAATGGAAGCTGCTATTGTTTGCCCTGGTTTTTTAGATTTACAGATTTATGGCGCAGGCAAAACGCTGTTTTCTGCTGATTTAAGCCATAAGTCTTTAGAAGAGATGGAAGCGATATTAATTCAACAGGGTTGCACAGGTTTTTTGGCCACTTTGGCGACCAATTCTGATGACGTTTTTCTTAAAGCCATTGAAGTTGCTAAAACCTTTCAGCCTAAAATAGGGAACTTTTTAGGCCTGCATTTAGAAGGCCCGTTTATTAATCCATTGAAAAGAGGGGCGCACATAGAAGGTTACGTTAAGAAGGCAACAGAAAAGTATGTAAAGGAAATCATTTCTAAAGCAGAGGGCATAGTGAAGATGATCACCATTGCTCCGGAATTGCAATCAACAACAGTGATTGATTTATTGAATGAAGCTGGAATTGTTATTTCAGCAGGGCATTCTATGGCTAATTTAGAAGAAGCAACTGATTTTTTCGAGAGAATCCCTGCAGCAACTCATTTGTTCAATGCCATGCCGCCAATCCATCATCGTAATCCCGGCTTGGTAGCAGCTATATTTTCAAAGCGTCCTTATACCTCTATTGTTGCTGATGGGATTCATGTCGATTTTGAAATGATCAAATTGGCAAAGCTGATTCTAAGGGAAAAATTGTTTTTAATTACAGATGCAGTAACGGCTTGTAATATTGGGCCATATCAGCATGTTTTTAATCAGGATCATTATGTAATGCCGGATGGTACACTTTCAGGATCGGCATTAACAATGTTAAAAGCTGTATCAAATTGCGTGACGAATGTTGGTATTCCTTTGGATGAAGCCATAAGGATGGCAACAATTTATCCGGCAAATTTAATTAGAAATAGCAATTATGAATTGAAAGTTGCAACACCCGCAAATATTTTGCTGATGAATGAGGATTTAAAAATTCAATATGTACTGTTGGGAAATCACATTTATAACAGCTAAAAGGCAGTATCTTTTGATAAGTGTGATCATTTTAAAAAACACAACACGTATTAAGTTAGAATTTTCTATTTTTGACAAAATCTCTAAAATGAAACACCACCGGTTTAATGTCATCACAAAAAAGTCACAACCGTCGATCTCATTTTTATCATCTCACCAAAATTATTAGCTGTTGCAAATGAAATATAAGAGGATTCTATTAAAATTAAGTGGCGAGTCTTTAATGGGCGAACAATCTTATGGAATTGATAATGCCAGGGTGTTGCAATATGCAAATGACATTAAAGCCATTCAGAAATTAGGAATAGAAGTAGCGATTGTTGTAGGTGGTGGAAATATTTTTAGAGGCTTAAGTGCTGAGAAATCTGGCATGGACAGAGCGCAAGCTGATTATATGGGTATGCTGGCAACAGTAATTAACTCCATGGCTTTGCAAAATGCGTTAGAAACTTTAGGGGTTTATACCCGATTATTATCTGCCATTAAAATGGAGCAAATCTGTGAACCTTACGTTCGTAGAAGAGCCATGAGGCATTTGGAAAAAGGAAGAGTGGTGATTTTTGGAGCAGGAACTGGAAATCCTTACTTTACAACAGATTCCGCTGCAGCTTTGAGAGCAATTGAGATAAAAGCGGATGTAGTTTTAAAAGGAACCAGAGTAGATGGGATTTATACAGCAGATCCAGAAAAAGACCCTACAGCCACAAAATTTGATGAGGTTAGTTTTGACGAGGTTTATGATAGACAGCTCAACGTAATGGATATGACCGCCTTTACCTTATGTGACGAAAATAATTTGCCGATCATTGTTTTTGACATGAACAAAGAAGGTAATTTGATGAAACTGGTTAAGGGAGAGAAAATAGGAACTTTAGTGAAATAATTATATAGCAATTTAAAACCATGAACGAGTTTATTAAAATGGAATTAGATGAAGCCAAGTCCTCAATGGAAAAGGCTTTAGCGCATGCAGATAGTGAATTTTTAAAAATTAGAGCCGGAAAAGCTAGCGTAGCTATGTTGGATGGTATCATGGTAGATTACTACGGTGCAGCTACGGCTTTGGCACAAGTTGCCAATGTGAACACGCCTGATGCGAGAACAATTGTGGTGCAACCATGGGAAAAAAATATGATTAGTCCTATAGAAAAGGCTATTATGGAAGCCAACATTGGCTTGAACCCTCAAAATGATGGACAATTGATTAGGCTGAACGTTCCTCCTTTAACAGAAGAAAGAAGAAGGGATTTGGTGAAAAAAGTTAAGGAAGAGGCAGAAAGGGCGAAAATTACCGTTAGGAACATCAGAAAGGCAACAAATGAAAGCATTAAAAAGTTAAAAAATGACGGTGCTTCAGAAGATGAAATAAAAGTAGGTGAAGCTGAAGTTCAAAAGCTAACAGATGCTTTTATTGTCCAAGTTGATGAGCTGACAGAAATTAAAGAAAAAGATGTAATGACTGTTTAATTGGTCATTTATTCATCACATAAAAAGGGAATGGGTTAAAAACCTGTTCCCTTTATTATTTTTGTGATTATTAAGCAACTGAATGAAAATCTTAAAAAGATATTTAAAGAATTATAAAGGATTAATTGGCTTGGCACTTTTATTTGCAGCCATTAATCAATGTTTCTCATTAATTGATCCACATATTACTGGGAGAATAGTAGATGACTTCATAGAAAAAAAGGGTCAGCTGGGTGAACATGAATTTACATATGGTGTATTGAAATTAATTGGCTTAGCTGTAGGAGCAGCCATGGTTTCCAGAATTGCAAAAAACTTTCAAGATTATTTCGCTAATATCATTACTCAGAAATTGGGCGCTAGTATGTATGCTGATGGCTTGGAACATTCTTTGAAATTGCCTTATCAGACTTTTGAAGACCAACGAAGTGGGGAAACATTGGGTATCCTACAGAAAGTTAGATCCGACTCTGAGAAATTTATTATTTCCTTTATCAATATCCTATTTACAAGCTTAGTGGGGATGATTTTTGTAATTATCTATTCCCTTACGGTAAGTTATAAAGTGACCTTGGTTTACTTTACAGCTATTCCCTTGATTTTTATTGTTAGCTGGACATTGAGTAAGAAAATTAAAGCAATTCAGAAAAAAATAGTAAAGGAAACTACCTCTTTAGCAGGATCAACCACTGAATCATTAAGAAACATTGAGTTAGTCAAAAGTTTAGGATTGGCTAATCAAGAAATTAAAAGACTAAATAATACAACCTATAAAATACTAGACTTAGAGCTCAAGAAAGTGAAATATGTAAGAAGCATGAGCTTTTTACAAGGAACAACAGTAAACTTGGTCCGCAGTGCTATGGTAGTGATTTTGTTGCTGTTGATTTTCCAGAATGATATTTCACCAGGGCAATATTTCACATTTTTATTCTATTCTTTTTTTCTTTTTGGGCCACTTCAGGAATTTGGAAATATTATCCTAACCTATCGGGAGGCAGAAGCATCTCTGAATAATTTTCAGGATATTTTAAGTATGCCGGTTGAAGTAAAGCCTGAAAATCCAGTTTCAACTGGAATCATCAAAGAATTAATTTTTGAAGAGGTCAGTTTCAAGCACCTCACAGCAAACAGAAATGCTTTAAATGGAATCAGTTTCAAAGTCAAACATGGAGAAACAATCGCTTTTGTTGGACCTTCCGGTTCAGGGAAAACAACTTTGGTGAAGTTGTTGGTCGGTTTATATCATCCAATTTTTGGAAAAATCAAATACAATGACGTAGATAGTTTAGCCATTGATCTTGACGATTTAAGAGAGAAAATTGGTTTTGTAACTCAAGACACACAACTTTTTTCTGGTACAATCAGAGAAAACTTATTGTTTGTTAAACCTAATGCTTCTGACGAAGACTGTATGGAGGTGTTAAAAAGAGCAGCTTGCGATACTTTATTAGCCAGAGCAGAGCATGGTTTGGATACCGTAATTGGAGAAGGCGGTGTGAAGGTTTCAGGTGGAGAAAAGCAAAGGTTATCTATTGCAAGGTCTTTACTGAGAAAACCTAATATTTTAGTGTTTGATGAGGCAACTTCCTCTTTAGATTCTATTACTGAGGAAGAAATTACCGATACGATTAGAAATGTTTCGGAACAGTCAGATAGAATTACGATATTGATAGCGCACCGTTTGTCAACCATCATGCATGCAGATAGAATATTTGTTTTGGAGAAAGGATTGATTGTGGAAAAAGGCAAACATCAAGAACTTTTAGATGAAAAAGGCTTATATTATGCCATGTGGAGGCAACAAATTGGCGAACGTTTTCAGCATGCGGAAGTATTTAATTAATATTTGAAATGAGTAAAATAGTTTTAATGAGTTTGTTTTTTTTTCCTTTAATAGTGAGTTTGCTTACTGTAAAGGATATTTTTGAAAACAAACAGCTGGAAAATAACATCAAATTAATCTGGATTTTGGTGGTGATTCTTATTCCGCTAGTTGGAGCAATAGCTTATTTTTTCTTTGGGAAACCAAAAGAAGCTTAAATACAATGAATTTTATCAAAATCTAAATAAATTTTTTTCTTTATTTTTAAAATCAAAACATTATTTGGGCTGATTTGTCATGATAATTAATAAAGAATATATTACTTTGTAAATTAATAAATATCCGATCGTAAAATGGAAGTACAGGCGGGGCCACTCCTTTCTCAAATAACTTTTCCTTCTGATTTAAAGAAATTTAATGAAAGTCAGTTAGAAGATATTTGTAAAGAATTAAGGCAATATATAATTGATGTGGTGTCTGTAAACGGAGGTCATTTTGCTGCCAGTTTGGGAGTTGTTGAGCTTACTGTTGCGCTTCATTATGTTTTAAACACGCCTTATGATCAATTAGTTTGGGATGTAGGCCATCAAGCATACGGACATAAAATTCTTACCGGCAGAAGAGAAGTATTTCATACCAACCGTATCCATAACGGAATCTCAGGCTTCCCTAAACGTTCAGAAAGTGAATACGACACCTTTGGAGTAGGGCACTCTTCCACTTCTATATCAGCAGCATTGGGCATGGCTGTAGCTTCTCATTATAAAGGAGAAGATGACAGGCAACACGTTGCAGTAATTGGTGATGGTGCAATGACGGCAGGAATGGCTTTTGAAGCTTTGAATCATGCTGGAATTGAAAACTCTAATTTATTAGTGATTCTGAATGATAACTGCATGTCTATCGACCCAAATGTAGGGGCTTTAAAAGAGTATTTGACAGATATCAGCACCAGTAAATCATACAACAGATTTAGAGATGATGTTTCTTCTATATTGATGAAGATTTCTGAACTCGGCCCAAATGCCCATGAAATTGTTAAAAAAATTGAAAAAAGCATAAAAGGCACTATCCTTAAAAAAAGTAACCTTTTTGAATCTTTGAAGTTCAGGTATTTTGGCCCTATTGATGGGCATGATATCAATCATTTGGTTAAAGTGTTAGAGGATTTAAAACATATTCCTGGTCCAAAATTATTACACTGTGTAACCATAAAGGGAAAAGGATTCGCTTTGGCAGAGAAAGATCAAACCAAGTGGCATGCTCCAGGTTTGTTCGATAAAATTACTGGAGAAATTAAGAAAACTGTTGTTGATAAACCTCAGCCTCCAAAATATCAAGATGTTTTTGGACATACAATGGTGGAGTTGGCTGAGCAAAATGATAAAATAATGGGCATTACCCCAGCTATGCCTTCAGGTTGCTCTTTAAATATTATGATGAGAGCAATGCCTAACAGGGCATTTGATGTGGGTATTGCAGAACAGCATGCAGTTACATTTTCAGCAGGTTTAGCCACACAGGGGTTAATCCCTTATTGTAACATCTATTCTAGCTTTATGCAAAGGGCATTTGACCAAGTAGTGCATGATGTAGCCCTACAGAAATTAAATGTTGTTTTTTGCTTAGACAGAGCAGGAATTGCTGGTGCCGATGGCCCAACACATCATGGTGCATATGATATTTCCTTTTTCAGATCTATCCCAAACATGATTGTTTCTGCTCCTATGAATGAAGAGGAATTGAGAAACCTCATGTACACTGCTCAATTAAAAAATCATGGCGGACCATTCTCCATTCGTTACCCAAGAGGAAATGGCGTAATGACAGATTGGAAAAGACCTTTTAAGGAAATAGAGGTTGGTAAAGGAAGAAAAATTTGTGATGGGGAAGATATTGCCATCATTACTCTAGGACATATTGGTAACGAAGCTGTTAAGGCCTGTTTAGCACTAAATGAAGAAGGCTATCATCCTGCACATTATGATATCCGGTTTGTAAAGCCTTTGGATGAGAAAATACTTCATGAGGTTTTTTCCAAATTCAATAAAGTGATTACCGTTGAAGACGGATGTATTCAGGGCGGTATGGGAAGTGCAGTACTGGAGTTTATGGCAGATCATCAATATACTTCACAAGTGGTAAGATTAGGAATACCCGATAAAGTAATAGAACACGGTGAACAAAAAGAATTGTGGATAGAATGTGGATATGACAGTAGCTCTATCATAAAAGAAGTTAAAAAAATGGCAATTGCTAGGCCCACTAAGGGAATGGTTGGTTAACAGAAATTAATATCTCCGCTGTTCAATAAATTTAAAGAGATTTGATTGATTCTTAATTCATAAGGGACAATCCAGGCTAATTTTTCTTTTCAAAAATCATAGTATATATTCCTGAATGAGCTTCTTAAGCCAATAGTTAACCAATTTGTAGTATTATTAAACTGTGTGTTTTTCTCATTTCTATAGATACCCTCCAGTTCAATTCTGAGGTTATATTTAGGGTTTATTAAATAATTAGTTTTAAAGCTTAAGAAAGTAAAATCTGTAGTTAAACCTTGAGCCACTTTATTGTTTAAGTCTTGTTCTCTATTTTCATAAGGTTTAAAAATATCCTTTCCAAAATTTTCACCGGTGTTATCTAAACCATATTTGGCTAAGTCAATTTCTGATGAAAAATTAAATCTTCCAATTGCATAACCCAGCATGGTTACCCATTCTTTAAAATTCCCTCCAAAAGGATGGGCTAATGCCTGGTTATAGTGACCGTAATTTGTTAATGAGTTTCTTCCTGAATAGGTATAAGGCCTGGCGGTATTAAATTCCGATAAATATCTAAACCTTTTCAATCCAAATAAATCAAATCCCCTTAGCCCCAGTTGCAAGCCCGACTTATTTGCCCAATAACCATCTCCAGAGAAAACATGTTTTGCGGAAAATTCATCAAGTAATATTTGAGCATAAAGTGTTATGCCATTTAATTTATAATTTCCATTAAATCCAATAACTGCATTATCTGGAGAGCCATTTTGCCTCTCCACTGGTCTTAGAAAAGATATAGGGTTTAAATAACTGAAGTCAAAACCTCTTTTGCCCAAAGAATCGGCATCATTCCAAATTACGGAATCAAAAAAGCCTAATGAAATACGGTCATTCACATTCCAATCTAAATAATGGAAAACGCCCCACTTTTTCCGATAACCGTTCTCATAACTAAATTGCGGAGCTGTTAAGTCTTGAAGTTGGGCCCACATACTCATGTATTTTACATTTCCTAAGTTACCGGTGAGTTTTAAAAAAGGATAATTGGTAGCCACATCTGATAACAGCATAGAGCGATAACCATCGCCAATAAAGTTTTTGTCTTGGCCCAGGGTAATATTTAAATATTTATTTGGAGTATAAGAAATGGTAGTTGTAATTAAACTATAATCTTTAATTACTTTACTCGGACCAAAATTATCATTAGTTTGAGAGGGGATGATATTGTTTTTATTGATATAGTTTAATAAGTAGGTAGGGAATTTTGACTGCGCCTCATGAGCACTGGTGTAAAAGGAAAATTTATCCCCAATACTAATGCCTACCTGAAAACCTCTCGAATTTATATAGGTATTCACACCATCATTAAAGTCTTTACCAATTTGTATGTTAGTTAAGAAATCTATAAATCCTTCATATTCCTTAGTTTTAAATTCTATTAAATGTTCTTGGAGCCATTTTCTCCTTAAAAAAGAAGTTTTTCCAGTATCTAAGCCAATATTAAGCATTGAATCAACATCAGAAGCTATTAAAGAATCGTCAGCAAAGTATGGTTTGATAGCGCTATGAAAACTTTTATTGGGACTGTAAATCTTATGATCTAATTTTTGATTTTGATAAAAATCATATATTAATAAATGATTTGGCGTTTGGGATCTACAAAAATATCCAGTAAAAATTAACAACAGAAAACAGTAGAATTTTTTCATTTAAATAAATAACTGAATTTATTAGTTGCATTCACTATTGAAAATTTAAACGATGCAATTTTTATCATTATAAAACCTATTTTCTCACTAGCATTCAGCTTCCGGGAATAAAATCTGTAAATCTTGTTTGGTTAATAAATTACAACTGTTTACAATTGCTTTCACTTCATTAAATTTTTTAGTTTTATCAAACAAACCTAAGGCAAAATTCTAAATCATGATTACCTTTTCTTCTCTATAAAAACTGAATAAATGAGTCAAAAAATAATTCTTTTTCTATGAGTTATCTAGCTCTTAGACAGTAATATGTGATAACAACTATCGATAAATAATAACCATTTTTGATTGTGGATAAAGATAATTTTTTTATATTAAGATTGCTATTCAATAGTTATTAAATTAATGATGAGCATTTTAAAGTAAATTAGAAATCAAACCTTAAGCTCCAAAATAAAACCTATTTTTGCGACAAAAAATCTATCTAATTTGAATATTTTTAACTTTTTTCAAAAAGTAACTAAAAATAAGGTTTTTGAAAACTTTGTGAACCTAAGTATCATTCAGGTGAGCAATATTCTGCTGATGATTTTGATTTTTCCAGTGCTTACAAGAATTGTAGGTTTAGAAAACTTTGGTCAGATTATGGTGGCAAATGCTTTAGCAGGATTGCTGGGTATTTTTGTGAACTACGGAACAGTACAAACAAGTATTAAAGAAATAGCTACTTCAAAGGACGATAAAAATTTATTGTCAGAGATTTTATTCAATATTTTTACCATAAGAATTGTTCTTTTTATCATAGTTTGTTTTGCTGTTGGGTTTTCCTTTGTATTTATAAAAGAGAATTATTTCCTTTATGTATTTGCGCTTCCTTTGGTTTTTGCTGAAGTTGTTAATCCTCTTTTCTTCTTTTTAGGAGTGGAAAACCTAAAAACGTTAAATATTGCAAATCTTATTTCAAAGATAGTCACCTTGGTTCTCATCATATTTTTAATCCATGATGGTAATGATACCAATTGGGTTAACTTTTTAATGGGGAGTGTGCTATCCATTACTTATATTATTACCATTATTTGGGGTTTCAGAAAGTATCGTATCAAATTTGTAATGCCAACACATTTTACGCAAATTGTAATTTTAAAAGGCAATTTTTTTTTATTAGTCAATAACTTCGCAGTCCACCTGCAGCAATCACTAATGCTTTTTATGCTTCAACATTGGGGGAATGCAATTTGGTTAGGGGCTTACGCTATATGTGATAAATTAATATGGTCTTCAAGGCTTTTAATCATTTCAATTTTTAACTCCTTATATCCCAGTGCTGCAAAGTTGTTTGAAGTTGATCATGATAAATGGTTGAGATTTAAGAATAAAATAAGGTGGAGCACCAGTATTGTTTTTTTAGCTGGGTCACTAATTCTTTTCTTTTTCCCACACTTTATTATTAAAATTTTGGTAGGCGAAGGAAATACGCTGTCAGTAACTTATTTAAGAGAGATGGCTTTTGTACCATTTATTGCTTCTCTAAATTTTATGAATGTTATGGATAGGCTATTACATAAGGATAACTATTCTATATTTAAGATAGCACTGGTTATTCTGGTGATATCTCTAATAGCGTCTTATTCTTTTGTGATTTCAAGAGAATTTGAAATTTTTGGATACTATGCGTTATTTTCTGAAATAGGAGCACTTTTGATGTATGAATATTACGTGAGGAAGAATAATACACATACGGTTAGGTGATTTTTATGAAAAAAAGAGTTGTACTAATATTGGTTAACTGGAACAGTTTTGAATTTACAAACCAATGTTTAGATTCATTAGATCAATGCGATCAAAGTTTATTTGATATAATAGTCGTTGACAATGGGTCGCATGATTCTTCAGTAGAACAGTTAAAAGAACTTCATCCAAATATTATATATATTTCTTCGGAAACAAACCTCGGCTTTGCCGGAGGGAATAATTTGGGTATTAAGTATGCTGTTGAACATCATTATACTTATGTGATGCTTTTGAATAATGACACTTTTGTAGAGCCTGATTTTTTAGAGGTATTGGTTGAATATATGGATCAACATCCTGAGACGGGAATTATTCAATCTAAAATTTACTGCAATCATAATAGGAAGTTATTATGGAACGGGGGTTCTTATTTTAATCGGTTCTTTGGTTTAACCTACACAAAGGGTTATTTAAGAAAGGACAGGCCGGAATACAATATCGTTAAAAAGGTGGATTGGGTTACTGGATGTGCTTTTTTAACAAGGACATCAATTATTGAAGAAGTAGGAATGTTAGAGGAGAAATTCTTTATTTACTATGAGGATGTTGATTTGTCATTCAGAATTAAGAAAAAGGGCCATCAATTGATTTATCATCCTCAATCTATAGTTTATCACATTGCAGGAATGTCCAATAAATCAAAGTCCAAACAAAAGGAAGGATTTCTAAATCCGGTGGTACATTATTTGGTGCAAAGAAACAGAATTTGGTTTTTAAAACGATATGCTGTCCCCTATTTTATATTACCAACAGTATTATATCATTCTTTTTATAGCCTATCTGTTGTGATATATTTTATTGTAAGAAGGAGATTTAAAAAATTAAATGCACTTTTGCGTGGAATTAAGGATGGTTTAACAAAGTCTCTTTAATGTTTTTTTGAAGATGAAAAGTATTATTATTACAGGTGTTGCAGGGCTTTTGGGCTCTAGGATGGCAGATTGGTTATTGGTTAATCAGCCTGATTATCAATTAATTGGTGTAGATAATTTAAGTGGCGGATATATAGATAACGTTTCAGAACAAGTTATCTTCCACAATATTGACTTGGCAAGTGCAAATCTTAAACCTCTTTTTGAGGAATACGATATCGATTATGTTTACCATTTTGCCGCTTATGCAGCAGAGGGATTAAGCCCTTTCATCAGAAAATTCAACTATACAAATAATTTATTGGCTACTGCAAATGTTGTTAACGAGTGTATCAGGTTTAACGTTAAGAGGCTTATATTTACTTCAAGCATGGCAGTTTACGGAGAAGGGACACCTCCTTTTGACGAAAATCACCTTCCTGCCCCTATTGATCCATACGGAGTTGCAAAGTATGCTTGTGAGATGGACATACAAATTGCCGGAACACAGCACCAATTAGATTGGTGTATCATTAGACCTCACAATGTTTACGGTAAAAATCAAAACATATGGGATAAATACCGCAATGTTTTGGGAATATGGATGTATCAAAAATTAAATGATCAACCTTTTACCATTTTTGGTGATGGCCAGCAACAAAGAGCCTTTAGTTATATAGATGACTGTTTACCGGCATTTTGGGATGCAGCAACTTCAGCTAGTTCTTCTAAAGAGATTATTAACTTAGGAGGAATTAAAGAGACCTCTATTTTGGAAGCGGCAGAAATTCTAAAAGAAGTTGTAGGAGGTACTGAAATAAAATTTTTAGAAAACAGGCATGAAGTGAAGTTTGCCTATCCTACCCATCAAAAATCAATTGATATTTTAAATTATCAGGAAAAAACTAGTCTAAAAGACGGTTTAGAAATGATGTGGGAATGGGCTAAAATTCAACCAAAAAGAAACCAATTTAAATGGGATGCTTATGAGTTGGATAATGGAATTTATCAATACTGGAAATAAGATAATCTTTAAAAGAATTTTTTTATTTCAGTTTAACGTTCATATTATTACGCTTTAATCAGCCTTATCGTTTCCTCAATATTTGATTTTGAGGAGGCACCAAATAGAATAGATTTAATCTGTGGCAAAGATTTAACATAGGCTATTGCTTCTTTAGGAGAAATGGCACCTCCAGCGAGTACCTGCATAGCAATTGGACGTAAAGTTTTCTCTCTTAAGAATTTTTCATATTTTTCTTTTCCACCTGACATTCTGAAACCTAAACTGTTTATTGAAGAACAAATGATTGGATTTTTTACTCCCCCTTCCTCCAAAATATCAAATAATGCAGGCATATTCATGGTGATAAATCCAGCATCAGCGTTATATTTCTTTTTTATATAATCATGAAAAGCAACTAAAACGTCTTTCATCCTTAATCCTAATAGTAAATCGGTGATCACATTCTGAAGAAAAATTACAGGAGTATTCACGCCTTTAAACATTTTCATTTCTGCGTCAATCAATAACTCCATCATGGATATATAATCTTTACTTATAAATGCACTCCCACTTTTAAACATTGTACCAAAGAAATTTCCAGGTAAGTATTGTTTTAATGTACCCAAAATCCCTAAATCTGTAACAGCATTTGCATATTTATGTGCATAAGGCATGCATGGATAAATTTTAAAATCCTGATATTTTGCCGGGTTTTTTCTGATGTGTTCAGTAATTTCTCCAATACGCTCATGGGTGGTACACATAAATGTTTTGGCACCGGCTTCAATGGCTATATCTAAGGTTTTTATAATTGTTTTGGTTTCTTTAAATTTAATTGCCTGACTTCTGGATTTTTCATCAGAAATATGGTTAACGGCAAAAAATTGATTATCTCCAAAAAGTACTTGATCCATGTTTTTATTTTTTTGAAGCATTAAGAATCATTTCTAATGCTTCGTCTGTTTTAATAGCAGTTTCAAAACTACTGATCTTATTTTCTGTCTTTCCTAAAATTTGATTGATAAAATGATCAATCTGCAATGAATATTCTTCTCCCCTCAAGTAAAAATCAACAGGTGAAGTAAGTTCAGTCAAATATTTAATGGTCCAGCCATCTTCATAGCCATTGATACTGATCCCCTTTTTAAGGTATACCTTTAACTCATTGGCATCACAAATTATTTTCCCATTCTCCGCATGTATAGCAATAGAGGTAGACATTTTACGGTATGTTTCATCACTCCAGTTTACGGATAATATACCTGTAGTAAGATCTTGTAAACGCAACATTGCGTAAACTGCATCATCTACATCTTTAGAGTAAATGGGCTTTACAATACTGGCCATCACTTCTTTCAAAGGTGAAATTAGAAAATGTACAAGGTCAACAACATGGGAAGCATAATCCATTAAACAACCGCCACCTTCTTCCGGCTTAGACCTCCAAGTACTATTTTTCTTTTTAGTAACCACAGGGCCGTATGCCTCAGCTTCAAAATGTATGATATTTCCCAGTACTCCAGAATCAATGATTTTCTTTGCTTCGTTAAATGTTCCTAAAAACCGGTTATGGTACCCTACCTGATTAATCAGTTTTTTTTCCTTAACAGCGGTAACAAATTTTCTTCCATCGTCTAATTTTAAGACAAAAGGCTTTTCTGAAAAGATATGAAGTCCTCTTTCAATTGCAGCTTTAATTATTTCAGCATGTAAGCGTGTTGGTACAGCTATAAAAACAGCATCTATTTCTGCTAGATTTATTAATTCTTTATAGTTTGAAAAGCACTTAAAACCTGAATATTTAGAGAGTGAATCGGTCAGTATTTTTGACTCGTCACAAACACCCACAATCTCAACTTGAGGATGTATCCCCAAAATTGACAAATGAGAGATCCCCATTTTTCCTGCACCAATTAAACCTACTTTAATTTTATCCTTCATCCAAAAATAATTTTTTATACTTTTCTGTAATATCACTCCAGCAATAATCACTAATTGCTTTTTTGTAAAGAGATTCGCCCATGATTTTTAAATCAAGTTCATTTTCTTGTTCAATTAACTTAATTAAATCTTCTTGTTTTTTAAAATAAAGCGCAAGATTGCCAGTTGTATGCTCATTGTAGCCATTTGCGTATGCAAATATAGGTAGTGAAAGGTGCATTGCTTCTACCAATGCTGGGTTTGTGCCACCTGCTGAGTGAGCGTGAACATAATAATCACAATTACTCCTGATCATATCAAGAATATCGCGATTATAAATCGCTTCTACTAGACTTATATTTTCAATATTTTTATATTTTTCTAGGATATCTATACCAAACGAACTGTCTTTAAAATTGCCAACCAGCACAAAATGCTTTTTGCCATATCTTTTAAAAGTTTCTAGTAAAAGCACTATTTGATTGTCCGATTGTATCCTTGCAACACTTAAAGCATATGGGTTTTTTAAAAATGGATAAGTTTTAATGCTTTCAGGGTTGATTTCTATTTGCTGAGACTGATCACCTCCATAAGCAATCAATGAGCTATCCCGGTTGTAAGTTTCTTTAATATATTTCTTGATCATCAGATTATCTGAAACGATAAGACCAGCATTTTTCAGCAATAACTTTTCAAAAGATTTGATGATTGTTTTTCCAATCAAACCCCATTTGTCCCGTTTCCAATCTAGGCCTCCTATATTGACAATTATTTTTCTTTTATTTATTCCAAAAAAAGGCATGAGCAAGCCTCCACCAAATCCAAGAAGTAAAATCTTATCAAATTTATTTATGCTTTTTAAAAGGGCAAAATTGTCATATATAATTCCTTTAAAACCATGAGAACTGATTGAAATGTATTCCAAATTAGCGCCCATGTATGTTGTGCTATTGCTTTTCATGTCAACTGATGAACAAAACACGGTGATTTCGAGTTCAGTTGCAAGGTACTTCACTAAATAATCAGCTAAAGTTTCAAAACCGCCATAGGTATTTGGCAAACCCCTAATCCCAACAATCGCTAGTTTCATGAGATTTTTATTTTATAGCTCAAAGAGTAGATGTTTAATAATTTTTTTCATTTTTGACTTATTCAATAAATAAGCTTGTTTTTGCTTGGCAAATATAAATTATTTGGACTCTTTTTTTAAACGCGAATGAATCAATTTACATGATAATTTTCCCTTTAATCTATTTCTTATCATTTCTGTGGGCCTTAAAGGACTTATGGGAAGGTGAAAAACAAGGGATGATTTTTTTTACAATTTTTGGTCTTTCTATCTATACTGTTGCATTATCAGTAACCCATATGGAAGGTTATGGCTTTTTGGTGCCTTATCTCCAGCCTTTTAAAGAGATAATTGTATTATTAACCTTGAGCCTAAATTTTCTTCAACTGAAGAAAATACCAAAACTTCATGTAATTGATTATATCATTATTCTTTATTTCGTTGGCAATATAGCTTATGCTTTATTGCCGATTGGGGAGTATGGTTTTACAGATCGGGTTTTAGCAGTGAAAAGCAGTAGCTTTTTTGTTCTTGTTTATGCAGTAGGCAGGACCTTTGATTTTAAAAATATTCAAATTAGTAAGGTATATAGATATATTTTATTGGTGGGAATATTAGCCGCTTGTGTGGCAGTTTATGAATATGTATCAAAAACTAATTTTCAATCTTTAACAGGTTATGCCGACTTTAATTTCTACTATTTTGGGCAGCAGTCCAGTGGTAATTATGGACTCACCTGGACATTTGAGACCGAAACCGGGTTAAGAAGGTTTGCCAGTTTTTTCGCTAATCCTTTAGAGCACTCAGCGGCTACATTGGTTTTACTGTCATGTACGCTAGCGCTTTACACTAACAGTAAAAATAAATTGGAGCTAAAAGATATATGCATATTTGCGCTAGTCGCTTCGTTTGTCAGTATTGTTTTATCACTTTCCCGAGCTTCATTTGTTAGCTATTTTATGATGATTTATGTATATGCATTAATCACAAATAATAAATTGATTTATAAAGTTTTTCATGTCTTATTTATACTCATTGTTCTATACTTTACTTTTCTTTTAACCAATGAAGATGTTTACGATTTTGTGGTGGAGACCATCACATTTAAAAATGCATCAAGTTTAGGCCATGTGTTAGAGTGGGTAGTAGGATTTGACTCTATGATTCAGCATCCATTTGGTCTAGGCTTAGGTGCTTCAGGACGTGTTTCCATAGCAGATGGTTTAAATGTTGGAGGGGAAAATCAATTCATTATTATTGGAGTTCAATTGGGATTCTTGTTTTTCATAGTTTATATTCTCTTACAAATTTGCTTAATTTATTACCCTTTAAAATGGTTTAAAAAGCTAAGCGGTAGAGAAAGAAAAATTTGTTTAACCCTATTATTGATTAAAATAGGAAGTATTATTCCATTGTTTACTTCTGATTTTGAGTCATGTATTTATATCAGCTACCTCTCTTGGTTTATTACAGGAATGTTTGTAGATATCATTAGTAAATATGATTATCAATATGAAGCGTAAAACTGTTGGAATTGATATTAGAGATTTAAGAATTGCGAAAACAGGCGCAAGAACTTATTTAGAAGAATTAATTAAGGCATTAAAAACCCATTCAGATAAACACTTCAATTATGTTTTTTTAGATTCTTACTTCCATCCATATACGGGTAAGAATAAAATTCTAAAGCTTTTAGAACACATTAGCTTTTTTACCTGGAAAAATGTAATCCTTCCTTTTAAAGCCTTTTTTAAAGGCTGTGATTTAGTTTTATGTACAGATTTTTTTGTTCCTTATATTCATTTGAATTTTAAAACTATTTCTGTTTTTCACGATGCTTTTTTTCTTGAATATCCAGCTCATTATAATAAATATTGGCTTTATTTATTTAAAACCTATGGTATAAATGCGGCATTAAGGGCTAAAGCAGTAGTAACGCCAACACTTTATACCAAAAAAAAGATTGCTGAACTGACTAAAATCCCTTTTTCAAAACTAGTAGCCATTCATGAAGCTCCTAAAAGCCTCAAGATTAATGTAAAGGTTGAAATTTCAGATATCAACACTTCCCTCTCAGATAAAATGTATTTATTACATGTTGGGACAATGGAGAAGAGGAAAAATATACCAAACCTAATCAGAACTTTTAAACAGTTAAGTGATAAGTATCCAGCTCTTAAACTGGTATTGTTAGGTCAGTTTAGTCCTAAATCAGATATGGATGACGAGCTAGAGATTTTAAGTGAAATAAAAAAACTAAACTTAAAGGATAAAATTATATTTCCTGGGTATGTGAAAGATGAATTTTTAAGTGTTTACTATAAAAATGCCTTGGCATATATATTTCCATCAATAAACGAAGGTTTTGGCCTTCCAATATTAGAAGCATTTGCTCATCAAATTCCTGTATTAGCAGCTAACAACAGTTGCTTGCCTGAAGTGGGAGGGGATGCTGTAGTATATTTTGATCCGATTAATATAGAAGATATGATCCTCAAAACGGAAATGATTTTAAATGATGAAAGTTTGAGACTTGAACTTATAAAAAAAGGGGATGCAAGGTTGAAGGCATTTTCTTGGGAAAAAACAGCGGATCAATTTGTTAATCTGTTTCATGAGATTCTTGAGAAAGAATAGCCACATTACGCCAAAATATTCCACTTCGCAATCCACCAATCATTCTACTAAAGTTTATATATTTGGACCTTAATTTAAAATGATAAAACAAACTAGCTTTTTTAAGCAAATAAGTGAAAGATTTCCTGATGATTGGAA
>JBDSHZ010000010.1:0-2904 GCA_039918235.1 Pelobium sp.
AAATAAATAGACCAAAAAAATTTAAATTAAATCAGGATTCTCAATTAAGAACTCTGATTTAATTTAGCACTACAAATCAAACTTTATTCCCTGCGCCAAAGGCAATTCAGTAGAATAATTAATGGTATTAGTTTGTCTCCTCATATAAGCTTTCCAAGCGTCAGAACCGGATTCTCTTCCTCCGCCTGTTTCCTTTTCCCCGCCAAAAGCACCACCTATTTCTGCCCCTGATGTTCCAATATTCACATTTGCAATGCCACAATCTGATCCTTGAACAGATAAAAATCTCTCTGCTTCACGCATATTATTAGTCATGATTGCGGAAGATAAACCTTGTGGAACGCCATTTTGCATGGCAATTGCTTCTTCCAAATCTTTATATTTCATCAAGTATAAAATTGGTGCAAAAGTCTCGTGTTGTACAATTGCCATCTCATTTTTTGCTTCAGCAATGCAAGGTTGTACATAACAGCCAGATTCGTAAGCAGCACCTTCTAAAACACCGCCTTCAACAATAAATTTCCCGCCTTCGGCTTTACATTTATCAATGGAGGTTAAATAATTTTTAACTGCATCTTTATCAATCAAAGGCCCAACATGGTTATTGATATCTAAAGGATTACCAATCTTCAATTGTCCGTACGCTTTGACCAGTTTATCTTTGAAAACATCATATACACTTTCGTGGATAATCAATCTACGCGTAGAAGTACAACGCTGGCCTGCTGTGCCAACTGCTCCAAAAACAGCCCCAATTAAGGTCATGTCCAAATCAGCATTTTCAGTAATGATAATAGCGTTATTGCCACCGAGTTCTAAAATATGCTTTCCTAATCTTCCGCCTACGGCAGCACCCACGGCTTTCCCCATTTTGGTAGAACCAGTAGCAGAAATCAGGGGAACACGCTGATCATTGGCCATCATTTCGCCTATCTCCCTATCGCCAATTACCAAACAGGAAATTCCTTCTGGTAAATTATTTTTACTCAATACCTTCTGCATTATTTTTTGACAGGCAATTCCTGTCAGTGGAGTTTTTTCTGATGGTTTCCAAACACAAACATTTCCACAAACCCAGGCTAAAGCTGCGTTCCAGCTCCATACTGCAACTGGAAAATTAAATGCTGAAATAATCCCAACTACACCTAAAGGGTGCCATTGTTCATACATTCGGTGTAAAGGACGTTCTGAGTGCATGGTTAAACCATACAATTGGCGGGATAAGCCTACTGCAAAATCACAGATATCAATCATCTCCTGCACTTCGCCCCAGCCTTCCTGCAAACTTTTACCCATCTCGTAAGAAACAAGCTTTCCTAAATCATCTTTATGATTTCTTAGCTCCTCTCCTAATTGCCTCACAATTTCTCCTCTTTTCGGTGCTGGAAGCATTCTCCAGCTCAAAAAAGCTTCTTGCGCTTTTGAAATAGTAGTACTATAGTCTTCAGGAGTGGCAAATTTCACCGAAGCAATCTGCTTTCCATCAACCGGAGAATAAATAGGTTTAGGCTTCGTATTTTGATGACTGCTCCATTTTTTACCGGTACTTACCGCTTCGTTAATAACATCAATCCCTAAATTTTTTAATACTTTCTCTATAGCTACCTGCATATTTCAATTTTAAAGCATTCAAATTACTCAAACATTTTGAGGAATAAATTGGTATTTTTGTCAAAGTTAATAATTAAAAAGGGAGCGATAAGCAATCCCTTACACCGCATTTAATTTCACATTCTAAGCTTATACTTTGATAGGAATCAATCATTTAGCAAACGGTGTGTCTAATTGTTGAAAAATAATTAAACAAGTTGTGTTTAATAATTATAATTTGAGAGTAATTAATAAGGTAAAGGGCTTTAATATTCAAACTTCAGCCAGCCTAAAACGTTCTCTTTAATATTTGATACCGAATGGAAGAAGAATTCGACTTTGAGTTTACTGAAGATCCGAAACTATCAGTAGAGCGTTACGAAGAGATGATCCGGAATCAGGATCAGTATTTTTTTGATGCCCAAGCCTTTGAAAACATCATTGATTTTTACATTGATAAGAATGATCCCATCAAAGCTTTGCAGGTGATTGAGTATGCGGTATTGCAACATCCTTTTGCTGCGATTTTCCACATCAAAAAATCTCAGTTACATGTTTTCACCAACGAGCTTACTTTGGCTTTTGAATCATTAGAAAAAGCAGAATTATTGGAGCCTTCAGAAGCAGATATTTACATGATTCGTGGAAATATCTATGAAAGTATGGAACGCCATGATGATGCTTTGGAAAATCTCAAGAAGGCTTTAGACATGGCCGAAAGTAAGGATGAAGTGCTGATGCAGATTTCCTTTGTTTACCAAAACATGGGAGATTATGAAGAAGCAGTTTCCTATTTAAAGCTTTGCTTAGAGAATAATATGGAAAATCAGGATGCCCTTTATGAATTGGCATTTTGTTATGATGTATTAGACAAACAGGAAGAAAGCATCCAGTTTTACGAGCAATATATAGACAACGAACCTTATTCCTTTGCCGCTTGGTATAATTTAGGCAACGCTTTCCATAAGCTCAGTTTGTTTGAAAAAGCCATTGATGCTTATGATTATGCGATCCTGATAAAGGAAAGTTTTGCCTCAGCATATTTCAACAAAGGAAATGCTTTGGTACAATTAGATCGTTTCCAAGAAGCTATTGATGTTTACCGACAGACTTTTGAATACGAACCACCTAATGGAGACACTTATTGTGCCATGGGAGAATGTTATGAAAAGCTGGAGAAAATGGACGAAGCCCGTTCTTTCTATAAAAAAGCGGTAAAAATGGACACCAAACTTGCAGATGCTTGGTATGGCATTGGCGTAACTTTAGATTTTGAAGAACGTTTTTTTGAATCGTTACATTTTTATAAAAAAG
>JBDSHZ010000011.1:0-19827 GCA_039918235.1 Pelobium sp.
TTTATCTCTTAGCATTGGGTTTTGCTTTAATTGTAAATAATTGATTGTCAGTTAATTAAATACAATAATCATGCCCTTTGCTATCTTTTTGTTAACTATTTCTTATCCCGAACTCACGTTAAATAATTAAACAATATTCGATTTTATAGATCTATTCTCCCTAAGAATTGGTAATAATGATTCAATGGACTCGATGATTTTTACTGAAAATTAGAATAAAAAAAGGCATTTAAAGTCATCATCCTAAAAATAGTTAATGACAAAAAATACCTATTTCAAATTATTAATTCCGTATTTCACAGTCGCAGTTCACAGTATTTTCTAGTGACTGACTCGAAAGTTTAATTGTGGCTCAATGAAAAGACACCTTGTTTTTGGAACAGGAAATCTAAAGTTACGGCAACTATGCAATTATTTTTTTAACGCAGCTTGAATTGCTTTTTCCAAGAGAGGCTCCATCGTTTGATAACCCATTAGGTTTGGATGAACCCCATCATAAGTTAACTCTAATTTAAGCCCCATTCTTTCGTCAGCCATCGCGGTAAAATAATCCAGATAAACCATTTTATTTTTTGAAGCAAATTCCTTTAATTGACTATTGATGTATTTAATCTTAGGTACTGGATTTAGTCCTTTTTTCCATGGATAATCATAAACAGGCAAAATAGAGGAAAGCACAACCTTGATTCCATAATGTTGTGCAAGTAGTGCCATGGATTGGATATTTTCTACAATCGTTTCTTCGGAAGTTTTTCCCGTGTTACCTGCAATATCATTGGTGCCTGCAAGTATCACTACTACCTTTGGCTTAAGATTAATTACATCCGGGCGGAACCGAATTAACATCTGAGGGGTAGTTTGCCCACCAATACCTCTGTTGATATAAGCCTTGTCTTTGAAAAAGTCTGGGTGCATATCACTCCATCCTTGTGTGATGGAGTTCCCCATCAAAACTACCCTAATCTCGTATTTCTTTGGTAAAGTTAGTTTGTTGTTTTCTTCCTCAAATCTTTTAAGGTTAGCCCAGTCATTGTGAAATTGAAACTCTTGTTGCGCCCATCTTAAGCTATCTGTCTTTTTCTTAGCTGCATCACTTGGAACTTGTGCAAAAGAGGAAGAATAGATAAACATGGTGCATAAAATGGTAAATATTTGTCTTTTATTCATGATTTATTGGCTATCGTTTTTTTATTATAAACTTGTTCAGTTAGCTCGTTATTTCAAATTGATCAATAATGTCACTACTATTTATATGCTCCTAGAATTCATCAACTGACTTGTACACTACTTTAACGGAGTGATACGAGCAGCCCAACCTCCGCCTTTTGCCAGACTGATTTTTAATTTATCTCCTGACTTAACGGTAATGGTTTGTTTAACGTAGTCAGTAGCTTCCCTGTCTGCATTTACGCCATCTTTAAATACTTCTGCACTATAACTCCCTTCTGGTAAGAAAGAAAAATCAATATCCAGTGTGCGTTCATCCCAGTTTGTCAGCGCTCCCACGTACCAAGTTGAACCATTTCTACGGGCAATGGCAGCATACTCTGCCACTTTTCCAGCTAATGCTACAGTTTCGTCAAAAACTGTTGGTATAGCACTGATAAATGTGGTAGATTCCTGTTCTTTTCTGTATATGGTAGGATTGTCAGCAAGCATTTGAATAGGAGCTTCGTACATTACATACATGGCTACCTGATGACTACGAGTGCCCTGACTCATCGGGTTGGAATGTACCGCCCGATAGTTTGATTTAATAGCGTTCCGCATGGCTCCGGGTGTGTAATCCAGTGGCCCCGCAAGCATGCGAATGAAAGGAATAGATACGTCATAACGAGGTACATCATCCGCAGGAGTCCACTTTGAATTTTCAAGTCCTTTTACCCCTTCAAAATTTATCACATTCGGGTAAGTACGCTGTATACCGTCTGGTTTGTACATTCCGTGAAGGTCAATTAGTAATTTGTATTTCGCAGCAATCTTTGCTATCTCATAAGTTGAAGCGGTAACTTTCTGATCGTCACGGTCTAAAAAATCAATCTTGAAACCTTTTACGCCCATCTCCGAATACCTCTTAAATGGTTCTTCGAGATTACCGTACAGTGCCCGCCAAGATGCCCATAATATGATGCCTACATTTTTCTCTTTCCCGTAGTCAAGAATTTCTGCCAATTTAATTTCAGGATTGATTTTTTTCAGATCAATAGGATCACTCCATCCTTCATCAAGGATGATATATTCTAATTTATTCTCAGCGGCAAAATCAATATAATGCTTATAGGTTGGTGTATTTATACCTGCTCTAAAGTTCACCTTAGATATGTTCCAATCGTTCCACCAGTCCCACGCTACCTTACCAAGCTTTATCCACGAAACATCCTTTACTCTTGAGGGTGCTGCAAGTTTTTGTATCATATCATTATTGAGGAGCATCTTGTCCTCAGTGGAAATAATAACAGCCCGCCACGGAAAACTATCGTAACCGGTGGTTTGTGCAATATAATCAGCCCGCTTGGTAACCACTGAATTCAACATATTATATCCGCCAGGCTTTTCTTGCAATGGGTACTTGGCGAAATCTCCTTTAAGGCTATAATTGTCCTCGGCGCTTTTTACTAGGTACATTCCTGGATAACTTTCTAAACCTGCCTCCAATATGGCCAATTTTGCCCCATGCTCTATATCTACCAATATGGGTAAAAACGCGAGCGAATCATTTAATAAACCTGACAATGATCGCTCATCATAGAGTGCTTCAAATGAGGATATAAACTGGTCCCCCGGTAAACGCAGGTCTCTCACGTAAGGTAAAAATGTTTTATAATCCTTGGCAAAATTAAAGTTAACGGATTCATCCACCACTTTTACTGGTTTATTGCCATTAATAACAAAACGGTAAGCTAAACCGTCATTGTAGGCTCTAAATATCAATTGATATCCTGATTTACAATTCAGAGTCAACTGCTGATATTGGTCTATTACGGTCTTCTTTTTATAAAAATTGGCCTCAAAACTAGTGTTGATGTTCTCGATTTTGCTCGAAGCTATTTTTACTTTTTCGCCGAGCACACGGTTATCGTCTAACACCATAGATGCTGTTGAAGGGCGAATAATTTCTGCTCCATCAAGTGCGAGGCTCCACTGAATTTTGTCCCCAACATCAACCGTTACGGCTATTTTTTTATCAGGAGAGGTAATCTTAAAGCTTTTCGTTTGTGCTTTGGCAATGAAGCAACTTGTAAGTGCGACTAGTATTAAAGCAAAGGGTTTAAAATTTTTCATTTTAGTTTTAATGGTTTTATTTGATAAATAAACACGGGGATTTCAACTTAAAAGCTTTTTGTATTTTAAGCCAAAATCGCTAAATAACACCTTGCCTATATATGGTTTAATTCTGTTTTTTATGCCAATAGAATGAGATGTATAAATCCTGAGCGGTATTTCACTTCATTTTTCATTCGAAGCTCTTTCGTACAAACAGATAAGTTTATCTACAAAAATAACCAGCCCTTATTAAGGGATGTAATGTTTTCTTAACCTTTGTTGATACTAATCAACATAAAGATTGCTTTGATTAGTGATAAGAATGTAATTATTTTTTTAGAGGGCAGATTATTGTGATTGGTACAGCGTACAAATAATGTAAGTAGAATCCCAGATATACTTAATGCTCATTTTTTTGTTATGCGGGGTTTGTATATTATGCGGAATGGTTCGAATAGTATTACTTTCTATATGGAATTCGTGACTAATTTGGTCCTTACGTTTCGACACGTTATAAACCAAATAAAAATATAAATGAGCAAGATAAGAATTCTAGTTTTAGTCCTTCTAAATATCCTGACTGTGGATTTGTATGCCCAGATGGTTGATCGGAAAGCATCTTTTGGGACTAGAAATCTGTTTCACAATCTTTTAAAAATTGATAGTAAGGGAGTTTTGTTTGGGCATCAGGATGATATGGCCTATGGGATTGGCTGGCAATACCAGCAGGGTAGAAGTGATATAAAAGAGCTTACTGGGGAGTATCCCGCTGTTCTTGGATGGGATCTTGCCGGGTTAGAAAATAATAGAGAGAAGAATATTGATGGTGTGCCGTTTGAGCAGATGGGAGAATATATACGTTCGGCTTATAATCTAGGATTAGTCAACACCATTAGCTGGCATATGGATAATCCGTTGAATGGCAACACAGCTTGGGATACCACTTCGGTTACTACAGTTAAGGAAATGCTTCCCGGTGGGAAAGTACATGAGAAATATAAACAATGGCTGGATAAGTTTGTGAAATTCAATGAAACGCTGGTAGGAGATGATGGGAAGTTAATTCCTATTTTATTCCGTCCCTTTCACGAACATTCCGGCAGCTGGTTTTGGTGGGGTAAAAAGGAATGTACCCCAACTGATTATAAAGAACTTTGGAAGTTCACTGTAAAGTACTTAAGGAAAGTCAAAAAACTTCATAATTTAATTTATGTGTTTAATCCAAACGACTTTACTTCAGAAACAGAATATTTGGAGAGGTATCCTGGAGATGATTATGTAGATGTGCTCAGTTTTGACACTTATCAAACTGGCCCTGTAAGTAACGGAGAAGCTTTTAAAAGTAGATTGGCCGCTAAACTTGTAATACAAGATAACTTAGCAAAAAAACACAATAAAATTAGTGCGATTGCCGAGATAGGTTATGTAGAGATACCTGATCCAAATTGGTGGTCTGAGGTGCTGTGGAAAGGGATTGAGCAACACCCTCCTGCATTTATAATGGCATGGAGGAATGCTGGTTTTAGAGAGTTGGAGAAGGATAACCACTATTATGCGCCACATCTTGGACATCCATCTTCTGTAGATTTTATGAAGATGATGGAGGAAAAAAAAATCCTTTTCCAAGGAGCTGCGAAGTCGCTAGACCTTTACGCTAATCCTAAACCTTAAGTAAACGAAATGGAGATTTAAGAGGCTGATTAAACTTTAAGCCAAATCAACAAACTGAATTTATAAATAATATGGATCAAAAACTAAAACTCAAAGAGAAAGTAGCCTATGGCTTCGGCGATTTTGCCTCTTCAATGTTCTGGAAGATATTTTCTGTTTATCTGCTGTTTTATTATACGGACGTATTCGGAATATCCGCAGCCGTAGTAGGTACGATGTTCTTGGTTACCCGTATTTGGGATGCAGCCAACGACCCGATTATGGGAATCATTGCAGACAGAACGGATACAAAATGGGGTAAATTTAGGCCTTACATTCTTTGGATGGCAATTCCTTTCGGAATTGTAGGCGTTTTATGCTTTACCACGCCAGATTTGGCTTTAAGTGGAAAGATTATTTATGCCTATATCACATACACCTTAATGATGATGGTATATACAGCGGTAAATGTGCCCTATGCGTCATTAATGGGTGTTATGACCGCCGACTTGAAAGACCGTACAACGCTTTCTACCTTTCGCTTCATTTTTGCCTTTGCGGGGAGTATTTTGGTGCTGGCCACAGCAGAGCCTCTGGTGGCTGCTTTAAGTAAAAAAGCTTCTGGAGTTATTGATGCACAACAAGGATGGCAGTATGCAATGATTATTTATGCGCTTATTGCTGCCATTTTATTCTATTTTACTTTTGCGTGGACTAAAGAAAGGGTTAGACCTCCAAAAGAGCAGAAAACATCTTTAAAAGCTGATTTGAGAAATTTAGCGACAAATAAACCTTGGTTTATTTTGCTAGGAGCAGGTGTTTCTACATTGATATTCAATTCCTTAAGAGACGGATGTGCCATTTATTATTTTAAGTATTATTTTCAAAATCAAGAGGCGTTCCAGCTATCGGTATTTAATATAGCTATTAATTATAGCACACTTTATTTGGTATTGGGACAGGCCGCTAATATTGTTGGGGTGGTTTTAGCGAAACCAATTTCAGATATAATAGGAAAGAAAAATACTTTTTTATATGCCATGCTTATAGCAACAGTTTTAAGTTGCATATTTTACTTCTTTAAAGAAGATGATTTAGTTTTGATCTTCTCATTCCAATTTTTAATTAGTATTTGTGCAGGAATTATTTTCCCTCTACTTTGGTCTATGTACGCAGATATTGCTGACTATTCTGAATGGAAAACCGGAAGAAGAGCAACTGGCTTGATCTTCTCATCATCATCTATGTCTCAAAAATTAGGCTGGACGCTAGGAGGTGCTTTAACCGGCTGGATGCTGGCGATTTATGGGTTTGAAGCCAATGTAGCACAAACAGAAGAGACACAAACCGGAATAAGAATGATGCTAAGTTTTATGCCTGCAGCAGGTGCAATGCTTTCGGCAATATTCATCGGTTTTTATAAACTAAACGATTCTTTAATGGTAACCATAACTGGTGAATTAGAAGAAAGAAGAGTGAGAGAGACAAATAGTTAACAGCTTAACAAACAAATCGATTTAAAAATTGATAACAAATTAAATCGGCAATGATAGAGATAAGGTTATCTAATTAAAATATTATAAATATATAGCATGACATCAAATTTTAAAAACCGTGTAGAAAAAGTGAAGAAAGTCCAAGAGGGACTTATAAATAGAAAGAATGAAATAGAAGAAGAAGGAAACGGAATATTCGATAGATATAAATACCCTGCACTAACAGCCGCCCATGTGCCATTAGAATGGAAATATGATTTTGATGAAGCATCAAATCCATATTTTATGGAACGTATTGGTGTAAATGCTGTTTTTAATGCGGGAGCAATAAAATTTAATGATAAATACATGATGGTGGCCCGTGTGGAGGGGTCAGATAGAAAATCGTTTTTTGCAGTAGCAGAAAGTGATAATGGTATCGATGGATTTAAATTTTGGGAATATCCAATTGTTTTTGACGCCTTTGAAAATGCGGATACTAATGTTTATGACATGCGCCTTGTGCAACACGAAGACGGGTGGATTTATGGTCTTTTCTGCACAGAAAAAAGAGATCCTTCGGCTCATGCAGGAGATCAAACCTCTGCTTTGGCGCAATGCGGTATCATTAGAACAAAAGATTTGAAAAATTGGGAGCGGTTGGCAGATTTAAAAACTCCGTCTCCGCAACAAAGAAATGTAGTTTTGCATCCAGAATTTGTGGATGGTAAATATGCTTTTTACACCCGTCCGCAGGATAGCTTTATAGAGGCTGGTAGCGGCGGCGGAATTGGCTTTGGTTTATCAGACTCTATAGAGCATGCAGAAATTGATCATGAACATATTCTTTTTAAAAAGGAGTACCATACTGTTTATGAGGCCAAGAATGGGCAGGGACCGGCACCAATCAAAACAGAAAAAGGCTGGTTGCATTTAGCACATGGTGTAAGAAATACAGCGGCAGGTTTAAGATACGTTTTATATATGTTCATGACAGATTTGAACGACTTAACCCAAGTTACTCATAAGCCAGCGGGGTATTTTATTGCTCCAGAGGGAGAGGAAAGAGTGGGTGATGTTTCTAATGTTGCTTTTTGTAACGGTTGGATTATGGATGCGGATGGAAAAGTTTTTATCTACTACGCTTCTTCAGATACACGTATGCATGTGGCAACCTCATCAGTAAATCAATTAATAGATTATGTAGTCAATACTCCCGAAGATGGCTTAAAGTCTTCATCTTCCGTTAAATCAATTATCAATCTTGTTAATAGAAATAAAGAAATTATAGTGCAGAACAGCGTTTTGCTAAAAGCTTAATGTTATGTGGCATTTAAGGGAGCCAACGATAATTATTTACAACTAATTTTGATAAAAATAAAACATGGATAGAATTAATATTCAAATTAGTCCTTACAAAATGAAATCTTCTTTAAAGGTTTTATTAATTATTGGTGGATTGCTGATTGCTGGATTTGCGATATTTAGAGCTTTTTACGTCTATCATTGGAGTAATTTTGTTTTAGCCCCAATTGGATTGACACTTGTTATTCAGGGATTAGGATTAAATTTATTAGGAGGCTCAAAAAAATTATTCTTAGTAGTCAATGATTCCAAGATTGAATATAATTTCGGGAATATCGGTCGACCAAATTTGATTATCATTAATGATTTGAATTCTATATCTTTTAATGATGAGATACAGCGAGTTGATTTTAAGTTAAACAATGGACAAGTAAAAGAATTGTTTTTGCGAATGATTCCTAAGGACAAACGAAATGATGTAATGGAAGAACTAAATCGCATTTCAATTAAAACAGATATAAAAAATAAAACGGTTTAATGGAGTTTGCAGAAGAGATAGAAAAAGAACTGCACAATATTCTCAATTACTGGGAAACACAAACTGTTGATGAAGAATATGGCGGTTTTGTAGGTCGTAGAGATCATAATGACATACTTATATCTTACATGCCCAAGGGTTCAGTTTTAAATTCCAGAATCCTTTGGACATTTTCTGCAGCTTATGCTTATACCAAGAACCCAGTTCATAAGCAACTCGCAGAAAGAGCATATCAGTACATCAAAAACTTCTTTTTTGATGAAGATTATGGCGGAGTATATTGGTCTGTAGATTTTAAAGGCCGTCCTTTAGACACTAAGAAACAAACTTATGCGCTTTCGTTTGCAATATATGGTTTGTCAGAATATTACAAAATCTGCTCACATCAAGAGGTACTGGATTTAGCAATAAGGTTATATCACGATATAGAAAAGCATAGTTTTGACAAACAGAACAGCGGATATTTTGAAGCTTTTAGCAGAGATTGGCAGGAAATTACAGACCTTAGGTTAAGCGAAAAGGATGCGAATGAGAAAAAAACAATGAATACTCATTTGCATGTGATAGAGGCTTATGCAAATTTATACCATGTTTGGCAAAACAGTGAGCTGAAATCCCAAATTAAAAATCTTTTGTCAGTTTTTCAAAATCATATCATAGATACGGCTACCAAGCATCTTATCTTATTTATGGATGAAAACTGGAAAAATAAAGAGATTATCTATTCTTACGGACATGATATAGAAGCTTCTTGGCTATTGCTGGAAGCAGCAGAAGTTATAGATGATAAAGCTTTGATAAAGTCGTTCGAAAAGATAGCCATTAACTTGGCAGATGCGGCTTTGGAAGGAATAGATGCTAATGATGGGGCCTTATTGTATGAGAATAACCTAAGCAAATCTCATTTTATCAGAGAAAAACATTGGTGGGTACAAGCGGAAGCTATCGTAGGTTTTATTAATGCATGGGAAATTTCTAAACAAGATTATTATCTCAATACAGCTAAAAAACTTTGGGAATTTACCAGTTCATACATTATAGATCATCAAAAGGGAGAATGGTTTTGGGGACGTAACCACGATTTAACGCTGATGGAGGGCGAAGATAAGGTGGGGTTGTGGAAATGCCCTTATCATAACACAAGGGCATGTTTGGAAGTAATCCGCAGAATCAAAAAATTCGAGAATTAAATTAATATTTAGATACCTTATTTCATGTAATAAAGTCTTTAACTAAGGGAATAATAATATACCCTTCGAAGGTATTTCCAGCAAACACTTCATAGGCAACTGGAAAGCCTTCTGTACTTACCATCAAAGCGAGCAGAATTTGTGGCTGTTGAGATTTATTATCCTTATAAAATTATTATTTCGCAAATCGTCTTCTTTAAAAGTCTCGAAATAAAGTGTATTAACATCATAAGACAAAATAATAAAATTTAGATCATAGTGTTCTCTAGTAAACTTCATCACTTTCTTTTCCACAGCTTCCTTTAAATCAATAAACTTTGGGGCAACTTATATTGTTTAATGACTGTGGTTAATGCCAAGGAACTGTTCAATAAACTCTAAAAAAAGAAGTTTAGATGTATGCTCTAATGTCCGCAATGTTATTAGTCCTTTGAGCAGTATGGGTAAGCTATCAAGCACTAATTGCTCTTAAATAGTATTGATTTGCTCGTAAAAAATGATATTTGACACTTAAGAAGGTACAATGGTTAAGATGAAGTAAGCCATTAGGATTTTCGTGAGAGAAAACAGAGAATTGTTCCTAATTGCTTTTTATCCATCCTTCTGCTAAAGTAGTAAATCAGCTATTGCTGTGTGGCTATGAGCTGAGCCCTAAATGATGAAATATAATCCTTATATTTTTTGATACAAACTGAATGTACGGCCTTTACTTTGAAGCCAGTTGTAATCACTCTTATTTTCGTCCAAAATTTACCCTTAATTCGATAAATTTAATAAATTAAAATATCAACAAAATAACTATCAATAACTTATAGCCAACTAGAAATTAAGGGGACATGTTAGGAAATAAATTGCACCCTGAGAAACTGCTGTGAAACGAGAAAGCATGGTTTCCATAGAGTTCCTAAGTTGCATAAACAAACCTGCTAAAAGCGTAATACTATTTACCGTTGATTTACCTGCTTACGGTTTCGTAAATGATAAATTCATAAAGCTACATAATACCCATTTGTGCCCAAAATAGAAAAGAAAGTACCCAAAATAGAACGTCTTATAACAAGTTTACTATTCTCAATATAAAACTGATTTGAGCGTGTTTTGAAGGGATTAGTAATGTTAATAAATCTTTATTTCTTAGACAGTTTCATCACTATTCTTTTATAGTAATTGATTAAAGGCCGAGGAGGACACTCCTCGGCCAGTAACTATCAATCAGTGGGTAATAATCTTTTATAAAAGAGCTAATTAGTCAAACCCAAAATCATCAATATACATGACCAGTCCAGTTGTTCCTTGATTCTGAATAATGACATCGCTAATACTAGTGGGGTTACCTAGGGCGGAAAATGGAATCAGGAAAGTAGTAAATTCCCCGCCTTTTAGTTTTAGAACTTTCTCACCTTTAAAGTTGCCAAGCTCGTTTACCGATAGTTTGACTTCTTTACCGTCCATAGCAGCACTAGTATAAATGGCAATTTTTAAAGTTGTATAGCCAGCTAGGGCCACACCAACATTATTATTACCAGGAGCATGTACTTGGAAAGCGCCCCAAGCATCTGTATAGGTTACCTTGGCGGATGAAGAACCTTTTTTCTTTCTTTCCGAATTAGTGTAATCTACTTCTCTACTCCATCCCCAATTCCCCCAGCCATCACGCAATACTTCATCAACAATTAGGTACTTAGGCAAAGGATCTGGTGGTGGTGGTGGTGTGAAATAATCATTGACGTCCAAAATAACCATTGCAGAACTCAAACTGCTGTTCAGCTCATATTTAGTAGGATTGGCAATTGACATTCTGATAGCGAGCTTTTTACCCAAATTTGCTTTAACAAAAGTCATTGGAATACTCATGTGCAACACACCTTTGTTATCGCTACCAGAAATTTCCACTTCTGTTTGCGAGAATACACTGCTCGGTAAGGCAACACTACCAGCGGCTATATCGGAAGCACTAGTGATTATATCAACTTTAAATGCCTCCCCCTGCTGAGTGCCAGACCGTACAACTCCAAAGGATGCGTTGATTGCAGAACTATCTGCTGGTATAGTAATCTTTTCCTTTTTTAACAAGAAAATTCCTCCCTCAATTGGCGTGAGAGATACCTTGGGTGCAATCGCATCTATTTCGTTCATGTAGCTCTTCTCGCAAGAAGACAGCAAAATTATCGCGATGCACAACAGCGGCAAAGCCGTATATTTTATATTTTTTTTCATTTTGTGGTTCATTAAAGTGAAACAATTAATTCCAGTCTGGGTTTTGAACTAATTCTTTGTTACGCTCTATTTCTCCCTGTGGAATTGGCCACAAGTAGTGTTTTTTCTGGAATACACGAGTTTCGAAAACAGTTCGTTTATAAAAAGACAAATCAGTAAAGCTTGTACCCTCCCCGATGTTCATACCAGTTTTTGGTCCGCCATCTGTTTGTTCTGCAATTTTCCATCTTCTGGTATCCCAAACGCGGTGAGATTCGAAAGCAAGCTCTACGCGGCGTTCCCGACGTATGAGTTCACGCATTTCAGATTGTCCTAATCCAATCGGGAGATTTGGGATTCCGCCACGTTCACGTATTAAGTTAACATATTTGGTAATATCAGCATTACCGGGACTCACTTCGTTGAGCGCCTCTGCATAGTTTAAATAAATTTCGCCTAACCGGAAATGTATGTCATGTTGAGGCGATCCATTCCAGTTTTGGACATCACTGGTTGGACTTACAAAACGGTGTAATAAATAACCTGTATTTGTGTGATCATGAGAGCCGGCAAAGCCCGAAGCGCCTTTACCATACAATTGTATCTTGATGTTTTGGGCGCTCCATATCCAGTTTGCGCCATTATAGGTTACAGAAGCATAAAACCTTGGCTCACGGTTGGTCCACATATTCCAAATTCCTTTGGGCGTGTATTTACCAGCTTGAGCTGAAAAACCCTCTTCAACATATCCGGATCCAGACTCGTCTATTTGCATTCCATTACTCATCCGGTAGGCGTCTACCATTTCCTGAGTAACTCCTCCTCCATTCCAACCGCCAACTTGTCTAGGTGCCATATGATGCTCCCAACCATTTGCTTCAAAATTACGGGCGAAGATAATTTCTTGATTCCAGCGGTCAATAGAGAGATATTGGTAAGATTCTTTAGGATCCCACACGCCATTTACCGTCTTCTTATACAAGCCGTTCGGCATTAAATCAATAAGTTCCTTACTTCTATTTGCCGCAAGTTTCCACTTATTCTGATCGTAAGTTTGATTTACCAATACTTTGCCATCTTTGTTTTTGAAGTTGGCATAGTCGGTATTTCCATTCCACAAAGGACTTGCCGAATACAATAGTGTTCTAGATATAATCGCTAAACAGGTTCTTTTGTCCATTCTCCCATAGTCAGCAGGTGAATGTTGCACTGGCAAGTCTATCATCGCCTTGTCCAGCTCTGCAACAATATAGGTTACCACTTCATCAAATGAATTTCGGGGCAACTGCAAATCAGAAACCTTTGCATCAACTGGTAATACCTCTGTAATTATTGGTATTGGACCATATTGCCTTAGCAGTAAAAAATAAAAATAGGCTCGCAATGCTCTAGCTTCTGCGACATACCTAGTGGTTATACCCGGAATTTGCTGCTCACACTCTGTACATTCTTTACCGCGATTTAAATAAATAGTTGCCGACCTTATACCTCTGTAAAACTGAGCAAATTGATCTATAGGGATATTTGTTGGAGACCAGTTTCCAATATTTATTTGCTGGGCCCTAACATCACTCCAAACGAAATCGCCTTCATCTGAAACGGGGGTAAAACTGGTTTTAGGATCTATAAAATTCGGTACATAATTGTACACGTTCGCTAGGTATCCTTGATTAGAAATTCGGTTTTGAAAAACTTGGTCAATGGTAAGTAAGTCTTCTTCTTGCTTGTCTAAAAATTTTTCGCAAGAGGACAATAACACTCCCGCTACTGAGAGTGTTATATATATGAATGATTTAAATTTTATCATTTTCTTTGATTTATAGGTTCAATTTGAATCAGTTTATTTCTTAAAAATTGAGATTAACGCCTAAATTATAATTCCTTTGAAGTGGATAGGAGGCAGCTCTTCCACTGCCACTCTCTGGATCCCAGAAATTAAACTTACTAAAGGTTAGTAAATTAAATCCTGATAAATAGACTCTTAAAGTATTGACTTTTATTTTACTTGTTATTCGTTTTGGAAGTGTGTAACCAAATTCAGCTGTTTTAAGCCTCAAATAACTAGCGTCTCTTTGCCAAAAAGTAGAACTACGGTAGTTATTCTGATTATTCCCAACTGATAGCCTCGGAAATAAAGCGCTTCCATTTTGATTTTCGGGTGTCCACCTATCTGTTGCATAAGACATGAGGTTACCCCTAATACCACCTTCCAAAAATGGATACCATCCTGTGCCACCTAGCATGAAGTTTACATTGGATGAGCCTTGAAAAAAAGCAGAAATGTCAAATCCTTTATAGTTGATTGTTGTTCCGAAACCGTAAATAACTTCGGGAGTTTCTGGATTTCCGATTGCCACCTCGTCAAAAGAATTCACATACCCATCTCCATTTACATCTTTGTACTTAATGTCTCCTGGTCTTACTGCGCCAAACTGCTGGATAGCATGAGAATTAACATCCTCTTGATCCCTAAATAGTCCTTCTGATAATAGCCCAAAAGGCTGGTTTAATCGTTTATTTTTTCTGTTTTGGTAAGCATATTGATAGTCAGGCTGGTCATTATCTATAATTTTATTTCTTGCGAAAGTATAGTTCCCCCTTAAAGTTACGTTAAATCCCCCTAGTTGTTTTCTATATTCCAAGTTCGCATCTATACCTTTATTCTCAAAGGCCCCTATATTGCCGTATGGAGTATTCTGTAGCCCTAATATTGAAGGTAAAGAACCTCTTTGTAAGAATATTCCCTTTCGGTTTCGTTTGAATACATCAGCCTGTAGATAGAACCCGTTTAAAAATCGAGTTTCAATGCCAAGATCCAACTCGGTTTCTGTTTCCCAAGTTAGGTCAGAACCCCATTGATCTTCTCCTACACCGTTAAAAAAAGTCTGATTGGTGTTGCCAAAACTGTAACCACCGCTTCCGCCACCAATTGTTGTTACGTAAGCAAATCTTCGCCCTCCAATTTGGTCATTACCTTTTAATCCATAAGAACCTCTAAATTTCAAGAGCTCAATGCCTTTGATCTTATCTTTAAAGAAAGGCTCTTCAGAAATGATGTAGCCGGCAGCAACAGCAGGAAATAATCCGAACCTTTTGCCAGATTCAAAATTTTCAGACCCGTTGTAGCCCGCATTTACCTCTAAAAAATATTTGTTTTCATAGTTGTATGTAGCCCTGCTAACAAATCCCAACAGTCGATAAGGTAAGGAACCCATAGCGTCTCCAACGTCACCTCTTTGAAAATCCTGAGCATTAAAAAGAACCATGCCCGAAACCGTATGTTTGCCGAAAGATTGGTCGTAATTCACATTCGCCTGATAGTAAATCCTTCTGGTACCAAGGCTAGTTCGTTGAAACCCTAAATTTTCCGGACCGTCATAAAATTTTGTTAATACCAAATCACCATTAGCATCCCTTCCGGCTGGCTCCAAGCGGTATCTGTCGCCAGCATCTTGGCTTCTTCTATCCAATCCTCTGGCTCTAGATATATTATGCTCGTTATACCCGTCAAAAGCAAATTTAGCAGAGAGGCGAAGACCCTTAAGAAACTTTTTCAAGTCCTGATTTATGGTAAAATCAGATTGAATGTTGTTTTTCCATTCATTTACAAATCCAGCTCCGGTTAAGCCCTGATAAGGATTCATGATACCATTTACCCCGCCATACACAAATTTGTCAGGATTAGCTGGATCTGGGTAGGTTGGAGCATACCCAACTGGAGTATTCATCATAATACCTTCTGTGTACAGTGCATCAGTAGTTCTCCCAGGGTAATTTCCGGTAACTAAAATACCGCCAATACCCATGCTTAGCTGTGTGGTTTTGCTTAAATCGATATCTGTATTTGCCCGGAAGTTGTAGCGCTTTACATTTATGTTGGTATTGTAAGGGGTTATTTCGTTGTTTTTGAAAATACCACCTTCTTGATAATAAGTAGCAGATAAAAAGTATTTGGCAACGTCGCCCCCGCCAGTAATGTTCAGATTCAAGCGTTCGTTATCCGAATAATCTTTCATCATCAAAGACTGCCAATTCACATTAGGATATAAATAGGGATCTTCGCCAGATGCAGTTTTTGAAATACGGTCTTCTGAATAAAGTACTGGTGCGTTCGGATTGGTAGCGTTATTCGCTTCGTTGTAAAGATTCATGTACGTCACTCCATCCGCAAATTCAGGCAGGTTGGTGGCTCCTACAACCCCCTTTTCTACCTTAAAGCTGATGCTCGGCTTTTCTTTAGAACCACGTCTAGTAGTAACAAGGACCACACCGTTGGCACCACGGATGCCATAAGGTGCTGTCGCGGCTGCGTCTTTTAGCACAGAAAAAGTTTCAATTTCTTCTGGTTCGATATTGTTTATTGGACGCTCCACCCCATCTACCAAAATAAGAGGTTGGGTCCCTGCTCCAAATGTACTGATCCCGCGTATCCAGAAGGTTGCATCATCGTAACCAGGCTCCCCGCTTCGTTGAACTGCAATTACTCCAGAAACTTTTCCTGCCAATGAAGCTGTTAAATTTCTGGTCGGTGTTTTTAACTCCTTGATAGTTACCGTTGAGATTGCTCCTACTACGCTGGATTTTTTTTGACTTCCGTACGCCACCACTTGCACTGCATCAAGTGAATTCTCCGAGATTTCTAGTGAAACATTTATTGCAGTACGAGCCTTAATTGCCACCTCGAAAGGTTTGTACCCTATGTAAGTAAAAATTAAAATAGCATTATCGTCGGGAATATTCAATGAGTATTTTCCGTCAGCATCCGTAACTGTTCCTAATTTTGTGCCTTTTACCTGTACAGATACACCTGGTAACACTTGCCCATCGGCTTTATCTGTAACAACACCTTTTATGGTAATTTCTTTTTGGTGCTCCGTTAGTGGCTTAGATGAATTTTTTCCAGTCGATAAAGCGCTGATAGCTCCCTGCGTCTGCAAAATAATTATCGAAGTAGTTAATCCGATAGCTGTGAGGATTCGTTTTTTGAGTAATTTTTGTGTCATAGAGATTTAATTGGTTAGTTTAATTAATGTTATTGATTTCTTATTGAGTTTGGTTATAATCACATATTTGTTTTTTTAATGTATAAATAGTTAGACTGCGTTTATGGCCTTAAAAAAATATTTGCATGATATTGAAAGGTTACCATACCAAGAGTTTCATTGTTAAAGACTTTGTGTTATGGAAACGTCTTAATTTCTGTATATTAAAAGTCAAAAATTTTTGAAAGTCTTTGAGTTGGATCAGAAAAAAAAACAGGTGTGATATTTGGGATGCCTTAATGGAATAAAAATTTAGAAAATCCGTCCAAAATAAATTAACGCTATCATATTTTTCAATAATCCAAGGACAGAAATAGTCATTACTATCAAAATTTTCAACAAAATATCTAAACATACTTCGTAAATTTAAATGGCAAAATTAATTTGGTTCAGGTTTATAAAGAAGGTGTTAATTGGTTAGATACTACCTTCTAATAGTAAGAGACGGAATGTTGATTTTTTGGACAAAAAATTTTACTTTTTTTTAAATCTTTTCAAATAGTAGCAGGGTAACTTTCTAACTATTTGGTAAAAATCCGGGAATCTGTAACTCTGAAATTGAATTTACAGCTTAACTATTCAAATTATTTAGGATGTTTCAAGCAAGCAATGGGTGTGCGGATTTAGAAAGAACGTACTTGTGGAACAGCTTTGTAAAATAATTTAAATTTCTTTTCATCTGTTATTTTCCCGTATTGCTGTTTACAAGTATCTCGTATTTTATGATTTTTTAACTGCCGTTTCTTCACTATTTTTTTTAAGGATTGTGTCGTTCTTAATATAATAAATTACAACTTAAGCGCTTTAACAGCTAACCTAATTGAGTGCTTATTAATGTTTTGTATCAATTTCTGTCTGAAAAATATTATAGTGTAGAACAAAATGAAATTATCTTTGAAATGTTGTGTTCTTCCAACTATAACATTCCCTTTTCTAGGGAAGAAGAAATAACCAATTAATAATTTTCCAGACTCTAATGAGTTAGGATCCGAATATAATTTAATAATTAATTTAACCTAAATATTTGCCATTTAATTAGCTATTATGACTGTATGGATAGTTGGCATATTATTCTTCGCGTTGGGCTTTTGGTTTCTTTATACCTCAGGACAAACCTCTTATCAATTCTCACAATTAAATGTGGGTAAAGATCTATCACATAAAAAGATTAACAACATCTATAAAGATAGAACTGGTTTTGTTTGGTCTGGTGCCTGTTCTTTTTTTGCCGGTTCGACTGCGCTAATTTCTCAAGCTACGGGAAAACGCAAAACGAAAAGGAATCTATCAGTGATAATAATATACGCAGTATTTGCGAAGGACTTGATAAGATAAAAATGAATTGGTTTTGATAGCTATAATATCGTAACCGATAAATTTTTTTCAATTATGCAAAGCATTTTGTAGAGGTATCATATAACGGGTTAAAGCATTAGTGTGGTAAAAACATACGGAACTAGGGATTTTTGTATTGTCCTTTACAGTAGAGTCAGTGTTACAAATATAATAGTATAGCAAGAAAACAACACATTTTAAAAAAGATGCGGACCTGTTAAACTTTAACATATTTGAAAAAATGAAAGAGGTAAAAAGATTTCTAGTCAGTCATGACATTTTGGAGAATGATCATGCTATGGATGATGATTTATGGATGCATTTTAAAGCGGGAGATCAGAGGGCATTTGCTAAGCTTTACAATATGTATGCAAACTTGGTGTACAATTACGCAAGTAAATTTACCGCAAATCAGGAGTTGATAGAGGACTGTGTCCACAGCCTATTTCTTGAATTATGGAATAGTAGAGAAAACTTATCAATTCCACGATCAATTCTCTTTTATTTTTTCAGCTCCATAAAACGCCGATTAATTAGAGAACAATCAAAACAAAGGGAGGTGCTTATTGATCTTAATGAAGATGAATACCTAATTAAAGAGCGATATTATTCATATGAAGATATGATGATAATATTAATTAATCAAAAGCAACAAACTTATGCTCTTAACAATGGCTTAATTAATTTAAGCGAAAAACAGCGAAAAGTAATTTTGTTGAAGTATTACAAAAGACTATCCGTTGCAGATATTGCAACAAATATGAATATAAGTTCCGAAAACGTTTATAAGCTTTTATCACGGGGAATTTCTGCATTAAGACAATCTGTAAAGTTAATTGCTATATTTTTTTTTCCTGTATGCAAATCAATAGTGCTAATCTTTTGCGACTTTGTTGATTAACTAATTGGCAGCCTTTACAGCCTAAGTTATTGATTTTCAACTTACTTATCATGCCATTTATGATTTTAAAACTTGCTAATAAATTAATCTCAAAAGATCTATTAAAAGCTTATTAAAAAGACTGAGAACAATGTCTAGTTTTCTTATTTACTATGAATTATTAAAATTCGACCTACTAATGAAAAGAATTTTAGAACCACCCTACGTTCCAAAAAAACACCCGCCTCACAGCCAACAAACAATGTAGACGCCAGAAGTTAAATAACGAACTTGGCAAGAGAACAATAGGGAATTACAGGTTAGCAAGATTCCTGTAATTGTGCTTGTACTCTTTACATCTTTTTTATGTAATTTGTTGAATCAGTAACAAAGATTACTACTTCAAAAGCAAAATGAGAATTCATTCATTCAGTGGAAATCAACAAAACTCATATTTTTATATTTTTTACCCCAATAATAGCAACTCCAATTCCATTAACGGCCTTTAAAAGCCCAATTGAACAAAAAAATATCAACCATTATGATTCGTAATTATCACGATGGAAACATCGATTCGCTTAAATAGGAAACCGATATTAATTTTCAGTAATGCTTAACTTTAATGTAAAACTTAAGCATTACTGTATTGATAATTGATAGCGTTAGGCAAGTCACTCTTCAGGAAACCATTTTCCATTTATATAATTTCAGGACACAACAGGATGCACAATAAAAAAAAATGATGAATATTTAGACAATTAAACCAATTGCCTTCCTTATTATTATAAAATAAGACGACCAACTATGCTGGCAAAATAGAAAACAATATTAAGTTGCTTTTACACTGTAAGCTATTGAACCACTTAAAACCATAAACCAAAATTCATATTCAATCGTCATGAAAAAAAATCATTCCTTTTATCTTTTAACGATTTTACTGTTTATCGCATTA
>JBDSHZ010000012.1:0-9302 GCA_039918235.1 Pelobium sp.
AAAATCCCTAATTCTACTATAAATGTTGGAGAAGGAACCGAGGTTGGAGGCGCTAATCCTGGGCAAGATGTGGCATGGGGACCGTCTGGTACAAGGGAGAAACCAACTGGCTTAGGAATTGTAAATATCAATACCAGAGAGATGACCATTGTTGGGCAAACGCCAAGCGGAAGTGGTTTATGGCATGTTAACGGCTCGGCTGATGGAAGATTTGCTGTGGGAGATGATTTTGCCCGAAACATTTATTTGATAGATAGGCACACCCATGAAATGATCTTGCTTTCAGCGGGACATAAAGATACAGCGGCTGATCATCCGCATCCAACATTTAACCATGATGGAACAGAAATAGAAATACAGTCGGCCATGCTTTCAGAAAACAACAAATCATTAAATATCTGCATTATCCCAGTTCCAGCGGAATGGTTGAAGAGGAATTACAAAGAAAATTAAGAACCATGATCCGTATAAAAACAGGACTGATTATTATTGTTACAATTTGCAGTTCATTTTCTGTAAAGAAAGGTAATGGCTATCTCATTACAGATTTTGGAGCAATTGCGGATGGTAGAACAATTAATACCCAATTTATTCAGAAAGCGATAGATCAATGTGCCTTATCTGGAGGGGGATATGTAATAATTCCTAAAGGGATTTTTATCAGCGGATCTATTTTTCTTAAGGATAAGGTGAATTTAAGAATTGAAGAAGAGGGGATATTAAAAGGTTCTATTAATCCAGATGATTATCCTCAGATTGATACCCGGTGGGAGGGGGAAGAAAAAAAGTGGACTGCCTGTTTGGTGAATGCTATAGGTTTAAAAGGAACAAAATTTATAGGTCCGGGCCGAGTTGATGGCTCCGGTGAGGAATGGACAAAAAGAGGGAAAGAGCAAAGATTAAAATATGGGAAACCCAGACTCATTGGTTTTCAAAACTGTAAAAACATTACCATATCAGGTCTTTCTTTGTATAATCAGGCCTGCTGGGGATTGTTTATTCTCTATAGTTCTGGAGTTGAAATTTCTAAACTTAATATCACCGCAGCACATGATATCCCCAGTTCTGATGGGATAGATATAGATTCTAGTAATGAAGTTCATATTTCTGATTGTTTTATTGATGTGAATGATGATTGCATTTCTATCAAATCGGGAAAAGATGAAGACGGATTAAGAGTGAACAGACCTTCTGAAGAAATCTTAATAGAGAAATGCACTTTCGCTTATGGACATGGTGGTGTAGCCATGGGAAGCGAAACTTCTGGAGGAATCAGAAATGTGACGGTTAAAGATTGTATAGTCGAAGCGGATAATTGGGCACCCATCAGATTTAAATCTCAGCCTAGCCGAGGAGGAGTAGTTGAAAATATCACTTATAAAAATATTGAGTTAAAAAATACCCGCAAAGCGTTTGAATTTAATATGGCTTGGCGAATGGTTAATCCTAAGCCACCCGCAGCTGTTTTGCCTTTGGTAAGAAACATTAAGCTTATCAATATTTATGGAACAGTTAGCGCTGTAGGAGATATGCGTGGATTAGCAAACAGCCCTATTCAGGATGTTGTGTTCAAAAACTGCAATATTACTGCTAAAAGAGATTTTTTAATGGAGTATACCCAAAACATTGATACAAGTGGCTTACATATTAATATCATAAAATGAATACAACTTTAAGCAACCGTAAAGAAGCATTTTTCCTGATTTTGTTCCTCCTAATTTCCATTTCTTGGAAGAACGCGGAGAAACCTAAAGAAAATAAAAGTGAGGTTTTAAAAGGAACGATAATTATCCCAGCATCAGATTTTTTAGATGAAATTCCTAAAGGAAATACCATTACCGATGCCAAAAGCGAGCGAGTGGATTGGCTTTTTAATAATACAGCGATTGTTCTTGATTCCAAAACAAATTTACTGGTAAAAGTAACCGTTCATGAAGATGGAAATTATTTCCTTTATGTAAGAAGTAAATCCAGAAAAGGAGGCTCTTTCAAAGTAGTTGTCAATGATCAGGTAACTACTATGTCATTTGGAAAAGTACCATTAAGTTGGCAGAAAGGAGATGATTTTCAGCTTAAAAAGGGAAAGATTGATGTTAAAATAACCCGTATCGAACAGGGATCAATATTTGATGTCTTGGTATTGAGTAAAAATCCTGATCTAAAGGAAGAAGATATAATGCCTTATCAGCTTAATGAGGAAGTCAAGCTTTTAAAAAGCTATCAGATTCCTCCATCTAATGCAGTGAAATTTGGGGATGTAAACGGAGATGGATTAACCGACTTTATGGCTTTGGAGGGCGATTTTTCCGCTCATGTTTTTGATAATAGTGGTAAAGAACTTTGGCAATGGAAAGCACCTGAAAAGGATGGTGTAAAGCGGTCAGAATTTGAAGCTCCCGGACTTCTATGGGATTTTGATCAGGACGGAAAAGCGGAAGTAGTACACTGGAGAATGGAGGAAGGAAAGGAAAAACTGGTGATTGCTTCTGGTGAAACAGGGAAAGTTTTAAGAGAAGTGGATTGGCCAACGCAGCCTCTACCTCACGAGTATAATAACTTTAGACTAGCCATAGCCAAGCTTACAAAAGGTGCTCCCAATGAAATTATTGCTTTTACAGATATGGGTGGAACCATCAATATTACCGCATATTCGGCCGATCTTAAACAGTTGTGGCAACATACGGAAAAAAGAAAAAAGGATAATTTAGGTCATTATGCCTATCCAATTGATTTGAATAAGGATGGAATTGATGAAGTTTTAATAGGTTCTTTATTATTAGATGCTAACGGAAAGGAATTATGGAATAAATTTGACCTCCTGCCTGATAATCATGACCATGCCGATAGCTATAAATTTTTAGACCTTAACGGAGATGGTAAATTGGAAATCATAACCGCTAATAGCGAAGCAGGAGTTTTTGTTTATGAAGCCATGACAGGCAAAATCATTTGGGAAAACGTAGCAGAGCATAGCCAGCAAATACAGGCGGGGAACTTTCTGGAAAAAGGTTCAGGACCACAGGTGGTAGTTGGAGGTAGAACTTATGGCAATCGTTCAATAGGAGAGCCTTATTTATCCAGTCAGCTTTATTGGTTTGATAAGAATGGGAATCATTTGTTTAAATGGCCCAGTGCACCAATTAATGGAAACCCTGATTTTGTAAAAGGAGATTGGCTGGGAAATGGAGTGGAGCAGTTGTTTTGGTATAAATTTGAGATTAACAAACAAGGTAAAGGAGAATTATATTTCCCCGATCCAGTATTCCACATGTTTGATTTTATGGGCAAGGGAGCAGAAGAAGTGATTACCTTGAACCGCGGTGTTTTACAAATTTATGGAAGTAATAAGGCTCAGCATAAAGGTATTGATCATAAAAAAGACCTAATGTATTTGAAAAATATAGTGGTTAATCATACTCATTATTGAGATACTAAGTTTGCTCTAAACTATGTTTTACCACTTAATATATTGATCAATAAACGCAATCAGGCTATCTGCTAAAACTTGCTGTTCTTTAACTTTTGGATGCCCGCCAGTTTCTTTATAGGGAACTACTAGCGTATAAATTTTTGAGTCCTTTAACTGGTCAACAGCTTTTCTTACATATCCCGGCCAAGGAGAATCTTTTTGGGTAATATCCATGTTGCCAAGCATACAGATAATTTGCGCCTTAGGATATTTATTACGGATATTTTGTACAAATTCTTGATAAGATTTAATGATAAATTCTTGTGATGGCTTTTCAGTTCCAAACCGATGTTTAAATTCTGGATGTTCGGGATTGTTGATCAGCCACGAATCATTTTGTAATAAATTAATCACTACCACATCAGGCGTATATTTTGAAAAATCCCATTTACTATTTGGGTCTTCAGGATCAAGAAGTTCATACATTTCAGGCATAATGAGCGGAAACCAGCTCAACATAATTCCAATGCCGCTTTTAGCGATGCAGTTATATTGGGCATTAAAATGTCTGGCAGTTATAGATGAGTAGGCGTCATAATTGTTCTCATAATAACCAACAGGTGAATCTTGGAATTTATCTTCAATGGCATAGCCACAGGTGATGGAATTACCATAAAATTCGATTTTTCTTTTTGGAAGAGGACTTGGCGCTAATAGTTTTGAATTGACTGGAAGTTGAAAACCGTAAAAAAAGGTGTTGCCTTTATCCCATTCTGTAATTTTAAAAACCTGAACATTATGCTTCCCAAAAGGAAGATCTTTAACTAATAAATAACTCTTTCTTAAGGTATCGAAATGAGTTTTATATATTTTATGCTCGTCAATAATAATGTTGTAATAATTGGAAGTGTCAGCATCTTTAAACTCACCTGATAAAGAAGTACCTTCAAAGTTGATGCTAACAGAGGTACCTGGCCAAGAAAATTGAGCAGCATCTTTTGTTAACGGAATTCGGCCTTGGTAGGTTAAGTGATTATCTGAAAAGGGAACTTTTAAATCCTGAGCAAAACATGCAGTTAAACCAGAGATGAAGAATAATGTGATGATGATTTTATTCATAAGTTTTAGCTATGATTTAAAGGTAATGATTCTGGATTTAATGCGGAGATTGAAAGATTTTATATGAAGTGTAATTTTAGCAATCATTTCATAGCATTCTACAATATTAACTATCCTAAAGCTATTAATTTATGCTTGTACAATTTTAATTTACTTTTCTAGAAAATATCCTGTAACAAAGTGAGTAATAATAGGGTCTAAACCTAATAATTTGTAATTTTAGCAATAGATTTTTTTGAATGGATAATATAGAAAATGTTAAAGTTGCACTGCACTCTATTAAAAGCAATAAATTAAGGACTTTTTTAACCGCCCTAATTATTGCAATTGGATTAATGGCTTTGGTAGGCATTTTGACTTCTATTGATGCCATTAAAGGATCGCTGAACAATACTTTTGCCAGCATGGGTGCAAATTCCTTTACAATTAGGAATCGCGGTACGGGTATTAGAATTGGGGGGAAAGGCGGCAGACCAAAACGCTGGCCAGTGATTGATTATCGAGAGTCGATGGAATTCAAAGAAAGATTTGCTGTGCCATCTACTGTTTCTGTTAATACTTTTGCCTCTTTTGCCGGAACGGTTAAATATAAAAATGAGAAAACCAATCCAAATATTTCCGTTTTAGGTGCAGATGCCGCTTATGTTTCTACAGGGGGATATAAAATTGCAGAAGGAAGAAATTTCTCTGCTAATGAAACAGAGTTTGGAGCAAGTGTGGTGATCATCGGCGATGAGATTAAACAGAAATTTTTTAGTAAAGAAAGCCCATTAGATAAAATTATTTCTATTGGGAGTGATAAATTCAGAATTATTGGAGCTTTTGCCCCAAAAGGGAGTAGTATGGGTTTTGGAGGGGATAAAGTTTGTGTGATTCCTTTATCAAAAGGTCGCCAAATTATGACCAGTGCCAATCCAACTTATACCATTTCTGTTATGGTAGATGACCCCACCATGATGGACTTTTCATCTGGTGAAGCTACCGCTTTAATGAGAAAAATTAGAGGATTGACTATTCAGCAGGAAAATAATTTCGAAATCACAAAAAGTGATGCCATTGCAGAAACATTAATAGAGAATTTAAAATTTGTTCAGATAGCAGGTATCGCTATTGGATTGATTACTTTAATTGGTGCAGCCATTGCACTGATGAACATCATGATGGTTTCTGTGACCGAAAGAACACGTGAAATTGGTGTTAGAAAAGCAATAGGTGCAAATCCATCTTTAATTAGAAAACAGTTTTTATACGAAGCCATCGTGATCTGCATTTTAGGTGGAGGTGTAGGAATATTTTTAGGCATTGTAATGGGCAATTTATTGGCGGTAGCTATGGGTGCGGCTTTCTTAATTCCATGGCTATGGATATTTATAGGACTTGTTGCCTGTGTTGGCACAGGTTTACTTTCAGGAATTATACCAGCTTCAAAAGCTTCTAAACTAGATCCGGTTGAAGCCCTGAGGTATGAATAATTTGGTTTTGTTTTTGCTCAGTTTATAAAATGGGTATTAGAAACAAAAAGCGTATTGTTAGAAATAGGTATGTCCATTATAAGCTGAAAAGACGTTTAATATTTTTTATTATTCTTTTTATGGTGATGTGTGGCATCATGATCTATGACATCATCTTTCAAAAAATCGATTTTCTTTTTGCACTCTTAGCTTTTGCTGTAGGAAGTGGTATTGGCTATGTTGTGGGCAGTATCAAAAAAGTGAAATGGGCGGAAGAGGAAAGTATGGTCATCTCTAAAATGGATAAAGAAGGAATTATTATCCTGATCCTCTACCTTAGTTTTTCATTATCTAGGAAATGGCTTTTTGGGCATTGGATCCATGGTGACACTTTATCTGCCTTCTGCTTTAGCTTAGTAGCCGGAACACTTTTAGGTAGATTTTTAAGTACCCGAATTAAAATCAGAAAAATATTAAAGGATCAGCGCTATTTGGTAAAGCCAGAAAAGAATAAAGAATAGTTATTTCAATATCTCGTTATGCAAATAAGACTCTGTAAACAAGGTATTTAAATGAGGTGTAAATAAAGATTGGCGCAAAGCATCCGCATGTTTTAAATGGTGCATATCTGATCCAATAAAATCAACCATCATATTTTCCACTAATTCTTCTGCAACTTTTTGCGTTTGTTTGCCATAGTATCCTGTTAAGGAAATGGTGTTTAACTGAAAATAGCACCCGTATTCCCTCACTTTATAGAAATTCTCAATAGACCCGTACAGATATGGGTAACGTTCTGGATGTGCCAAAATGGGTTTATAACCTTTATCATTTAAACGCTGTACGGTTTCTTTTATGTTGTTTGGATAGTTGAGATAAGACATTTCAAAAAGCACATAATTATTGCCCATTGTTAATAAATTACCTTCATCAATTTTTGTGGAGAAAGTTTCATCAAGATAATACTCCGCAGCAGCTTCAATAGGAATATTAATATTTTGTTTTTCTAACTCTTCACGCAGTTCTTCTAAAGCTTTAAGAATAATTTCAGGAGTATTCCGATAATAATCAGACATGATATGTGGAGTAGCAATCAGTTTGGTAAATCCCAAATCAATCAACCGCTTTACCAACATCACAGATTCTTTTACCGTTGGTGCGCCATCATCAATACCGGGAAGAATATGCGAGTGCATATCTACCCCAATATTTTTAAAATTAAATGCGGGTATTTTATTCTTTTTCTTGAAAAGATTAAACATTTATCTGTTTTGGTATTGCTCTTTGTAGTAATGCTGGTAATTTCCAGAAGTTACGTTATTGAGCCATTCTTCATTTTCTAAATACCAGTCTACGGTTTTTTCTAAACCCTCTTCAAACTGTAAACTTGGTTCCCAACCTAAATCTTCTTTTAGTTTTGTTGCATCAATGGCATAACGTAAATCGTGGCCTGCTCTATCTGTAACGTAAGTAATCAGTTTTTCTGATGTACCCTCAGCTCTTCCCAGTTTTTTGTCCATCACTTTACAAAGTGTACGGATTAAATCAATATTGGTCCATTCATTATGACCACCAATATTATAGGTAGTACCTGTTTTCGCTTTATGGAATATTACATCAATTGCCCTTGCATGGTCAACTACCCAAAGCCAATCTCTAATGTTTTCTCCTTTGCCGTAAATAGGAATAGCTTTATTTTGCTTGATATTATGGATTGATAATGGAATCAATTTCTCTGGAAAATGAAAAGAACCATAATTGTTAGAACAATTAGAAATCACGCAATTCATTCCATAAGTATCAAAGTATGCTCTCACAAAATGGTCAGAACTTGCTTTTGAAGCTGAATATGGGGAGTGTGGATCATAAGAAGTTTCTTCTGTGAACATTTCAGTACCTTCTCCTAAAGTCCCATAAACCTCATCTGTTGAAACATGATAAAATCTTTTGGAAGCATAGTCTCCTTTCCAACTTGTTTTTGCGGCATTTAATAGGTTCACGGTTCCCACCACATTGGTCATCACAAATTCTATGGGATTTGAAATGGAACGGTCAACATGAGATTCTGCTGCCAAATGAATGACTGCATCAAATTGCTCATTTTCAAATAGTTCATGAATAAAATCAGCATCAACTATATCTCCTTTTATAAATTTATAATTGGGCAGATTTTCAACATCTCTTAAATTTTCTAGGTTCCCAGCATAGGTCAGCTTATCCAGATTTACAATCTGATATTTGGGATAAGTGGTAACAAAACGTCTAACAACGTGTGATCCTATAAATCCGGCTCCGCCGGTGATGAGTATTTTCATGTTAAGTAGCTAGTAATAAGTAGGAAGTATCAAGACAAATCCCATGGCAACTTTATAAGCTCTTGATACTTGATACTAAAATCTTGTGTCTTATTTAAAAAGGATTATTCTTTATATATTTTTCCCATTCCCATGCAGATTTCATCATGTCATCTACATTCAATGCGGCTGTCCATCCTAATTCTTCTGTGGACTTAGTAGCGTCTCCATAAACCTTTTCAATGTCTCCTGCTCTTCTGGGTCCTATTACAAAATTTAGTTTTTCACCTGTTGATTTTTCAAAGGCATGAATAACTTCTAATACCGATGTTCCAACCCCAGTGCCGATATTAAAGACTTCAAAATTAGCTTTAGATTTTCCTTCTTCCATTCTTTTGATGGCAGCCACATGTGCTTTTGCCAAATCAACTACATGAATATAATCTCTAATACAACTTCCATCTGGTGTATCAAAATCATTTCCGAAAACGGTGATTTTCTCTCTTTTTCCAATGGCTGTTTGCGTGATGAAAGGAACTAGGTTTTGAGGAACGCCCAAAGGTAATTCTCCAATTAATGCAGAATCATGCGCTCCAACCGGATTAAAATATCTTAATGCAACAATATTATAATTTTTATTTACTGAAGCGGTTTCACTTAATATTTCTTCGGCAATCTGCTTGGTATTTCCATAAGGTGATTCGGCTTTCTTTATAGGGGCTTCTTCTGTTACGGGCAAAAAATCGGGTTGCCCATAAACGGTACAGCTTGATGAAAATACAAAATTTATAGGCTTTCCTTTATATGCAGTCAGAAGATTGATTAAGGAGAAAAAGTTATTCCTGTAATATTCTAAAGGTTTCTGAACAGATTCTCCTACAGCTTTAAAAGCTGCAAAATGAATGATGCCGCTGATATCCGGATTTTTGGCTAAAAATGCTTTTGTTTTTGCCTCGTCACATAAATCAAACTCGTGAAACTCGGGTCTGTAATTGATGATTTTTTCAATCTGATCCAAAATTTTTATCG
>JBDSHZ010000013.1:0-32216 GCA_039918235.1 Pelobium sp.
TATCATATTAACACTCTCAAAATTATGAAAATTAAGATTTTAGGACTCATCATTCTTTCTTTCCTGTTAATTACCTGTAAGAAAAATGAATTGGTTGATCAGCCTGGCAAAACAGAAAAATCTGCTCCAGATGCATTTAATTTTTCTACCACTAGAGAAGTGAAAATTAATATCCGTTTAACAACCAACATGAACGAGCCTATTAAAGGAGTTCCTGTTACTTTAAACACCCCAGATGGAGCTCAGGAATTATTGAAAATGGTTTCTGACAAAAAAGGATATATCACTACCACTTTGCAGATTGCCACTTACCTAAAGGAATTGACTGTTAAAACGCCTTATATAGGTTTGATTAATAAAGTTAATGTTTCCATTTCTAGTAATAGCTTAGACCTTACCTTAGGTGGGCCAAAAGGTTTAAGTGGAGATATTATTAAAAGTAACATCACTCCAAGTAGCTCATTATTGTTCTTTAATAAAACTGGTAACCAAACGCCATCAATTTTTAACACAAACTATGAGTACATGGGTACTTATCAAGGAAATGGAACACCTGATTATTTGATGGCTCCCGGAAACGTAAGTGCAGGATTATTATCCTACATCAATGCTTCATTGCCAAATAACGTTGACCTAAGAGTAGCTCATCCAGAATATTTGTCTTCATTAGCGATTAGAAATTTAAACGTGGTAGAGCGTGGAGAAGTATTTATCACATTTGTTGCTGAAGGTGCCGGTTATTTGAACTCCTTAGGTTACTACACTTATCCAACTGGTTTTCCACCTACAACAAAACAAGATATTTCAACTGTAAAATATATTTTTCCGAATGCTTCAGACGGTTCATCAGGAGGCGGGCTTTCAGCAGGTTCTAAAGTAAGTTTGGGAATGTTTGATCCAGGCACAACGATAGCTTTTGTGCTACTTTCAGATTCTTGGGACGGTGGAGCTAAAGTTGTTAAGAGTGGCAATACCAAGTTTTATTCAGATGATGCCTACAATTCAGAAAGTGACGCTAATCTAAAAATCCACTCTGTATTGTTAAATTATGGTGCTGAGTCTTCCTATGTTATCGGTTTTGAAGATACAGATAGGTCAAATGGCAGTAATTCTGATCATGATTTTAACGATTTGGTTTTATATGCAAGTGCTAATCCATTAACTGCACTTTCTCCACGAGGTGTTAAACCATTAGATGACCCTAAAGATTGTGACAATGACGGTGTAACGGATGAGTATGATGAATTTCCTTGTGATGGAGATAGAGCTTACACCACAAGTTATCCTTCTAAATATGGTTGGGGAACTTTAGCTTTTGAAGATAGCTGGCCAAACAAAGGTGATTATGATTTTAATGATTTGGTGTTAAAATTCAGGTATACTTCTGTGAGTAATGCAAACAATCAAAATATAGAATTGCAGGCCAAGTTTACAGGAACAAGTGCACTGGCACAATTTAAAAATGGTTTCGGTATCAGTATCCCAACTTTAAATCCTGCTTTTGTAACTAAAGTAACTGGAGCTAGATATTCTGAAGGATATGTTAACTTAAGTCCAAACGGAACGGAAGCTGGCCAAGGCGCTGCAAATACAGTAATTATTCCTTTTGATAATAACAAGCTCCTGATTGATGGTAATAACATAGGATTAGATACTTTAAGAATGACGATTAGTTTTGCACCTACACTAGTGGGTAATATTTCTTCAGTATTTCCTTTTAACCCATTCCTAATCAGTAATGGTAAACGTGGTTATGAAGTGCATTTAGCAGGTAATTCGCCAACATTATTGGCTTCAACTGCTTTATTTGGCACTGGTGATACTAATTCGATTTCTCCTTACAAAGACACTAACAACATGCCTTGGGCATTATTATTTAATGAAGAGTTTAAATACCCTAAAGAAGGTGTAAATATTAGTACTGCTTACTTACATTTTGGAGATTGGGCCACAAGTAGTGGTGGAAGCTTTACAGATTGGTATAATAATGTAACTTCAGGATATAGAAATACCTCTTTAATACACAATTAAGAGAATAAAATTTTTAAACAAGAGAAGCCTCCCGAATTTCGGGAGGCTTCTCTTGTTTTATAGCACTAAACGTTATTATTTAGCTTTATCATTTTTTTTAGATTTGTTCTTCTGTCAGGTGCTATTACTGCTTTATCAGCCTTATCTAAAAACATCTTAACTTAGCATCATGAAATACCAATTAGGAGAGTTTGTAAGGTTTGTGGATGAAAAAAGAGAAGGTTATGTTACCAAAATCATTAATGATGAAATGGTGGGCGTAACTGGAGATGATGATTTTGAAATCCCAGTGATGGTAAACAACTTAACCCGAGTTCATGGGCATCAAACAAATATTGTCGAGAAACAAGCGATAGCTGCTGAACAAACTTCTATGGAGCAATTTGTAGAGAGCGGAATTTTTCTTGGCGTAGTAACAGATAAAAATAAAGGCTCGGTAGTTCATTTTCACTTCATCAATCAAAGCTCCTATCAAGTTTTAGCAACCTTCAAAACAAATTTGAAGGAGGTATGGAAGGGAGAATTTGCATCGATCATTAATCCACAAAGTGAAACTAAAATATATTCAGCTTCATTATCCGAAATGGATTTATGGCCAGATTTCAGTTTTCAAGCATTGTTTTATACCCATTTAAATAAACCATTAAAATCTCCACTCGAATTTAATATTAAGTTCAGGGCAAAAGATTTTTCGGGAAGTAAAACCATGATTCCTATTTTAAAAGAAAATGGCTGGTTAATTAGAGTGGATGAACCCGAATTGATACTGGATGCACAGAAGATAAAAGAAAGTTTTTTTAAACCTACTGAAGAAAAAAAGGAGTTAGAGCGACCAGCGAAAGAGATTGATCTGCATATCGAAAAATTAAGAGATGACCATGATTTTTTAAATAAACATGAAATTCTTCAGCTGCAACTAGCTCAATTTCAAAAGAGTTTAGAAGCCGCAATAGTTCATAAACTTGAAGAAATTATTTTTATTCATGGTGCTGGAAATGGTACGTTACAACATGAAATCCATAAAATAATTAGCAAACATCCGCAAGTAAAAACCTTTATGGATGCTCAAAAGGAGAAATTTGGATATGGTGCAACTAAAATTATATTAAAATAATTGGCTGATATAGTTTTATTGCTTTGATGAATACACAGACTGAATAGATTCTCAAATTTTATATTTAAGAAAAAAGAAGGAATAATGCACCTGATGAAGACTTTTAAATTTACTTATCTTTGGCGTTAATCAAAAAATGGATCATCAGGTAATTACACTCAGCAACGGCATCCGTATATTATTAAAACCGGCAAAATCTGCAATTGCACATTGCTGTTTAATTATTAATGCTGGTTCACGGGATGAGCAAAAGGGAGAACCCGGATTGGCTCATTTTATAGAACATTTACTTTTTAAAGGCACAGTAAAAAGAAATACCAATCAGATTTTAAATCGGTTAGAAATTGTTGGCGGAGATTTGAATGCCTACACCACAAAAGAATATACCTGCCTTCAGGCTTCTTTTTTAAAAAGTCATTTGGAGCGGGCAATGGAGTTGCTTCAAGATATTGCTTTCTTTTCAACTTTCCCTGAAGAAGAAATGGCAAAGGAAAAAGAGGTAATTTTAGATGAAATTGCCAGCTATGAAGACCAGCCGGAAGAAGCCATTAATGATGATTTTGAAGCTTTGTTATTTGCCGGGCATACCCTTGGGGAAAATGTTTTAGGTACTCCGGATTCCGTAAAAATGTTTACTAGGCAACATCTTTTAGATTTCATAAGAAGCAATTATAATACGCATGAAATTATTTTTGCAGTTTCTGGCGCTTACCAACCTTCAAAAGTGATGAAGCTGGCCGAAAGATATTTTGGAATTATTCCAGAAAACAGCCATTCTAAAAACCGTATAACCCCTTTAGCAAATATAAAATCAGTTTTAAAAGTAAAGAAACCGATTAATCAAGCCCATTGTATGCTGGGAAGCAGGGCTTATGGACAACATGAAGCGCAAAAAACGGGATTATTATTGCTGAATAATTTACTGGGCGGAACAGGCATGAGCTCCCGCTTAAATTTGGAAATCCGTGAGAAACATGGGATTGCTTACACCATAGAATCTAATTATTCTCCTTTGAGCGATACCGGTCTGTTTGCAATTTATTTTGGTACAGATGCTGAAAAAGTAAGCAAAACACTGAAGCTGATTGAAAAAGAGCTGAAAAAGCTGAGAGAAAACAAATTGGGAATTATTCAGCTGGCACAAGCAAAACAAAGATTTATTGGGCAAATTGCTTTGGGCGAAGAAAACCGGATGGGTGTGTTGATCTCCATAGCAAAAAGCTTGTTGGATTATAACCGGATTGATTCTCTTAAAGAGGTTTTCTTTAAAATAAATAAAGTGACAGCAGCTGATTTAGTCAACATCAGCAATGATGTTTTTTCTCAGGATAAATTGAGTATGCTGTTGTTTGAACCGGAGAATTAATTTCTATAAATCTCCGCAATTTCATGTTTCTGATATTTTAAATCTGATTTAAAAGATTGTCCTTTACTTTGGAAAGGGATACTTCAAACTACCTTTGTGCCATCAAATTTAATTTTGTGATTAAATCTCTGGCTCTTTGTTTATTAACCTATTTATCCAATTGTATGCTTTCTTTTCAAACCTTTTCATCACTATTCAGTTTAATGATAATTGCAAAGGAAGAATTTCCTTCAATGACTTATTTAATAAGGTTTTCTGAGGTAAATTATTGTTGATAGGGTTTTAAACTGTCGCATTTTTTAGCCTCTTCTTTGCACAGCAGATAGTACTATATCCTGTATAAAGTATTCAATTTTATGCATTTAGGAACCATAAAAAAATTGGTCTGGTTTTAGATTACAGATTTTTACTGATCTGAGTCAGTAACACTTATAGAATTTAAAGAAAAAAATCTACAAACACTATCAAAAACATCTACTAATATGAATCGCTTAGAGGCTAAAATGATTAAAATTGGAAGAGACAGTAGAATTACTGCCAAAGCCGCTGGTTTAAGATATGTTGAAGATAGAACCAAAGGTTTTTACCGCAAAAAAGTGGGCAAAGGTTTTTCTTATGTTGATCATCAGGGTGAAACCGTAAAAGACAAAGAATTACTAGAACGGTTTAAAAGCTTGGTGATTCCTCCGGCTTACGAAGATGTTTGGATTTCTCCTTATCTAAACGGTCATTTACAGTTTACAGGATATGACGTAAAAGGAAGAAAGCAATATCGTTACCATGCGGATTGGAACAGTATCCGCAATCAATCCAAGTTTTTCAGAATGAGAAATTTTGCGGTTGCTTTACCGGGAATAAGAAAGCAGGTGGAAAAGGATTTAAAGCGTAAAGAGTTGCCTTTTGAAAAAGTGATGGCTTTAGTAGTGAAGTTAATTGAATTGACTCATATCCGTATCGGAAATGAATCTTACAGCAAACTCTACGGTTCTTTTGGCTTAACTACCTTAAAAGACAGACATGTAAAGTTTGACGGTGCTAACGTCAATTTTGCTTTTAAAGGTAAAAAAGGTGTTTACCACGAGATAGAACTTCACAGCAAGAAACTGGCTAACCTGGTAAAAAAGTGTCAAGATATTCCTGGGAAAGAACTTTTTCAATATTATGATGAAGATGGAAAACATTACAGTATTGGTTCTGGAGATGTTAATAATTATTTGAAGGAAATTACCGGAGAAGACTTTACCGCAAAAGATTTTAGGACTTGGGCCGGTAGTGTACACGCTTTGTGCGCTTTCAAATCATTAGGAGAATTGGATAGTGAAAAAGACACAAAGAAAAATATAGTAAGCGTGATTGATGATGTGGCTAAAAAACTGGGTAATACCAGAACGGTATGTAAAAAATATTATATCCATCCGTCAGTTATTTCTTCTTATGAAAAAGGAAATCTGCATAAATACAATGTGAAAAATTCTCCAAAAACCTTATTGACTACAGAAGAACGGTTATTGGTAAAACTCTTGGATACAGAACTCATTGCAAAAGCAATGGGTTAATTATTTTATTTGCGTACTTACTAACCAATAATTTCCTGCAAGTCATAAAATAAACCTTATTAATTTAAGGTCGCTTTTTTATGATTTGTAGGCTTTCATTATATTAGTCGTTAGTTTTTCTATTCTTTAGAAAATAAAAGCCTAATCTCATAGCAATAATTCCATGATTAAAGAGATTAGGAATTAATCCATAATATTTTCTGAAAATCTGGTAACGTTCTGTTAAACTTTGCTGATGTCGCTTTTTTGAAAGACCGCCAATTAAATATTTTGCCACATACATGTGAGTATTCACCATCTTTTTAGCCTTGCTAATGGCATCTAAAATCCAGTCAATATCAGCACTTAAATGATATTTAGGATCATAAAATTTGGTCAAGCTTCTACGGATGTAAATGGCCTGATGGCTCACGCTCATTCCATATTTAAAACTTTTTAAAGTCAGTTTATTGGGAACTTTATGCCTTCTCCTCCCCATTATCTGTAGCTGGTCATTCATCATTAAGGTCTCGCCATAATAAATATCGGCATCAGGAGAAGTTGCAAATACCTTTTCAACCGTATCTAAAGCATAAATTTCATCACCCGAATTCATAAATAGCACATAATCACCAGTAGCAATCATTAAGCCTTTATTCATTGCATCATAAATGCCATGATCAGGTTCGGAGACGAGGTAATCAATTTTCTTTTTATGAGATTGAAGAATTTTCAATGTTCCATCGGTAGAACCGCCATCAATCACGATGTATTGGATAGCTTTATAACTTTGATTGATTACCGAATTTAATGTCCGCTCAATGTGGGCTACATTGTTAAAAACAACCGTAATGATAGACAAAATGGGCTGATGAGATTTTGTCATTATTTTTGAGCTAAAAGTTTTTTGTAAAGGTCGATATGCTGTTTTGCAATTACTTCTTCTGAAAATTGAGCCATAACAGTCATTCTTGAATTTTCACTGAGTTTTTCACGGTCAGCATGTTGATAAACCCAGTTGATGCCATTCATAAAGTCTTCCGAATTTTTATAAGTTGCTAAATAACCATTTTGTTGATGGACTACCATATCCGGAATGCCACCTGTAGTAAAAGAAACAACAGGTGTACCACATGCCAAACTTTCCATTACGGTGTTGGGCAAATTGTCTTCTAAAGAAGTGGTTAAAAAGACATCAGCAGCAGCGTAAGCATTTGCCAATTTTTGGTCATCGTTAATGGTTCCTAAAAATTTTACAGGTATTTTAAAAGAAGGTGTGGATTGAGAATCTCTATTTCCAAAAACAATCAAAGTAGCTTTACTCTTTAAATCTGGATTTTGCATGATCCATAAATCCAAAGCTTCGATAAGGTATTGGGTCCCTTTATGCGCATCTTTTTTTGAAGGCATAAATCCGCTCAGTAAAAGAAATTGATCTTTATTCAGATTCAGTTTTTCTCTCGCTACAACCTTATCAATAGGTTTAAAAATATCGGTCTCCAAAGTATTAGGAATTACCTGTACCGGATAGTTTTTTAATAAACCACTTTGTTTGGCTGCATTGCCTAACCAATTGCTTGGAGTGATAAAAGTAGCATTCATCTTTTGATAGGCCCGTTGCTTTCTTTCCCATATTTTATGGGAAATGTCATGGCTTTCAGGATCTTTTAATAGCGGACAAAAACCACAGGAATCCCTATAGTTTTCGCAACTGAAACGCACATGACAACCACCGGTAAAGGTATTGCTATCATGCATGGTCCAAACAATGGGTTTATTTAATAATGCTAATTTGGCAAGGTTAGCCGGATTTAAAAAGCCATGATTTACCCAATGTAAATGGATAATATCCGCTTCCATAACTGCAGGGTGATGATGAATATCTTTACCGAAAAAGGAAAGAGAAAAGGGTATTTTTAGGTCTTTTTCATAAAACCTAGGTAAATATCTTTCTGCTAAAATAGTTGCTGTTGCAAAAGCCTTACCGGTAAAACTAGGATACAAAACATGGATATTTTCTTTGTTTCCAAACTTCATATAGGTATAAAGCTCACTCTCTAAACCTGCACTTTTTAAGGCATTGTTTAAGCGGTAACTTGCTCTTCCTGCCCCGCCATTGCCATCGTAAGTATTCAGGTGTATCACTTTCATTTGCTGTAAAAATACAATTCTTTGCTTTCTTTTTATTTTCTTTGCATCAGCTTATGGCAAATGAACTAACTGACAGAGATTTCTGGAAAAACTATTGGGAAAGTAAACAAGGTTTAATTGTAGAAATTCCAAGGAATTATGTGTTTTATGAAATTTTTGATCGTATCATATCAGAAGAAAAAACTTCTTCTGCAATTGAATTGGGAGGTTTTCCTGGATATTATGCCGTTTTTCTAAAGAAATTTTACAAAGTTGAAACCACTTTATTAGACTATTTTATCTATCCAAAAATAACAGACGAACTGATTAAGAAAAATAATCTTCCTGCCAATTCAATTGACATTATTGAAACAGATTTATTTAATTATCAGCCTAAAAAAACTTATGATTTAGTACTTTCCTGTGGTTTGATAGAACATTTTGAAGATACCAAATCAATTATAGCCACTCACCTTCAGTTTCTTTCTAAAGGGGGGAAATTGCTGATTACTTTACCAAATTTTACTGGCGTAAATGGATGGGTACAAAAGAATTTTGATGAAGAAAACTATTTAAAGCACAACATCAAAAGTATGGATCCTGAATTTTTAGCCAATATTGCTAAAGAATTGGGTTTAACAGAAGTAAAAACCTATTATTTTGGAAGGTTTAGTACTTGGTTAGAAAACAGGGAATCAAAATCTGCCCTTACAAAATTAACAGTGAAAGCCATTTGGATTGCAGGGAAAATAATAGTTAAAACTTTTCGCTTTGAAAGTAAATTACTTTCTCCTTATATTGTACTGGAAGCAAAAAAGTAAATTATTCTAAGTTATTGTTTTTCTTTTCTGAAGGTAAAAAGTTTTCATTTGTTATTATATTTCTTCCAGTTTTTTCTTCTAATTCCTTTCTTGCATTTTTAGCAACAGCGCCACCCTTTTTACCTGCCTTAGCATTTTCAGAAACTCCTTTTGCTTCTTTTGCTTCGGCAATCTGACGAGTTGAAAGTTCTGCTAATGCCGTGAAGATTAATTCTGCCTCACTCATGTGATCTCTAAGATTTTGAGATTTTAATCCCTTCAAATCTTTATGATTTTTTACAGTTAAACCAGTCCATTCCTGATGGATAATATTTGTAAGAAAAGCAAACTCATCTGATTTTTCAACTCCACTGTCTTTCCAATAATCTGTCAGTTTATTACGGGTTTCTTGTCCCGTCATTCTTTGCTGAATCCACTTTTCGCTCCTTCCTAGTTTTTGCCAATTCTCCCTAGCCCTATCTAGACCTTTCTCAGGATTACTGATTTCTTGCATTCTCTCATAACCCACTTTTGCCAACCATTGCTTAAATGGTTCCGCTTTAGGTGATGGAACGGATTGAATTATTCGAAGTAATGTTTCAGTATCTGCTACATCAGTTTCTCTCATTTTTCCATCTTCAGCTTGCATTTTCAACCGTACGATTTTATCGTACGCTTCACTTCCTTCCTTTATAAGTTTTTTTTTCAAATCGCTCCAATATCTTTTGGGGATGTTGCTCTTTGAAAGAATTTCAATCACATCAATAATAGAAAAAAACCATTTTTCTTGATCTGCATCCCAATAGGTACGAACTTTTTTATCCTGAAATAATTTTAAAGCACTCATTAGTGAAAAGTTTATTAGTGTAATAATCGTGAAAAATTATTGTTAAAAATAAACAGTAGAGAATTAATATAAATATGAATTTTTTACCTTAAAATCTTTGTTTCATAAACCTCAAAAGCCTCTGAACAATATCTCCTTTACGTTTAGCTAAAAAATCTTTTACCATTTGGTAGGCTTTTACGTTTTCTTCAATAGTATTAGGGAATTCCTTAACAGGATGCTGGTGGACGCTCACATTGTACATACTTTCAATATTAGAATGTACTCCAGTTCCATCATGGCCAATATTATTGACTAATGATTTTGAAGGGTTTAAGCTTAATCCGCCTTTTAAAAATACAGAAGCATACCACCTTATTGCCCATGAATTATTTTTGCCGGCTTTAAATCCTTGTATCTGTTTCCAAAAGTTCATTTTTCCTTCAATGGAAAAAGCGGTGATTTTTTTCTGGTCAAACTTTGAAATCAATTCATCAATATCTGGATTGAAATGATCCCAAGCTCTTTTCCATGTTGCCCATCCCCAACTGTGAACAGCTCTGTACATAAAGGTTTCTGGCAAATCATCGGCGTAAGCTAAAGGATACATATAAGCGGAGATGTGCATTAATTTTTCTTCCTGCTGATATTTGTCCAATGCTTCATTAAAATACCTTAAGGTGTAGGGAGAACTGAGGAGATCATCTTCAAAAACAATGACTTTTCCATATTCGTTTACCAGCTGTGTAACACCGTTGATGATGGATTTAGCCAAACCTAAGTTTTGTTTCTGTTTAATGATTTTTACTGTTTTAAAACCTTCTACAGCAGAAATAATAGCATGAACTTCTTTTACTGCTTCCTGGTCCGAATCATTTTTAGCAGCATCGGCATAAATGTATAACCTAGATTCTTCAGCCAAAAAATTAGCCTGTAAGAATTTTAAAGTCCTTCGAGTATGATCAGGCCGGTTATAAACAAAAAGAGCTATTGGCGCCAGTTGCTGCATCTGCTATTTTATTTTCAGTTTATGTAGAATCTGATCTATAAACTCATTTATATCTAAAGATATTTTAAAGAAATAGATTAATCCAGAATAAAACACCAACATTAAAAAAGACCTCACAAAAACATCTAAAAAGAAATTACCTAAGTTAGGAAGCCAAAGACCAAGAGCTAAAACTACCAAACTGATCACAATGAGCTTTAAAAATTGAGGATTAAAAGGCTGGAGTTTAAATTTTAAAGTGAGGTAAAGCCAATAAGTAAAATTGAGCGCAAACATAGTGATGCTGTAGGCTAAAGCAGCACCAAGCATTCCGTAATGTGGAATAAATAAAACATTTAAGCCTGCACACATTAAAGCTGCCCCAATCAGAATAAACATGATTAAGCGATAATGTTTAGAAAAGCTGATAATTACACCGTTCAAACCGCCAGTAATATCACATAGAAAACCTAATCCAACAACAATAAAAACAGAGTAATGATTTATGTATTCAGGCTTTTTTAGCAAGACTAGTATATTTTGCCAATTGGCTAATAAACCTATAAGTAGCAAACAACCTATTAGAAACTGAACTAAAGAAGTCTTGCTATAAATTTTATTGATTTTTACCAAATCTTCAGTTTTCCAAGCGTCAGCAATGATCTGATAGGAAGTGGTATTTAAAGCCTTTGCCGGTAGGCTGATGACCACAGCCATGTTGAAAAGTGTATAATAATAACCAACTGTAGCTTCACTAGAGAAAATTTTTAGCATCACATTATCTATGTTCTGAATCATTACGAAAGAACCGCTTGCCAAGACAGAATAAAAGCCGTACTTCAGAATTTCTGGCGATTTTTTCTTCACCATTGCTGAAACACTCCCAAATCTGATAAGGTCCAGTTTTTTCATGTAAAGCAATAGCAATAAAAGAATTAAACCGGTTGAAATCACATACCAATAAATAAATGTTTCATAATTCATAACTTTTAAAAAGATCAGCACTATGGCAATAGTTGTAAAGATCTTTAAAAGCACCTCTCTTAAAAAAGAAGGAATAATATTATGAAAAGTAGCCCTGGCAAATGTTTCTGCTAAGTTGTACCACATCGTAAGGAGCGCTACCGGAATAATAAGGTAATAATATTTGTAAAAATAAGACACACCTTTATCTTCCACATTCATATTCTGAATCAGTTCCTTACCCAGAATGTAAACTAATATTACAATGACAAAGCCCAGTAAAGTAGTTTTAAAAACGTACAAAGGAAAACCACTATGCAGCCTGTCATCTGATTTAAAGAAAGGAAAGTAACGGGTAATGATACTGGAAAACCCAATGGAGGCAAATTGGGTGATCAATAATGAAATAGAGGATATCAAGGCAAAGAATCCGATTTGAGCAGGTGTTAATATCCTGCTAAAAAGTATAATTAAATTAAAAAAGCCTAAAGCAGTGCCAATATATAGTGTAATGCTGTTGTAAAAACCTTGCTTTTTTAAGAGATTCATAAATGGAACTTAATTTTTAGAAACCGCCTTTTTAATGATTTTATTCAATGCTTTGATCCTATCCTCAATATTAAAGTTTAACCTGATGTGTTGAGCTTCCTTATTTCCCAATTCAGAAGCAAGCGTCACATTTTCTGCAATTTTAATCATATAAGCCGCCATTCCTTCAATATCATGCTCAGCAACTAAATAGCCAGTTTCTTGATTAATGACAGCCTCCTGAATTCCTCCATGTTGCGTACTCACAATGGCCAAGCCTGAAGAGCCTGCCTCTAAAACAGTGACCGGAGTGCCCTCTTTATCACCACTTTTGGCGGTAACAGAATGTTGCACAAAACACCTTGATTTTTTGATGAGCAATCTAATATTTTCCGAATCTAATATACCTGTTAATATGATAGGAGATGATAAACCTAGCTCTTCTACCAACAATTTGGTTTCCTGATGCAAAGGACCATCTCCAACCATCCATAATTTTGCATCGGGAAATTTTTCAATTACTAGTTTGAAAGCTTTAACAATAGATTGAGGCGATTTTTTTTCTACAAACCGTCCAATGGAAATGAAATTTCTTTCAGATTGTGTGATATCAATTTTTGGAAACGCATTGACGTCTACACCACAAGAAAGCTGATGAATTTTGTTTGCTGGCGCACCTTTTTTGATGAGTTCCTGAACCATATCTGCAGAAACAGCAATTATTGCATCGGCATCACTAAACAGCTCCTGATAAAGGTCTTTGTATTTTGCAATTGTTTCTTGATGGTAAATATCAGCTCCATGGAAATGGACAATTAATGGAATATTTAAAGATTTACAAACCCTGGTAACCATGGCGCCAACCATACCGTACTCGGCAAAAACCACCTCAATATTTTCTTTAACTAAATAATTGGCCAGTGCTTTTGAGCGTATTTTAATTTGCTTCTTTTTAAAAATACGCTTTTGAATCAGATAACTTAACAGTCCTAATTTTGATTTGATGAGGTAATTTCCATCATGGTCAAAAAGAGGAAAAGAACCACCGTATAAAATTCTTTTTTTACCAGCAAGCCTTACATTATGTTCACGGATAAAGGTTTCAGAAAATGCTCCTTTATTGGGTTCGATAATACATAAATTATAATCAGCTTCCACTAACGTAATCTTTTGTTCACCCTAAACTTTCTGATGGGTTTTGTAAGTTGGTTAGTAATTTTATTTAAAATACGTGTTGCTCTCTCTGAAGTTGATACGGGTTTATTTACAAAAAAAGCAGCTTCAAAATCATCGTTTTTCTCTAAAACCACATGAGTATAATCTCCTGTATTCCAAATATTTTTGGTTTGATATAGCTGTACTTCCGTAGCGGTATCATTCGCTAATTTACCAATTACTTCAAAAGATATGTGCTCATCAACCGGTTGCATGGTCTCAGGTTTATGCTTTAAAGACCATTTTAAATTATGCGGAGTGGGAACCGATAAAAATATTTTTCCTTTATTATTTAATAGTTTCTTTAAAGAAGCGTGTACCGTATCTCTATCTGAAACGGAAATATGCTCATATACATCCATGAAAACAATGAGGTCAAATTTTTCATCAAAAATATCTTCAGTAAGCAAGGATTCAATAAAATTAACTTTGCTATTCGAGAATAATTTTGTGGCTACTGCGATGGATTGAGTACTGATATCCATGCCTGTGATGACCGCGTTTGGCCACCTACCATTCATTTTTGAGCAGATACTTCCAATTCCACAACCTACTTCTAATATGCGTTTTGGGGTAATAGAAACATTTTTTATTATGGTTTGCCACGCTTCATTGATACGCGGATTTACCTTTACATAATCGTTTATTTTAAACTTGGAATGTTCATCATAATAAGAGATGACATTGCTTTTATTTACTTTTTCAGACATTTTAAACCAAAAATAAAATTTATACTTTTTTTGCTACCACTACATAAACTGCTCCGTCTCGGTTGCGTTGCGCCTGCGAATTTACTTTATTTAATATTCGAATAAGAAGCTGCATAATGAATGCAAAAAAAGGAATGAAGAATTTATGCAGTTTAAGTACTATTCCGTCCTGAAATAACTGTAAACCACTTGCAGTTAAACCCAAAATTCCGTGGAAAGAATTTATTTTAAAACCTTCGGCCTCCATAATTTTTCTCAATCCCGCACTGGTCCATCTCCAATAATCATTTGGTGTAGGATGATAAAACCAATATCCATGGGTAGATAAGAGGAGATGCCCGCCCGGTTTTAATAATCTAAATGCTTCTTGTAAATAGCCACTAGGCGTATCTACATGCTCTAAAACCTGATTTGATAGGATGATATCTGCAAAATTATCAGGCAACGTTGTTTTACTATCAAAATCTATATGATGTGTTGCTTTGGGATTCATTGCTAAGTCTACCCCAATATATTCACCCACCATAGGTGCGATCACTTCTCTGTAAGGCATATCGCCACAGCCAAAATCCACTAAAATTTTTGTTTTATCTGTCGCTGTAATTTCTTTCAGCTTTGAGATGGTTTCGTCTCTTAATTCACTGAGAACAATGTATCTGGTATGAAATATTTTAGGATTTAAACGGTAATTTCCCATCAGTTTTGACTAATAAGCCACAAATATAATTTTAAAAAATTAGAGGATACGGTTTTCAGGATTAATTTAAACCTACTAAAAACAAGAACTGTATTTCATCAAGTATAAATTGACGTATTGAGTTCTTATGTTAAAATCTTTAAAGCATCAATTTTGCTTTTTTATGATCACTGTTTGAATGGAAAGCGAATAATTAAAAACAAAAAAAGGCTTCAGAAATTAACTCCTGAAGCCTTTAATGATATGTGATTTAATGTTATTGATTCACAAACTTTTTACCATTAATCTTACGCTCCTGGTCAGTTAAATAAATCTTACGTAAACGGATGCTCAATGGCGTAACCTCTATGTATTCATCAGCTTGGATATATTCCATACATTCTTCCAGGGAGAATTTAATAGCAGGTGCAATACGGGTATTATCATCTGTACCAGAAGCTCTCATGTTTGTTAATTGCTTTCCTTTAGTGATGTTGATCACTAAATCAGAATCACGAATGTGCTCTCCTAAAATCTGACCTTCATAAATATCAACTCCTGGATCTACAAAGAAACGGCCTCTATCCTGCAACTTATCAATCGCATAAGCAGTGGTCATTCCTTTATCCATAGATATTAAAACTCCGTTTCCACGTCCAGGGATTGGGCCCTTCCAAGGTTCGTAAGCTTTAAAACGGTGTGCCATAATTGCTTCTCCTGCTGTAGCAGTTAAAACATTGTTACGCAAACCAATAATTCCACGAGCTGGAATATCAAACTCTAAATGCTGTAAATCGCCTTTAGGTTCCATAATTAATAAATCACCTTTACGTTGCGTTACCAATTCAATTACTTTACCTGCAACTTCACCCGGAACGTCTACAATTAAAGTTTCAATCGGCTCACACTTTACATCGTCAATCATCTTAACAATTACCTGTGGTTGCCCAACTTGCAATTCATAACCTTCGCGACGCATGGTTTCGATTAAAACCGATAAGTGAAGAATACCACGACCGTAAACTAAGTAAGAGTCTGGAGAATCAGTCTCTACTAAACGTAAAGCCAAGTTTTTCTCTAGTTCTTTGTGTAAACGCTCACGTAATCTTTGTGAGGTAACAAATTTACCTTCTTTACCAAAAAATGGAGAGTTGTTAATGGTAAACAACATGTTCATTGTTGGCTCATCAATAGAAATAACTTCTAATTGTTCTGGGTTGTTAAAATCGGCAATGGTATCACCGATATCAAAACCATCAATACCTACAACAGCACAAATATCACCAGAAGATACTTCAGCAACCTTCACTTTTCCTAAACCTTCAAAAGTGTATAATTCTTTAATTCTTGATTTAACGATTTTTCCATCACGCTTAACCAAAGAAACTGGCATGTTTTCTTTAATAGTACCACGGGCAACTCTACCAACTGCAATACGACCTACGAAAGAAGAATAATCTAACGAAGTAATTTGCATTTGTAAAGTACCTTCTTGTATAGGCGCTGGAGGAATGTTTTCCAAAATAGCATCCATTAAAGGGAAGATGTTGTCAGTTGGTTTTTGCCAATCTGTACTCATCCAGCCTTGTTTAGATGAACCGTAAATTACTTGAAAATCTAGTTGATCTTCTGTAGCTTCTAAGTTGAAGAACAATTCAAAAATTTGCTCATAAACTTCTTCTGGGCGACAGTTTTCTTTGTCAACTTTATTAACAACAACAATCGGCTTTAAGCCTAAGGCCAATGCTTTTTGTGTTACGAAACGAGTTTGAGGCATAGCGCCTTCAAAAGCATCACAAAGGATCAATACACCGTCAGCCATTTTCAATACACGCTCTACCTCACCGCCAAAATCGGCATGACCAGGAGTATCAATAATGTTGATTTTAACGTCCTTATATTGAACAGAAACGTTTTTAGAAACGATGGTAATCCCGCGTTCACGTTCCAAATCATTGTTATCTAATATCAATTCTCCTGTAGATTCATTATCTCTAAAGATAGAACAAGAGTGTAAAATTTTGTCAACCAATGTGGTTTTACCGTGGTCAACGTGAGCGATAATCGCTATATTTCTTATCTTTTGCATGCAAAAAAAGCCTTAAAAAATTTTTTGCAAAGGTAATGTTTAAAATTGGTATTTTAAGTAGTCTAATCATTTGAAATTAAAATGACTATGTTTTGTCAATAATAATTTAAATTTGAATCATTATGAATATTCAGCTCATTGCCATTCTTATACTTTTTTTGGGTGCTCTTTTTTATATGGGCAGGTTGGTATATAAAAACCTAACGGCTAAAAGTAGCTGCGGAACCAGCTGTAAATGCAGTGTTGATTTTTCTACTATCAAAGCAGCTAATAAATAAGCTTTTACTTACTTTCCAAAGTTTATAATTAATTCAATTTTCATATCATTAAATCTAATTTCCATCGTTTATTTAGAAAATAACGATGAACTCTCCCCAGGTTTTTCAAACAAAATCTACCGCAAGGTGGAATAGATTCAAATGGTCTAGCAGATTACTGATTGCTGCAGTTATTATTTCTACAGTATGTGTAGTGATTACAATCTGTTCTAAACAATATCCTAAATTGCCAGATTTGAGCAAGGCATATAGTTCTTACACCTTAAAGGACATTGCTCAAATTAAAAAATCATCAAAATACAGAGACTTCAAAATTGAGAAGAAGAAAATAATTGCTCTTGAAAAGGATAGAGCGAGATATAAAAAACTATATCCAAATAATTTAAAAAGATTAAACGTTGGTTTTTTTGTTGATTGGGATGCACAGTCTTATACTTCTCTTAATGACCATATCAATAAATTAGATGTTATTATCCCCGAATTTTTCTTTTTAATTCCAAATGCTGACACCCTTCAGCCCAGAATAGATCAGGACGTGATCAAAATCGTAAAGAGGCATCATAAAAAAATCATCGCATCAGTAAAAAATTACATTAATGATAATTGGGATGGAAATGCTGTTCATGGAATCATCAATTCTCCGGAAAGAAGAACATCTTTTATTCATAATCTGTTAATTCAACTTCAAAAATATCATTTAGATGGGGTGAATATAGATTTTGAAGAACTGGTAGAAACATCTGATGAACCTTTAATTGCTTTTCAAAAAGAACTTTATAAAGCTTTACATCAAAAAGGATATTTAGTTACACAAGATATATCGCCAGATAATGGCGATTATAATGTTAAAGAACTTGCTAAGTACAATGATTATATTTTTTTGATGGCTTATGATCAGCATACAGAATTAAGCAATGCAGGTGATATTTCTCATCAGGATTGGGTAGAAGAAAAGTTAGATAAAATTTGCTCACAAATTCCAAGTTCAAAAGTAATACTTGCAATTGCAGGTTATGGTTTTGATTGGCCGGAGGATGGGGTAGGTAAAAATGTCACCTATCAAACAGCTATCAGTAATGCGCAACAGTACAAAAGCAAAGTACTTTTTGATGCTTCATCAGGCAACCTTCATTATAATTATTTAGATAATCATAAGGTTAAACACGCTGTCTATTTTACCGATGCTGCCACCAACTTCAATATTATTAGGATGGCTGATGATTGGAAAGTTGGAGGGATAGCACTTTGGAGACTGGGGTCTGAAGACCCAAGACTATGGAAATTTATTAGAAAAGACCTCAGCATTGAAGCTTTGCAAAAAGAGCAATACACAGCTCAGGAACTATCTAAAGTAGAATTAAATGATCGGGTTAACTATACGGGCGATGGAGAAATTTTAGATTTAGTAACTACACCAAAGAAGGGTGAACTTACGCTAAAGCTTGATGCTGATACTAAAATGATTAACAATGAGGATTATGTTTCCTTACCTACAAAATATGTGATTAATAAATTTGGGCAGGCGGACAAAAAAGTGATCTTAACATTTGATGATGGGCCAGATCCAACCTATACTCCACAAATCTTATCAATTTTAAAAAAGGAAAAAGTGCCGGCTACTTTTTTTGTAGTTGGAATGATGGCCGAACAGAATATCCATATCCTTAAAGATATTTACAATGCAGGTTATGAGATAGGGAACCACACTTTTTTTCATCCTGATTTATCTAAGGTGAGCCAAGCGAGGGTGATTTTTGAACTAAATGCAACTAGGAAATTAATTGAGTGTGTCACAGGGAAAAGCACTATTTTGTTTAGAGCGCCCTATAATGCAGATGCAGAACCGCAAGTGAGAGCAGAGGTTTTACCGGTAGCACAAAGCAGAGCAGAAAATTATATTAATGTTGGGGAATCTATTGATCCGCAAGACTGGAAACCTGGCATAACTGCAGATAGTATTGTTGCTCAGGTAATAGCACAACAATCTAAAGGCAGTATAATTTTATTGCATGATGCCGGAGGAGACCGGAGCCAAACCGTAAAAGCTTTGCCAAGGATAATTGAATTCTACAAAAAAAAGGGTTACACGTTTTCAACTGTTGCCAATATTATTGGCAAAACCAAAGCAGAGATCATGCCTGCGATCAGCGATGAAGCAGACAGTGGTTTAATGGGTGAGGCTGATGCTATTTTTGTAAGTTCACTATTTTATGGAAGTAAAATTCTCTATTATATTTTTATCACAGCAATATTTCTGGCTATGCTAAGGCTGTTTATCATTGCGCTTTTAGCTTTTAGAAAATATAAAAAGGAAAAGGCAGGTAATTTTATTGAATCAGACTTTCCACCTGTGAGTATTTTGATACCTGCTTACAATGAAGAAATAACAGCTGTTAAAACTATTGAAAGTCTTTTGCAATTAAATTATCCCGATTTTGAATTATTGTTTATTGATGATGGATCAAAGGACAGAACAGTAGAAATGGTGACGGAAAGGTTTAAAAACAACCCTAAGATTAAAATCCTGACGAAAATAAACGGAGGAAAGGCATCTGCATTAAATTATGGGATTGCTCATTGTAAAAATGATTTTATTGTTTGTATTGATGCCGATACACAGCTTAATAATGAAGCCGTTAGTAAGTTAATGATGGGCTTTGTTAATGAAGAAGTTGCGGCTATTGCCGGAACAGTAAAAGTAGGCAATGAAAATAATTTTCTTACAAAATGGCAATCTATAGAATACATTACAAGCCAAAACATGGATAGGAGAGCATTTGAAGTATTAAATAGTATAACTGTTATTCCAGGAGCTATTGGTGCTTTTAGAAAAAATGTTGTTATAAAAGTTGGTGGCTTTACCAGCGATACTTTAGCAGAGGATTGTGATTTAACCATGCGCATTTTAAAAGCTGGACACATTGTAAAAAACTGTACTACCGCAATGGCCTATACAGAAGCTCCCGAAAGCTTAGATATGTTTCTGAAACAAAGATTTAGATGGAGCTATGGAGTGATGCAAAGTTTCTGGAAAAATAAGGACGCACTTTTCAATAAAAAATATGGCTACTTTGGATTAGTAGGAATGCCAAATATTTTGATCTTCCAAATCATTCTACCGCTTTTTGCACCCCTTGCAGATTTATTTATGATAGGGGCAATAATTAGCGGAATATGGAATTTAGTAGATTTAGGAGCTTTAAATCTAAGTGCTATAGAAAGCACATTTTCCTTAAGTACAAGTTTTGGCCAGGTAGTATTCTATTACTTTATTTTTGTTTTGGTGGATGTTGTTTTTGCTTTTTTCGCTTTTAAAATTGAGAAGGAGCCTTTAAAAAAGCTTTTATATATTATCCCTCAACGCTTTGTTTGGAGACAGCTCATGTACTATGTTTTATTCAAGTCTATTAGAAAAGCACTAAAAGGAGAAATGAGCGGGTGGGGAATTCTTACAAGAACGGGAAATGTTAACACTCAAAATATTTAAAAAAGGATAGCTTAACTATCCTTTTTTATAGACTTCACTATTCTACAATAACTGCAGTTCCACTGGCCGAAACCATCAACATACTTCCCGAAGCTCCAACGGTTTCATAATCTAAATCTACTGCTAAAACAGCGTTTGCACCCAATCTTGATGCATAATCCTGCATTTCTGCTAAGGCAATATTTTTTGCTTCCCTAAGGCCTTCTTCATAAGAACCAGCTCTTCCGCCAACAATATCTCTAATACTTGCGAAAAAATCTTTTACAAAATTTGCGCCTATAATTGCTTCGCCAGATACTATGCCTAGGTATTTGACTACTTTTTTCCCTTCAATGTTTGGTGTGGTTGTAATAATCATATCTTTAAATATTTTATTATTTAGAGCGTGAAATGCTTAAAATGTTACGTTTAGGGGAGATTATAGAAAATAGATATGAATAATTTTCTGACACCTAATGTTTTATAACATAAAAAACGTAAGTTTGCGTCCCTTTTCGAGCAAAAGGGGTATTGCAAACTTTAATGAATTTAAAAAATGGCAACTAAAATTAGATTACAGAGACACGGTAAAAAAGGAAAACCTTTTTATTACATCGTGGTAGCAGATTCAAGAGCACCAAGAGACGGTAAATTTATCGAAAGAATTGGTTCTTACAATCCAAACACAAATCCAGCAACTATCGAATTAAATTTTGAGAAAGCAGTTGATTGGATCACTATTGGTGCAACTCCAACTGACACCACAAAAGCAATCCTTTCTTACAAAGGCGTTCTTTACAAAAAACACTTAAATGGTGGTATTGCTAAAGGTGCTTTAACTACTGAACAAGCTGATGAAAAATTTGCAGCATGGTTAGAAAGTAAGGACGGAAAAATTCAGACTAAAAAAGACGGTTTATTATCTAAGAAAGAATTAGATAAGAAAACAGCTTTGGAAGCTGAAACCAAAAAGAAAGAAGCTGTTGCAGCTGCATTAGCTGCTAAAAACGCACCGGTTGTTGAAGAAGAGCCAGTTGCAGAAACAGAAGAAGAAGTAACTGCTGAAGAAGAAACTCCAGTTGCTGAAACACCAGTAGAAGAAGTTGCTGTTGCTGAGGAAGCTTCAGTTGCAGAAGCACCTGTTGAAGAGCCTAAAGCTGAAGAAACTCCTGTTGAGGAGCCTAAAGCTGAAGAACCTAAAAAGGAAACTCCAACTGCTGAATAAGTTATAAAAACTTAATCAAAAAAGAGCTTTGGTCATTTGATCAAAGCTCTTTTTTTGTGAGTCATTTTTTACTTATCTAAAATTTTAACAATGATGTTTAACTTTGTAATATGGAAATGATCCCAGAAGAACTCAATCAATATTTATTACAGACCTGTGAACCCGAGGTGGAATTGTTACAAAGAATAGATAGGGAAACACAATTGGAAGTATTAATGCCAAGAATGTTATCTGGACATTTACAGGGAAGAGTTTTAAGCATGTTGAGCAAAATGATGCAACCTCAGCGTATTTTAGAAATCGGAACATTTACAGGTTATGCTACTTTATGCCTTGCCGAAGGATTAGCTGCCCATGGAAAAATCATCACTTTAGATATTAACGAGGAGCTGGAAGATAGGGTGAGAGGATATTTTTTGGAATCAGGAATAAATGAAAAGATAGACTATAGAATTGGGAATGCGGTAGAATTAATTCCAGCTATAGCGGAAGTATTTGACATCGTTTTTATTGACGCCGATAAAAAAAACAATGGAGCGTATTACAATTTAGTTTTTGATAAAGTTAGAAATGGAGGATTAATAATTATTGATAATGTATTGTGGAGCGGAAAAGTTTTAACAAAAAATAATGATGCTGATACTTCAAATATTCTTACTTTTAATGAAATGATAGTTGCTGATGAAAGGGTGGAAAAGCTGATTTTGCCTGTTAGAGATGGTCTCTTTATGGTTAGAAAGAAATAATAAGCACTTAATTCCGTTAAATGCCATTCATAAAACCTGAAAATTTTGAAGAAAATTCTTGCTTTTACTTTTTTCTTAGTTCTATATTCAGTCTGCTTCGCTCAATCAGTTACCCTCAACTATATAGAAGAAAATAAAGATTTTGCTGTTAGGATGATGGATAAACATCATATTCCTGCCAGTATTATTCTGGCAGTGGCCATTCACGAATCAGCAAGCGGAACGAGTAAAATTGCCCGTTACCTAAACAATCATTTTGGGATTAAAGGGCGTAATTCCAGTAAACAGATCAGATCGGCATATAAAGGGTATGATGAAGTAAGAGATTCTTACAAAGATTTTATTGACATCATGGAATCAAGATCAAAGTTTAAGATTTTATTTGATCAATACACAGACTATGATTACCGTTCCTGGGCCAGAGGCATTCAACGAGGTGGCTATGCCGCCAGTAGAACTTGGTCCTCGCAAGTAATAGGAATCATCAGAAAATATAATTTGTACGAATTAGACAATAGACCTGAAGGTTATGAGGAGCCACCGGAGCCAAAGGTTGTAGCTAGAACCTACAAAGTTAAAAGTGGAGATACTTTAGGGGAAATTGCAACCAAATACCATACCACTGTTAAAAACTTAATGAAGAGAAATAATTTAAAATCTTCACTATTGCAGATCGGACAGAAATTGAAAATTTAATGAAAACAACCGCTCTTTCGCTTTTGCTGGTCATCCTCTTATCAGCCTGTGCTTCTAAAAAGAAAGTTTATCAAAAGGAAAATAAGAAAATAGAAAAAATTGCCGACAAGAAATCTGACGGAAACTACATCAGCTATAATACTGTTTCGTATATCGCTAGGTTCAAAAATATCGCTGTTGCAGAGATGAACAAATTCGGTATTCCGGCAAGTATTACTTTAGCCCAAGCTTTGCTAGAATCTGGCAATGGCAACAGCGATTTAGCAAAATATGCAAATAACCATTTCGGTATTAAATGTACTACTGATTGGAAAGGAAAAGGTTATTATAAAGATGACGATCAAAAAGACGATTGTTTTAGGGTTTACAATAATCCGGAAGAGAGCTTTAAAGACCATTCTGAATTTTTAAAAAGAAAACGGTACGCATTTTTATTTGAGTTGGATAAAGATGATTATGAAGGTTGGGCCAAAGGATTGAAGCAGGCAGGTTATGCAACCAATCCAAAATATCCGGATTTGTTGATCAATATTATTGAAAAGTACGATTTACACCAATACGATAGGCGGGAAGGTGAAGTGGAAAAAATAAAACGTGAAGACAGGGTTTTAAGTGACATCAACAATAATATCCCTAAAGAAAAATCACAAGATAAAACAGCTGATGCACCGAGTATTATTACGGGTAATAAATATGTAATACAGCAAGGAGATACACTTTATAATATTTCTAAACGTTTTGGATTGACTGTTGAGGAGCTGAAAATGCTTAATGGAATGCAGGATAATACCATTAAAATTGGGCAGGAAATTATGATTAAAAAATAAATATTGAAAAGTCTTTTTTCATTTATTGCTGTTCTCCTTTTTTCCTTAGCTGCTTTAGCGCAACAGGATACAAAATTAGGTGGTATTGTGTTTGATAAAGACACAAAGTTTAGGCTGAACAGAGTTAAGGTTATAAATACAAGAACGCAACAGACCATTTACAACAACACAAAAGGCGAATTTTTTATAGATGCTAAAGCTGGAGATATGTTAATCGCTTCATTGGTTGGTTATAAAAGTGATACGCTTAAAGTGTCCAATCAAAATTCTGTTGTGATTTACCTGCAGCGCTTGTCTATTCCTTTGCCAGAAGTAGTTTTTAAAGATTCGGTACTGTTGGCAAGAGCTAAATATGAAGAAACCAAGAAAGCATTTAACCAAACGGTAAGGCTGGGCAACAATAAAGACTTGATAAACATTGGTCCTAGTGGCGCAGGGTTAAGCATTGATGCAATTTGGAGTGCCTTTAGTAGAGAAGGAAAAAATGCCAGGAGATTAATGGAAATTATGGAGCGCGACTACCAGAACTCCTTTATCGATCAGATTTTCACCAAAGAGTTGGTCACTAAAACTACCGGATTAAAAGGAGACAAACTCCTGATTTTTATGATCAACTTTCGGCCTTCTTATAATTTTGCAATTAAAGCTAATCAGTATGAAATGGGAAGTTACATTAACATGGCTTATATGAAATTTAAAATGCAGAATTATCAAGATATTTCGATTTTAAAGCCCATTCAAACCCCATAATTTTTTATGAACTGGTTTAGTTAACATTAATTGAGTCAATCAACTGACTGAATTAACGTTAATTGAGTCAATCAACTGACTGAATTAACGTTTTTTGTTTATCTTTGAATAATTAGAACTCATTATATTCATGAAAATTAAAAGAACGGTTTCTGAGTTTATCCAAAAAAGAATCAATCAGAATAAAGTCTTATTGCTTTTTGGCACCAGAAGAGTAGGTAAAACTCATTTGATCAAAGAGATAGAGCGAACCTTAAACATTCCATACCTACATTTAAATGGAGAAGATGCTGATGTTTTAGATATTTTAGAGAATAGAAGTATTGCAAATTATCAACGCCTTTTAGCCGGACATAAACTTTTGGTAATAGATGAAGCTCAGGTTATTCCAGATATTGGTAAAATCTTAAAATTAATGATTGATAGTTTTGAGGATCTAACCATTATTGCCACCGGTTCTTCAGCATTTGATTTGTCAAACCAAACAGGAGAGCCATTAACAGGAAGAAGTTATACTTATTATTTGTATCCTATATCACAAATGGAACTTTCAGTTTTCGAAAATATTTTACAGACGCAACAGAATTTGGACGACCGGTTGATATTTGGTTCTTATCCGGAAATTTTTCAATTAGACAGTTCAGAAGAAAAAGCCGAATATTTAAAAAACTTAGTAAATTCCTATCTGCTTAAAGACATCCTTCATTTTGAAAATATTAAGAACAGTACAAAAATATATGACCTGTTAAGGCTGATTGCTTATCAGGTAGGGTCAGAAGTTTCAATGGATGAATTGGGCAAGCAACTAGGCATGAGCAAGAATACGGTTGGGAGTTATTTAGATTTACTAGCAAAAGTTCAAATCTTGTTTAAATTGGACGGTTTTAGTTCTAATTTAAGAAAGGAGATAACTAAATCTTCTAAATGGTATTTTTTTGATAATGGAATTAGGAATGCATTAATTAACGATTTTAGAATGGTTCCGCTAAGGCAAGATATAGGATTGCTTTGGGAAAACTATTGTATTTATGAGCGTATTAAATCTAACAATAATGCACAAATTGATGCCAACTATTATTTTTGGCGCACTTATGACCAACAGGAAATAGACTTAATTGAAAAAAAGGGAAGTGAATTAAATGCTTTTGAATTTAAGTTCAAAAATGTTAAGAAAAAAGCACCTGCATTTTTTGTGAAAAATTACCCCGAAGCAGGCTTCAATATTGTTAATTCAAAAAACTATTTAGAGTTTATTCTTCAAGAAGAATAAACAAAAAATTTATCCAGGTAATTGTTGTCCGCAAAGTCGATAAATGTCCGCCATATTTCTACCTAAACCTTTATAATCCATTCCGTAACCTACTACAAAATCATTGGCGATTTCAAAGCCTATAAACTCAATTTCATCAAATTTAAATTCTAAAGCTTCCGGCTTTAATAATAAAGAAGCTACTTTAATAGAAGCGGGTTCTAATGCCCAAAGTTTATCTAAAAGGTATTTTAGGGTTTTTCCGGTATCAATAATATCTTCCACTACAATTAAATCCCTTCCTTTTAAATCCATGCTGATCCCTAATTCTTCTGTTAATTCTCCAGAACTTTTGGTACCACCATGATAAGATGCCAATTTAATAAAAGTGGTTTCACAGCCAATGTGAACTTCTTTCATCAAATCGGCCATAAACATAAAAGAACCATTCAGCACCCCTATAAAAACAGGTATTTTATCCTCATAATCAAGATTTAGCTGTATCCCAATTAATCGGATACGCTTCTCAATCATGTTGTATTCTATAAAAGGCTCAAAAGTTTTATCGTCAATGGTCATTTTCATGGCCGTAATTTACAAAGCTTTTTTATTTCTGATTAGAATTATTTGGATGTTATGAAATAGGCTTTTCTTAAAATTACCTTAAGAAATAGCCATTAAAATCTAAGCGAACGTTAAAAGGTTCTAAATAAGCGTTAAGTATTACCGCTAATTCTTCTTTTGAAATTAACTTTTCCTCCGAAAAATCACTCTTAAAGGCGTACTTATTTTTCCAATCGGCTTCAATTTCCTGTTTGATTGAAATGGGATCTCTACCGCTGGTGAAACTGAAAAGGGAAATGGTATTCGCTAGATTTAAATAATCAACTTTACTATTTTCAATAAACCAAATTCTAGAACGTGGATAAAGGTCAATTAAAACAGATTTAATAGCAGCTACTTTTACACTATCATTTGGGTTAAACTTGCCGGTTTTAAAATCTAAATGAAGTAATCCAGTGGCAATAATCTTCTGAATTGGATACCAAGAAGGACTTTTCAACTCGATGTCTAAAACAGGATAAAGTGAACTTTTATAGGTAAACATCTCGCCTTGTGTTAACCGAATATTGGCTTTTGCAGGAGTGGTGTCAAAGAAAGGCCCGTAAGCAGCTAAAGCACCAACTGCTTGCCCCATGTTTACCCATAAAGCTATATTTCTCAAATCCTCCGTTTCAAAGTCTCTAAATGCCGCCATGGATATGATGAGCAAATTTTCTTTTTCCACAGGAATAAAAACACCTAACGGAATAAAATGTAGGCTACTGTCTTTCCCAAAGCCTGCCGCGCCACTGGTACGGTAAAGTTTCTGTACCTGTTGATAGGGTTGTTTCTGATGTTTACTATCGTAATTCACCAAATTTTGAAATTTTCCTTTCTGATCAAAATTAACGAAAGAAGAAACCATGGAATTTTTACTGTCTGTTGTGGCATCCACTAAAACTTTACATTTAATGTCTTCCTTTTTTCCATTGATCATCACCGTAACTTCCCAGCCATTCTTTTTCTCTTCTAAACTATTTACTGTTGTGGCCTTTAAAAATTGTAGGTCCTTAGTTTTAAGAACAATATTTTCTAAAACAGCTCTAGGATCTGCATTTGAGATAGAGTCTTTAGCTTTTAAATAGGCATCTTTCCATTCTTTCCATAATCCTGTATCAAACGCAGGAATATCCATTAGTGGAGTCACCTCCCCAATGAGGTTATTGCTGGGCTCAATTAACAATGTTTTTACACCGCTCCTTGCTGCCTGTATTGCTACCGCCGTTCCGGCCGCAGAGCCTCCTAAAACAATAACGTCTGGTTTATATTGGGCTTGAGCTTGAATTACATATAGGAGAACTAATAGTACTCCAGTTAACTTCTTTATCATATAGCTAATTAACGAGGTAAGCGGGATTTAAATTTTATCAACAATTTGCTTTAACAAAATTTAATGCTCAAATGATGAAGGTAATGATTTTCTGAAATAAATTGCAACAGCAATATGATTGATGTTATATCCTTATTTCCGAATTTAAATCAAGCGTTAATAGATTTGCTGAAAAGCTTAAAACCTGACGATTGGAATAAACAGACGGTTAGTAATAATTTCACAGTGAAAGATATTGTTGCAAATTTATTAGCTACCAGCATCAAAAGATTATCCATTGTTAGAGATGGGCATTCCTTTTTGCAGGACAGCCAATTTTCTACTGAGGAAAAATTATTGAGTTTTTTAAATGAGCTCAATTCCGATTGGACAAATGCGATGAAAAGGGTGAGTACTGAAGTACTCATTGAAATGATGGAGAAATATCAAGATGAACTTTTAATTTATTTTAAAGCGCTAAATCCTTTTGATATTGCCAGAGAATATATGGAAGCATGGTTGCACCAACAACAGATCCGATTTGCCATGAACAATCAGAAATTATTAAGTCGAGAATTTTACCATCCTTTTTTGCAGACGGTTATGCAGGAATTGCCTCTTACCTATGAAGAAATTAAAGCAGCTGTTGGCTCTACTGTAAAGGTAGAAATTGTTGGTCCGGCTGGTGGTGTTTGGACTATTATTAAGGGTAAAAATTCTTGGAATTTTTTGAAAGAAGAAATAATTACACCTGATTCATTGGTGTATATTGATCAGCAGATTGCTTGGCTTTTATTTTCAAAAGGAGTAGACATAATGGATGCCGCACAATATTACCAGCTTCACGGCGATAGAGACTTAGGTAGCCATGCTTTAAAAATGACATTATTCAACGCATAAAAAAATGGAAACAGAGTTAGAAAAATTAAAATATCCGATCGGAAAATTTATTGCGGAAGATGATTATAATCTAGCGCAACTGGAAGATTTCATTGATACCATTAGACAGTTTCCTGCACTATTGAGAAGTGAAGTGGAAGAGCTGACGCCGGCAGAACTGGAAACAACTTACCGGCCACAAGGTTGGACCATTAGGCAAGTGGTACACCATTGTGCAGATAGCCACATGAATGCTATTTTACGTTTCAAATTAACTTTAACGGAAGAAAACCCCACCATTAAACCTTATGATGAGGCTGCATTTGCAAAGCTGAAAGATTACCAATTGCCGATTAATTTCACCTTGAATGTAATTGAAGGACTTCACCAGCACTGGATTTATTTACTTTCCAGCATGGAACCCAAAGACTTCGGGCGTACTTATTTTCATCCTGAACACAAGAAGAGTTTTGATCTTTACGTTGCATTAGCTACTTATGCCTGGCATTGCCATCACCATTTAGCACATGTGAAGCAGGCAAAAGAGAAAATTTGATTTCGATGATCATCTTTTTAAGGTTCAGTTGTTAAATATTTATTCTTTTAAGCATTCTGGCAAGGTATTGGCATAAGTTAAAGAAATTAAAAATTGATATTATGGAAAGTAAAACAAAATCAAAAATAGCTTTAGGGCTAATATTAGGAGTTGCAGCAGGAGCAGCAGTGTACTATTTTATGACCAACGAAAACGGTAAAGAACAATTTGCAGATGTGATTGATGCTGTAAAAGATTTTTCAGATAAGGCAATGAAAACTGCTAAACAACAGTCTAAAAGTTTAACTGAGCAGGCGTCAAGACTTTCTTCTGATATGATTTCTAAAGCTTCTACGCTTTCAGAGCAATTGGCTAGAAGAGCAGCTGATATTTCTTCAGAAGTAGAAAGATCTGTAAAAGCTTAAGGATTACCAATAAGGTCCAGTATAATTACTGAACTATGTTTGTAACCCAATGTACTACCAGGGATAATTTCCGTTGATTTGGAAATGTAAACATCTAAAATTCCCTGGAGTACCTTTCTTCTGTTTTCTTTATAATCGTCCATGGCGTTAAAGCGGTAAACAGTCAATTTCCCTTTCTCATCTACAATTGCAGAGATGGTGTAGGCAAATTTTTTATACGCTGGCCGAATATTGATCTGATATTCCGGATACAAATAATCGTAGGAAGCACTTTGATTTTGTAGCTTATCAGTATTGGATATTTTGTTGATGCTGATGATTTTACTCTTAGGAATAAAAGCCACAGGGTTTCTCGCTGCAAAAAATTTAGAAGTATCTAATGGATTTGCATTGGTTTCATCTACTCTTTGCTTTACAAAAACGCTGTCTGCTTTACGGGGTTTTCTCAATTCTTCCACAGTAGCTTTTAAAGAATCCTGAATGTATTTTTCTGCATAAAAAGTCATGTACACTTCAGAACGCACATCATGCGCTATTTTTTTGGCATTCACTTCTAATCTTTGTAATACCAAACTATCTTTATTAACTTCCTTTACCCTAAACCATTCCCTCGCAAAATTATAAACTCCTTCATGACTAAAAATCAATTCAAAATCAATCATTTTATCCATGCTTGGGCTGTAAGCTTGCACTGTAGTGTCTGATAAAAACCGAACCGCCCATTCTGGCTCTTGCTGAAAACCTAAAGTATCAAAAGAAAGCCCATTTGCAAAAGCTCTCCTCACCTCAAAATATTTAATGCCTTTTACCGGCTCAAACTGAAAAATACGGTCTTCCGGATTATTTTTCGGGTGCGAACGGTTGCATCCCGCCAGCAGGATTAAAACAAAAAAGGAGAGAATTAAAATGCGCATATATATTGAATGCGAAAATAGTTTTTTTGTGCTAATGTAAGATAGTTGGAAGATGGTTTTATTGTTATAATTATTTGGGCGTTTTAACAGGCTTTCCGCTCATACTGCACAGGGCGTTAATCACAGGCCGGTATCCGCTTCAATCCCTGTCTGCCGACAGGCAGGCTTAACGCAAATACTCACAATAAAGACATTTTTTTGCTTTCCTAATTATTGCTATCAATTTCACCTCGGTCTGTATCCACAAAGAACGAAATAAAAAAAATGGTCTGTGAGGACACAGACCATGGAAACAAAATAGCAAGTATCTCACTTGTATTTTTCCAATATGTTTAATAAATCCCTTACTGAACTATGCTTTTCCCTCTCCAAAGTGATGCGCATCTCTCCATCAATTGTTGCGCAGCAAATCTAGCTTTACTGCGTAGAAATTACCCAAGGATTGCTTAGGGATTTTCTACTCCTCGGTCTGTGTCCTCACAGAACGAAATAAATATAATTTGAATGGATAAAATTTTTATCCTGCTATATTTATAACAAAATAATTTATAATGGAATTGTTTCTCGGTTTTTCAGGTTTGATATTATAGTTGGCTTAATCTATGCCGTCAAGACATACAGAAATGAGCATATAATAAAGCCTTATCAAGAAATACAGGTTTTAAAAGATCAATATTTCTCTAAAAAGAATTTAAATTCTGAAATGATTCAGAAAATCTCTGATTATGCAAATAAAAACGATTGCTGGAAGAATGAATTCATGCAAGGCATTACATTTAGTAAGGGATATAATTTATTATTAGAAGCAGAAAAAATGATTTTTAATGATGAAAATATTTCTTCTGTTAATATTATAAGAAATTCGACTTTAAATACTCAAAATTTATTATCAAAAATTGAAATACATAATAAAGGATTAAACGATATCAGAACTTTTATGAACTTCTATCTGGAAGATGATGAATCTTTATTATCGAGAAATTAATTCATTATTTTTCTACTCCTCGGTCTGTGTCCTCACAGAACGAAATAAAGAAAATGGTCTGTGAGGACACAGACCACGGAATTAATTTGTAAACTGTCTCGATGCTATTTAAATAGATCCTTAATATTTGTAATACATCTCGTTCCTCGAGGTGACGCTTCGGTTCTGTTGCGTTAAGGATGGAAATGGATACCGGCCCTGAGCATAATGCCTGAAGGCGTATGAATGTACAGCCTGCCCGAACGCCCAAATTATCATCCCAAAAATAAATCCCACTGTCAACTTGACACCTAAAACTCATTTGGAACAAAAATGGAGGTGAGGCTTCTGTAAATAAAAATATAACAACACAAAATAT